>JBHEOA010000061.1:0-11296 GCA_046261835.1 Gemmatimonadota bacterium
CCGACCATTCCACTGGTTCCGATTCCATTGTATAAGTGATCCGGGCGCACTTCAAGAATCGGCGGTAGTGGGTCAGCCGACCCACTACCCAAGATCCACGCCGCAAGGCGACGAGATCCGAGGCGCTAGCGGCATCCCTCGGGCACTATACTTGCACATGCCGTACTCTGGAACCGCTGCGGTCCCCCACGCGATGACCGCCACTTCCTCCATCGCCTCCGATCCCTTCCGCGACAATCCGTATCGCGTGCTCGCCCTCCCGGGCGAGGCGGCGTGGCTGGAGATCGCGCGCGCGGCCGAGCGGATCCGGGGTCTTACGTCCTGGGGCGCGTACCGGACGCCATGGGACCTGCCATGGCTCCTCCACCCTGTGCGGCGCGAGCCCGCGCACGTCGACGCCGCGCTCGCGCGCCTCTCCAACGTCGATCTCCGCCTGCGCGACCGACTCTTCTGGTTCCACGAGCGCGACGCCGAAAACGCGGTCGCCTACCTGACACCTGCTTCGATCCGCGACGCCATCGAGGGGTGGGCGGCGACGACTGTTGGGGTGACGCGGCACGACGCCGCCGTGGTTGCGCTCCTGGCGGCGCTGGCGCTTGACTCGCGGGTCGAGGATCCGTCGCTCTGGCGACGGATGCTGGGGGAGTGGAGATCTGCGGTCGAGCGTGACGAGTACTGGCTAGCGATCCTGATGATCGAGGCCGACGGAGGCTTCGATCCCCCCGCGAGCCTCGATGCTTTGAACGACCTGCGGGAGGGTGCGCTGCCATCGGTGGCGTCGGTCGTGATCGCTCGTGCCCACGCGGCATGGGCTGGCGGCGACGCGGCGGCGCCTACCCGAGCGCTCGCCGTGCTCAGGGACGAGCTCCCCGCCGCGATGGTCGAGTCCCTGCGGGAGGAGCTCCGGCAGCACGCCGAGCGCCCCACGGAGGCCGACGACCCAGGGGGGACAATCGACGATCCGGACCTGCGCGCGCTACGCCGGCGCGAAATCTCGAAGCACCTCTCGCGACTCCGCACGACCGGGCCCCAGGCACCGTCCACGGACACGACTCCTCCGCGGCCAATCCCTCTTCGGTCCGTCGACAGGGCTCCAGCGCCAGCAGCCACAGTCCCGACCGTCGAAAGCGCTCCAGCACCGCCGGCCTCAGCCCCGACCATCGAAAGAGCTACTGTACCGCCGGTCCCTGCACCTCCGGTCTTCACGGCGCCCGTCTCGTCCGTGCCTCCCGACCTCACGCTGGCGGCCATAGAACGCGAGGAGCCGCCCAGCTCGATCCAACCACGAGGCGAAGCGGAGGTGTCTCCGCCAAGCGCGGCCGCGCCGGCTCCCCGGCCCGAGGTGGTCTGGACCCAGCTCGCCCCGCGCAGCGTTCCGCGCGCGCTCCTCGCCGTGCTGGCCGTCGCTGCGGTCGCCGCCGTGCTCCTGGTCATGACATGGTCCCGCGGGGGCGAGGGGCGTGCTCCCGAGCCTAGCGACCAACAGCTCGTCGCTCTCGCCGCGCGGCTCGACGCCAGCGACGACACGATCGCGCGACTCCTCATCGACCGGGCCGAGAATGCGCGCGAGAAGACCTTCGTCGAGAGGCGGGCGCGCGATTATGGCGAGCTTGTCGTGGACTACGAGTGGCGGATCGCCAACGAGCTGGCGTACGACCCGGCTGGATATGACCGGGTTCGGCGAGCGCTTCAGGAAGCTCGCGACCGCCACCGCCTCGCGACCGAACGACAGCGGGTCCTGGCCGCGCAGTACGACCGACTGGTCCGCGGCCGGCAGCGGCTGGTCTCCGAGTACAACGATCGCGCCCGATGACCGTTCGTCCCAGAACTGCTCGTCCGAGATCTGCTCGTCCGAGAACTGCCCGTCCAACGACCGCTCGCCAGTGAAAACCGAGCGCCGCGAGCGGTTCCTTCTGGGGCTCGCTGCCGGCGCGATGGGCGCCGTGCTCACTCTTGCCGCCGGCATGACGGAGGCGTTCCGCGGGCTCGAGGCGCGAACCGGCGATCTGCGACTCCGGGCCGAGGCCGCGATCGCCGACGCGCCGCCCGACTCGTCCATCGTCATCATCGACATCGACAACGAATCGCTTCGCGCGAGCCACGAGACGCTCGGCCGCTGGCCCTGGCCGCGGAACGCTCATGCCGCCATCCTCGACTTCGTCGCCCTCGGACATCCGCGCGCAGTCGGCTACGACGTGCTTTTCGCCGAGCGCGACTTGTCGCGGCCCATGGCCGACAGCGCTCTCGCGACGGCCACCGCGAATCTTGGCGCGCCCGTCGTCCATGCCGCCGTCTTCGTGCGCCCGAACGAGGATCCGGCGCCGAACCCTGCCGTTCCGGCCTTGGTCACTTTCGCGCTTCCCTTCTCGCCTCCTCCTACACTCGCCACGGCATACGCCGACGCGGCCGCGCCCTTTCCATCGCTTCTCGCCGCCGCGGACGGCGTGGGCGTCATCGACCGCTCCCCTGATCCGGATGGCGTCGAGCGGCGCGAAGCCCTCCTGGCGCGGATCGGCGAACACGTTTACCCGACTTTTACGCTGGCTCTCGCCGTGGGTGGGCGTGACGGTTACACGCGACTCGCGGCCCGCCATGGCCGGCTCTTCCTGGACGAACAACCTCTACCGCTCGAGAACGGCCGATTGTGGGCCCATTGGCGCGGGGGCTATCCGGATCGACCGTATCCGGTCGTCGCCGCCCACGCGGTCCTGAGGAGCTACGACGAGATCGCGATCGGGGGCGATCCACCACTCGACCCCGCGATCTTCGCCGACCGCACCGTCCTGATCGGCTCGAGCGCGACAGGCGTGGGCGACATCTTCGCTTCTCCATTCGGAGCGACCGAGCCCGGGGTGCTCCTCCACGCTACGCTCCTCGACACTCTGACCCGGCGCGACTTTCTGCGCGCGCCGCCCACGGCCGTGGCCGCCGCGGCGACGGCCCTGTTGGCCATCCTGGCGGGACTCCTCGTCGCCGGTTCGCGTTCAGTGCGCGGGGCGGCGGTCTGGTTTCTAGCTCTCCTCCTCGGTTGGACCGCTCTCGCGCTGGGCGCTTTTTTCGCGACCGGCTGGATCCTTCCGTTGGCTGGTCCAGCCCTGGGTGGGATCGTCGCCTACGGAGTCGCCAGCGCGGGGTCGTGGCTGACCGAGGGCCGGCGCCACCGCGAGATCAAGCGCGCCTTCGGGAAGGTCCTGCCGCCCGATGTCGTGGAGACGATCGCCGCCGATCGCGGCCTTCAGCGCCGGGTCGACCAGCGCGAGATCACGGTCCTCTTCGCCGACGTACGCGGGTTCACCACGCTTTCGGAGCGCTTCGGACCGGAGCAGACCGTCGAAATCCTCAACGATCTGTTCGCCGCCATGGTCGAGGTCGTCTTCCAGTACGGCGGAACGCTGGACAAGTTCCTGGGCGATGGTTTCATGGCCCTCTTTGGCGCGCCGGTCCCAGCGGTCGACCACGCCGCCCAGGCTTGCCGCGCCGCCCTCGAGATGCAGGCCAGGCTCTCGCTCCTCAATAGGTACTGGGCCGCCCACGACCGACCCACGCTCGCGATCGGGATCGGGATTCACAGCGGTACCGCGATCGTCGGGTTCGTGGGGGACGTCGAACGACGACTCGAATACACCGCGATCGGCGACACGGTCAATCTCGCGAGTCGTCTCCAGGACCATTCGAAGGAGGCAGGCGCATCGATCGTGGTATCGGAAGAGACGGCCCGGCGGGCCGGCGCGGAGTTCACCACCCGCCCGCTGGGCGAGACGCAAGTCCGAGGGCGCGTGGAGCCGGTCGGCGTCCACGCGCTCGAGTCCCATGTCACGGAATCCAAACCCGAAGTACCGGCGCTGGAATCCGAGGCCGCCGGGCCTTAAGATCCAGCCGTGATTCGATCCCCCACCCGTTTCGCGAGAGCCGTCCAGAGACGCCGGCTTCATGTCGCAGCCATCGCCGTTGCGCTCGCGCTCGGGGCCGTCCAGGCCGTTCCCGTCTTCGGGCAGGACGATCTGGGCCCGGTCCTAGACGCCCGACGTCAGGGGGTTCCGCGCGGGCCGCGCGCCTTCCACGAAACATGGCTCCTGCCGGCGCAGGGCGAGAGCTCGCCCACACCCCAGCAAACGGTCTTCGCCGGTCGAGTCTCGGTGTGGCAGAAAGGGCCGCGCGAGCGGCTCGAGATCTTCCCGGTCAAGAACGGTCAGCTGGCCGACCCGATCGTCATCGTATCCGACGGCACCGCCTACAACCTGGTCACGGCCGTCGGCGCCACGCCGCTCGCCCGGACCGCGCCCGCGCGCGACCGCCTCGTCCGCCTCGTTCTAGCCGGGCCCCCTGGGAACGCCGAGAAGTACCGAACGGTCGAGGGAACCGGGGGAGGCGTCGCGGCGGTGGTCCTGCGCCAGGACATGCCTAGGGAGTTCGAGGAGGACAAGGCGTTCGCCCTGAGGCTTCCGAGCGGGGGGAGCGGCGCCCTCGCGGCTGGGATCTCGCAGTTCAGCCCGGCGGGGGATCCCCAAGTAACGGCAGCGGCCGGCGCGCGAGGCGTGGAACGCGTACCGACCGCTCAAGGCGAGGTGTCGGTCACACCCGATCCGTCCGCGGTCGCCTGGATGGAGGCCCAGGGCGCTCCAGCCGCCGAGATCGAGGCGTTCAAGCGCGAGGCCGGTCTCCCACCCTACGATCTCCTGCCCCCCGAAGCGGCTGGCACGGAAGCCGACTCGCCCGATGGAGGCGCGCGATGAAGCACGTCCAGGCAGGCGTGCGGAGCCGAGCCTCGCGGTTCGCTCAGGTTGGAGCGGCTCTCGCGTGGGCGGTGGTCGCGGCGGGGAGTCTGGCCTCGCCGGCCGAAGCCCAGATCCTCGACAGGATCCGCGAGCGCGTGGACCAGGGAAGGCAAGTCGCCGAGGAGGTGGGCGCGCTGGTCGTTCCGGTATCAACCGAGCAGGAGGTGACGATCGGTCGGGGGATCGCCGCCGTCGTGGCGGGTCGCTACGGAGTGTCGCGCGACGAAGCCCTCACGCGCTACGTCAATCTGGTGGGTGCCGCGCTCGCGTCCGTCGCGCCGCGCCCGGGCGTAGCGTACCGGTTCGCCGTGCTCGACAGCGACGAGATCAATGCCTTCGCCGCACCCGGCGGCTACATCTTCGTCACCCGCGGAGCGCTCGGGCTCATGGACGACGAGGCGATGCTGGCGGGCGTGCTGGCTCATGAGATCGGCCACGTCGATGCGCGCGACGTCGTCGAGGAGATTCAGAGCAAGGCTCGAACCGGGTGGGGGATCGAGCAGGCCGCCGAGGAGGTCAACGTCGCCGGCGAGGAGTACCTGCGCATGGCTGTCGAGGCCGGCGCGGGCGCGCTCTTCATGGGGCTCTCGCGCGAGGACGAGCTCGAGGCTGACGGCTTCGCTGTTCGTCGAATCGCCGCGGCGGGCTACGACCCAGCCGGGATCCGTCGCTTCGTCGAAAAACTGGAGGATCGCGAAGACGACGAGAACGTCTCGTTCCTGAAGAAGACCCACCCCGACCCCGACGATCGGCTCGACAACATCGACCGCGCCCTGCGGTCCCTGCCGCGCGAGGCCACCAAGGTCCTCGCCGCCGAGCGCTTCCGCCGCCACGTTCCCGGCGGCTGATCTCCACAGAGCAGCCGCTCTCCCCGCAGGAACCAGCCACCCTCCCTCTCGTATTTTGCGTGAGTGCTTCCCCGGCCGCGTAAGGGCGGCAGGGGCGTAGGGTGAGCTCACCGCCTCGAGGCACGATCTTTGCTCTGGGCTCGGTGGGGACACCCGCTCGGCGGTGGGGCCCTTCCGGTCCCTCCGCCCGCCGCCCCGATCACGATGACATTATCGCCACCGACAGTCGCGCTACGCGACGTGCTCCAGCGGAACGGATTTCGCACCCTGGGTCTTCCAGGCGAGGCGACGTGGAGCGAGATCGTCCACGCTGCCGACCGGCTCCGTGGCCGGTCCTGGATCCGTCACCGCACGAACTGGGATCTGCCCTGGCTTGGTCCGGTGCGACGCGAGGTCGGCGACGTCGACGCGGCTCTCGACCGCCTCGCCGAGCCTGACTTGCGTCTGCTCGACCGGATGTTCTGGTTCCACGACCGCGACGCCGAGACCGCGGTGGGCTACCTCGCGCCGGGCTCGATACTCAACGCGCTCGAGGGGTGGGCGGCGACCGCGCTCCCCGTTGCCCGCCACGATGCAGCGGTCGTCGCGCTCGTCGCCGCCTCGAGCCTGGATGCCGGAATGGACGACATCGCGCTCTGGCGTCGCACGGTGCGCGAGTGGACAGATCTCATCGAGAACGAAGGGTACTGGCTCGCGTTCATGAAGGCGGAGCTCGCCGGCGGGTTCGAGCGACTCGCGAGCTTGGGTGATGTTCGCGATCTGCGCGAGAGCGCGCTCGGTTGCGTGACCGACCTCGTCATCTCCGGAGCGCGCGAGATGCTGATCGCCGGAAAGCCAGGGCAGGCGATCCGAGCGGTCGAGATGCTGCGTGACGAGCTGCCACCCGAAGCCTTCGACGAGATGTGTGGAGACGTGGCCCGCGTTCTGGGGGTTGGAGCACTGGCCGCCCGGAAGGAGCCCCTGCCACCTGCGCGGACCGAGTTCCTGCCCCACGCAGCGAGCGATGACTCGACGCCGTGGTGGGTGCCGCGCGACGAGCAAGCGATCCCCGAAGCAACGTCCTCCGAGGCACCGTACGTCGCGGCGGCCTCGGCATCGGAGCCCGCGAGCGAGCCCCGGATCATAACCGTCGAGCCGATCGAGTCACCTGCGAAGGTCGAGCCCGTGCGCGACGCGCCGAGCGACGACCGGACGCCATGGTGGGCTTCGCGGGAGGAACACGCGAAGCCCGCGGCGTCCCCCGCCTCGCCGCACCTCGAGGCGGAGCCGGCACTGGAGCCCCCGGGCGAGCCACAGAGCGTATCGGAAAATCTTCAACCCGCGGCAGTTGAAGCGCCGGTCGAGCCGATCGAGCCACACGCGCAGGACAGCCCGACGGTCGAGCCGATGGAGCCACCCGCGCAAGCGCGGTCGGGGCACCACGCTCCGAGCTATGACGCGATGCCATGGTGGGGCTCGCCCGAAGAACACGCGAGGCCCGCCGCAGCGGTCCCCGCCGCCCCGCGCGTTGAGGCAGAGCCGGTATCGGAGCCCCCGCCAGCGATCGAGCCGCAAACCGCATCCGAAGATCATCAACCCCCGGTGGCCGAGCCCACGGTCGAGACGATCGAGTCAGGCGCGCAGGTCGAGCCCGTGCCTCCCGCACCACGCACTGACCCAATGCCGTGGTGGGCTTCGCGCGAGGATCCGCCGAAGGCCGTCGCGCACATTGAAGCTCCGAGCGTCGAGGTGGCGCCGGTACCGGAGCCCGTCATCGAAAGGCAGGCCATCGAGCCGCCTCCACCTTGGACCCAGCGATCCACGGCAGCCGAGCCGCCGCCGGCACCCTGGACCCAGCGACCCGCGGCCGCTGAGCCGCCCGCAGCGCCCTGGGCGTCACGACCGGCGGCTGTCAAACCGCCCATGGCGCCACCGCACGACCGTCTGCGGGGTGTCGAGCGGGGGGCGGTCTTCCAGCCGAAAGAACAGCAAACATCCGAGCCGCCTCGCGTCGTCGAGCCGCCCGCTGCTCGCGTGGAGCCGCCCGCAGTTCGCGTCGTCGAGCCGCCCGCCGCTCGCGTGGAGCCGCCCGCCGCTCGCGTGGAGCCGCCCGCCGCTTGCGTGGAGCCGCCCGCGGCACGCGTGGAGCCGCCCGCGGCTCGCGTCATGGAGCCGCCCGCGCAGTGGAAGAAGCCGATAGCTGCCGCTGCAGTGGGGACAGTCCCGACCGCTGCACGAGCCCAGTCGAGACCGAGCCCGGCGGACGCCAAGAGCAAAGTCGACACAGCGGCGGCAGTCGCGCACGAGGTACAGCCTGCTGTCGCGCACGAGGCAGAGCGCGATATGCACGACGTGGAGCCAGGCGCGATGCGTCGCTTCGCCGCCCGGGGCCTGGCCGCCGCCCTGAGCCCATCGTTCCTTCAGAAGGCCGGCGTCGGGCTGCTGGCGGTGGGGATCGGACTCGTGCCCTTCCTTCTTCTCCTCTCCTTCGCTGACGGGTCGTCAGGAGACGCGGGGCAGTCCGCGGCGGGGCCGGCGGAGAACTCGGCCTGGGTGATCGAGTCGCGGATCGAGCTCAACGACGAAGCGATCGGGAAGCTTCTCGTCCAGCGAGCCGAGGTCGACCGCGTCCGGGATTCCCTTCAGCAGGATCTGGCCGAGTCGCGGTCGCTTCTCGCGGAGTACCAGCGCCGGATCAATCAAGGGCTTCCACACGACCCGGTCGCCTACCTCCGCCTCCAGCGGTACCACAGCGCCACCGAAGCGCGGTACCAGCAGGTACTCGAAGAGAGTCAGGATCTCAACGAGCGCTACGAGCTTCGCCTCCGCCGCCGAGAGCGTCTCGTGGCCGAGCAGAATCAGGTCGCCGTCCGCTAGAGACTTCGGCCGGCTTCTACGCGGCCGCCATGAACGCGTCGCCGTCTTCACTCTGGAAGCGAGCGGCGCGTTTCGCTAACATCAAGGCTATGACCGCCGTAGAGCGCTTTCGCCGCCACATCCCCGGCGGCTGAGCTCACCCTCGTGGACCACCCGTTGATCGAACAGCTCCTGAGCGGGACCGGGCTGTTCTTTGTCGCGCTGGTGCTCCTGGGCCTGGCCGCGCTCGCCGTCCGAGGCCTGAGCCGCAACGCCGAGACGCGGCGCCGCGCGCTCGTGGTGATCGCGCTGCTCGCCCTGGTCCTGGTTCTCAGGATCATCCTCAACGCCCTGCCCACCGAATCGATGGAGACCGTGATCGAGGACGGGCGTCGGGTCGCCCGGATGGTCGAAAACCCAACCTACGTCGTAGTCAGCGTGGCGATGCTGATCGCGGGGCTCCTGGCGCTACTCCTGACCGCCGCGCTGCTGGTCGTCGATTTCCTCATGGTGCAGCGGCTGAGGATCGAGATCCCCGCAATCCTGCGCGACGTCGCGATCATCGCATTGTTCTTCACCGGCGTCCTGTTGATCCTCTATTACAACACGCCGCTCGACATCACCGGGCTGTTCACGACATCGGCGGTCATTTCGATCGTTATCGGCCTCGCGCTCCAGGATACTCTCGGCAACCTGTTCAGCGGCCTCGCGCTTCAGACCGAGCGCTCGTTCAACGTGGGCGACTGGGTGCGCTTCGGCGACCGGGAGGGAGTGGTCGTCGACATTTCATGGCGGGCTACCAAGCTTCGCACGCGAACCAATGACCTCGTGATCATTCCCAACTCGCTGATCTCCAAGGACATCGTGATCAACTACAGCAGGCCGAGCCGAGTACATGGCGAGTTCGCCAACATCGGCGTCCACTACCGCCACCCGCCTGCCGAGGTTATCGCCGCTGTCGAAGAGGCGTCCGACCAGACAGCCGGCATCCTCAAGCGCCCACGCATCGACGTGCGCACCGAGACCTTCGCCGACTCCGCCGTCGTCTACCAGATCAAATACTGGATCAAGGACTACGCTGATCTGGAGGACATCTCCAACGACTTCATGACGCGGATCTGGTATGCCTTCACACGGCGCGGCATCGAGATCCCCTACCCGATGCGCAACGTCTACCTGCGCCAGGTGACGGCCGAAACTGAGCGCGCCGCGGCCGAAGCGGACGACGAGCGGATCTACGAGCTCTTGCGAAAGGTCGAGGTGTTTGCTGCGTTGAGCGAGGACGAAGCGCGGGCGCTCGCTCCGCGCGTTCGTGTCGCGCCGTACTTCGCGGGCGACACCGTCATGCGCCAGGGAGAGCCGGGCGATTCGTTATACATCATCGACCAGGGGCGGGTCGAGGTGGTCGTCAGCCATGACGGCCGCAGCGAGCGGGTCGCTGCTCTCGGCCCCGGCGCTTTCCTCGGCGAGATGGCGCTACTGACCGGTGAGCAGCGAACCGCCACGGTCGTCGCTCTCGAGCCCAGCCGCTGCTTCGTGATCGACCGGGCGGCCTTCCGTGACACGCTGCATCAGAACCCCGAGATCGCCGAGCGCATCTCCGAGACGCTGGGCCGACGGCGTGCCGAGCTCGAGGCGACCCATGCGGCGCTGCACCGCGCGGCGGAGGAAGCGATGGAGGAGGAGAAGGGTCAGATCCTCACGCGCATCTGGGACTTCTTCGGCTTCCGCGGAAGCGAGACCTCGTAGCCATCCAGGCAAACCGTCGGCGGGGGCCCCTCAGGGAGCGGTGGCCTCTACGCGCGCGGTGATCACTCGATCCCCTTCCCCGATCATGTCGAGCGCTTCGAACCCCTCGACCACTCGGCCGAATGCGGTGTAGCGACCGTCGAGGTGCGGCTGGATCGAGTGCGTCAGGAAGTACTGCGATCCTTCGGTGTCCTTTCCCGCACTGGCCATCCCTATGACCCCGCGACCGTAGGAGATGCGCGTGAACTCGCTCCGGATCTCGAATCCCGGCCCTCCGTAGCCGTCGCCGCGAGCGAAGTCCCCTCCCTGGATCACGAAGTTGGGGACGACGCGGTGGAACGGGACATCGTCGTAGCGACCCCCACGCGCGAACGCCGCGATCGTCTGGGTCGTGAGCGGCGCCTGCTCGACGGCCAGCTCGACTATGATCCTGCCGCGCGCGGTTTCGAGAACGAGACGCGGCGCCTCGCCAAGATCTGCAAGCATGGACCAGTCGACGACGCGGTCGGGCGGGTCGGGAACGACGGGGATGGTCACCACCCCGCCGGCCGAATCCGAGAGCGCCGCGGCAGCGGCCTGGCGCAACGGGAGTTCGGGATGGCCGAGCGCCTCCTCGAGCAGGGGGCGCGCGTCCGTGTCACCGGTGCGACCCAGAGCCTCGAGCAGGGCGACCATCGCTTCGAGGTCGCGTGGGACTTCCATCGCGCGGTAGGTCTTAACGAGCAGCTCGACCGCGCCGTGGGCGCGGAAGACGGAGTCGGCCAGCGCGGGCGCCGCCTCGCTCACCGTTCCGATGTCGCCCCGCTCGAGCGCCCCTTGGAAGGCACGGAAGTATCGTTCGGTGGTGGCCGGCTCCTCGCGCGCCCCGCGCCGCCAGCGCTCGACGAGACCGGCCACCGCCGCCGCCGCCACGTGTGGATCTTCCCACTTCGCTTCGTCCTCGAGGACCAGGAATCCGGCGCGGCCGTCGCCCTGGCCGAGCGCGCGAAGCGCCTTGGCGCGTGCGACGACGTTGCCGCGATCGCGCCCGTCGAGCCACATGATCCACAGGATCACGAATGACTCGACCCCCGCTTTGGCGAGCGCGGG
>JBHEOA010000062.1:0-5344 GCA_046261835.1 Gemmatimonadota bacterium
CCATCTGGCGATCAACGTCGCGCTCCTCTTTCTCGTCCTTGCCTGGGGCTACCGGCTCGACATCTTCGATCTCGTCTACTCCTCGCGTGGGGTGGTCTTCGGCGCGAGCTATACGGACGTACACGCTCAGCTGCTCGGCTACCGCGTGCTTATGGCACTGGCGCTCGCAGCGTTCGGCGTCGCGGTGTGGGACGTAATTCGCGGCAGCTACCGGATGACCGCCACCGCCTTCGGCGCTCTGATCCTGGGCCTCATCGTCTTCAAGGGAGTGTATCCCGGCGTCGTCCAACGCTTCGAGGTCGAGCCCAACGAGATCGAGAAGGAAGCCCCGTACATCGCGCGCAACATCGCATACACGCGCCGTGCTTTCGACCTGGTCGATGTCGTCGAGCGGCCCTTCGAGGTCGGTCGCGACCCCGCTGTGGCGTCGCTCTCCGAGGCCGAGCCTACGATCAGAAACGTACGGCTGTGGGACTGGCGGCCGCTGCTCGACTCATACAGCCAGCTACAGGAAATCCGGCTTTACTACGAGTTCGAGGACGTCGACGTCGATCGTTACGACCTGGGCAGCGGTCCGAGCCAGGTCATGTTGGCGGCACGCGAGATGGCGGTCGAACAGCTGGCCGAGCCCATCCGAACGTGGCAGAACGTGCACCTCATCTACACCCACGGCTACGGCTTCGTGATGAGCCCCGTCAACAGCGTGACCGAGGAGGGGCTTCCAATGTTCTTCGTCTCCGACATCCCTCCGCGCGTTCCGGACAGCCTGTCCGGCGCGATCGAGATCGTCCGGCCGGAGATCTACTATGGCGAGCGGACCGCGGATTACGTCCTCGCCTCAACTCGCGTACAGGAGTTCGACTATCCGCGCGGCGACGAGAACATCTACACATCGTATGGCGGCCGAGGTGGGATATCGGTTGCGTCGTGGTGGCGCCGGGCGCTGTTCGCCTGGCATTTCGGATCACTAAAGCTCCTGCTGACCGATGCCATCACGAGCGACTCCCGGCTGCTGCTCTACCGACGGATCCACGACCGCGTTCGGAGAGTGGCGCCGTTCCTCCAATATGATGGCGACCCGTATCTGGTCCTTCTGGACGGACGGCTGCTGTGGGTGCAAGACGCATACACCGCTTCCGACCGGTACCCCTACTCGGAACCGGTCGAGGGATTCAACCGCCGTCCGATCAACTACGTGCGGAACAGCGTCAAGGTGGTGATCGACGCCTACCATGGCGACGTCACGCTCTACGCCTGGGAGCCGAACGACCCGCTTCTCCGCACGTACTCGAGGATCTTCCCGAGCCTGTTTCGCCCGCGGAGCGAGATCCCGCCGGATCTACTCGCGCACATGCGTTACCCCGAGGGCCTCTTCACCATCCAGGCGGAGGTCCTCAGGAGCTATCACATGCGGGATCCCAAGGTGTTCTACAACCGCGAGGACCTGTGGAACGTCCCCAACGAGATCTATCAGGGTCAGTCTCAGCCGATGGTGCCGTACTACGTCCTGCTCAGGCTCCCCGACGACCAGGCGCTCACGTTCCAGCTCGTCCTTCCGTTCACGCCATCGCGGCGCGACAACATGATCGCGCTGCTCGCTGCCAAGAGCGACCCGTGGAACTACGGGCAGCGGGTGATCTACGAGTTCCCCAAGGACCGTCTCATCTACGGGCCGATGCAGGTTGAAGCCCGGATCGACCAGGACCCTCTGATCAGCGAGCAGATCACGCTGTGGAGCCAAAAGGGCTCGAGCGTTATCCGCGGGAACCTCCTCGTCATCCCGCTCGGGAACTCGGTCCTCTACGTCGAGCCGCTGTTCCTGCAGGCGCAGCAGAGCCAGCTCCCGCAGCTGACGCGCGTGATCGCGACGTACGGACAGCAGATCGTGATGGAGCCCACGCTCGAGGACGCGATGATGGTGCTGATCCGCGGCACACCCAGCTCGCGCCGCGCGCGCGCGGAGGCGGGAGAAGTAGTCGCGGAGGCCACCGACATCGAGCAAGAGCCGGAGGCGCCGGTCGGCGAAGGTGCCGCGCCTGCCGGCGCCGGGCTCGAGTCACTGACGCGAGAGGCCAATGCTGCGTACGACCGCGCGGTCCAAGCCCAGCGCCGCGGCGACTGGGCAGCCTACGGGGAGGCACTCGCCGAGCTCGGGCGCATCCTAGACCGCATGTCCGAGCAATAGACTGGGAGGGCGGCAGCGCGAAAGAGGGGGATCGATCGGTTGACTTCTCACGTGGTCCGTGAGTAAGGTGTACAGGGCCCCAGTCGACCGGAACTTCAAAGGAGGAACGATGGCAAAGCGAACTGGTGTGCTCCTGGCGCTCGCCGCCGGGTTCGTCGTCACGACAGCGGGCACCTGCCCGGAGGAATTCTGTCTAGAGTTCCCTCAGCTCTGCGACGAGTCACCGGACGCCTCCATCGAGACCGAGTCACAGCTGGCCGTCGGGGAAGAAGCCTCCCAAGACGCACAGCCCGAGCTCGCCACACCGGAACCCGAGCAGGACAAGAGCTGAAGCTGGATAACAACCAGGTCCGGTCGTTGCGAGGACCGCCGCCATCGGCGGTCCTCGCGTTTTCAGGCCTCCCGTCGGGAGTGCTAGCAGCCGATTGACTTTCTTCGTAGTCATCCCTTATGGTGTGCCCTCCCCTGAGTTGACCACCATGACAAGGAGGGAAAATGACGAGAAGCATCGCAATGCTCATCCTACTGGTCGCGGGCGTCACCGTGATGACGGCCGGCCTGTGGAGCGGTAGCCCAGAGTTTTGCGACAGGATCCCTGAGGACTCATCCTGTCAGTCTCCGGAGTAGGCGTCTCGTCTCGGGTGGACGGAAAGGGTGGGACGGAAGCGCCGCGGTATCTCGGTTGAATGGCCGGTAAGCCGCATCTAGCTTTTCGCCCCGTCCCACCCTGCCACTCGACCGAAAGGACGCATGAAGCTCCACGAGTACCAGGCGCGTGAGATCCTCCGCCGGCACGGTATTCCGGTCCCTCCCGATCGCGTAGCCGACACACCCGAGGAAGTCGAACATGCTGCGCGCGAGCTCGGGGGCTCCGTCGTCATCAAGGCGCAGGTTCTCGTCGGCGGTCGGGGGAAGGCCGGCGGCGTAAAGCTCGCACAGAACCCCACCGAGGCGCGCGAGAAGGCCTCCCATATCCTCGGCATGGAGATCAAAGGGCTCCTGGTCAAGAGAGTTCTCGTGGCTCCGGCCGTCGAGATCGGCCACGAGGCGTACGCGGGGATCATCGTCGACCGGAACACCAAGCGGCCGGTTCTCATGGTGAGTGCGGCCGGAGGCGTCGACATCGAGGAAGTCGCGCGGGAAACCCCGGAGAAGATCCACAAGGTCGCGATCGATCCGCGCTACGGTCTCCTGGGTCATCAAGCGATGGTGCTCGGCCTCGCGCTCTACGGAGAGCTGGACCTCGCGCGGGCAGCCGCCAGGATCTTTCGCCAGCTCTACGACGCTTTCATCGCCGTCGACGCTTCGCTCGCCGAGATCAACCCTCTGGTCGTGTCCAAGCGTGGCGAGGTCCTGGCGCTCGATGCCAAGATCGTTCTCGACGACAACGCTCTCTTCCGCCATCCCGACCTCGAGGTTTTACGCGATCCCTCCGATGAGGACACAGCCGAGATCGAGGCGCGGGCGAAAGGCCTTTCCTACGTCAAGCTCGACGGCAACATCGGCTGCATCGTCAACGGCGCGGGGCTTGCGATGGCGACGATGGATCTGATCAAATACTACGGCGCCCAGCCCGCCAACTTCCTCGACATCGGCGGCTCTTCGAACCCCGAGAAGGTCGTCAACGCGATGCGGATCATCCTCTCGGATCCGAACGTCGAGGCGATCCTCTTCAACATCTTCGGCGGCATCACGCGCTGTGACGACGTCGCCAACGGGATCGTCGCTGCGCTCGATCAGCTCGAGGTCCAAGTCCCGATCGTCATTCGCTTGACCGGAACCAACGAGAAGGAGGCCCTTGAGATCCTGGAGAGGGTCGGGCTCCCGGCGACGAACTCCATGGACGAAGTGGTGCAGAAGGCGATCGAGCTCGCCGGCGGGAAACCCTCCGCACGGCGGACCGAGCGCGGCGCTATGCGATGAGCGTCCTGATCGATGACCATACTCGGCTGGTTGTCCAGGGGATCACCGGTCGGGACGGATCGTTTCATGCCCGTCAGATGCGCGAGTACGGGACGCGCGTGGTGGCCGGTGTGGTTCCCGGCAAGGGTGGCCAGAGCTTCGATGACGAGGTCCCGATCTTCGACACCGTGGCCGAGGCGGTCGCCGAAACGGGCGCCGACACGTCGGTCATATACGTGCCTCCGGCTTTCGCCGTCGACGCGGTCTTCGAGGCGGCTGACGCGGGGGTTCAGCTGGTGGTTGCGATCACCGAAGGCATCCCCGTTCTCGATATGACGCGCGCAGTCACGTTCGTACGCGACCGGGGAGCCCGGCTGGTCGGTCCTAATTGTCCGGGCCTCATCTCACCGGGGAAATCGAAGGTGGGAATCCTGCCCGGTCAGATCACGACTCTGGGACCGGTCGGGGTCGTCTCGCGAAGCGGCACTCTCACCTACGAGGTCATCCACCACCTGACGGGCGCCGAGATCGGCCAGTCGACCTGCGTCGGTATCGGAGGCGACCCGATCATCGGAACGACATTCATCGATGTCCTCGAGCTCTTCGAGGGCGATCCCGAGACCGAGGCGGTCGTGATGATCGGCGAGATCGGAGGCACTGACGAGCAGGAGGCGGCAGAGTTCGTGTCGCGCGAGATGGAGACTAAGGTAGTCGGCTTCATTGCCGGACATGCCGCGCCTCCCGGGCGTCGCATGGGCCACGCCGGAGCGATCATCTCGGGGAGCGAGGGAACGGCCAAGGAAAAGATCGAGGCGTTCCGCGAAAACGGGATCGCGGTCGCCGATCGGCCCGCGGACATCGTCGACTTGGTGCGACGCGCCCTTGCCTGAGGCGATCCAAACCCGCCCCGCGTTGACGGCGGAACAAATCGCGCCGCCGATCGCCGACGACTCCTACGCAGAGGTGCTGGATGAGATGGCGGCGTTCGCCGTTCGTCAGCCGGGAGTGGTCGACCGCGATCGGCTGCTTCGCGAGATCTCCTCGCTCGGCGCCGAGGATACAGTGGCGTTGGGTGGCGGCGCGTTTCTCGCCCATCTGAGAACTGACGCGGTTGAGGGGGTGATCACGGCGCTGGCGCGGAACGAGCGCCCGCTCCGCGTGCCCAGCGAGACCGGGGAAGAGATGCGCGGACGGCTCTTCGCGCTGGTGGCTGCTTCTCCCGATGCGCCGGCCGCCTATCTCGAGACCGTGGCCACG
>JBHEOA010000063.1:0-13407 GCA_046261835.1 Gemmatimonadota bacterium
GAGCGGCGACGATACTCGTTTTCTTCTTTGCGATCCCATCGGAGGAGCACGCATGCCGCTCTACATGGACGTTCACCGCAACGTCGACGCCACGCCTGAGGACGTCGAGCGCGCCCACCTGAGCGACCTTGAGGCCCAGGACCGCTACGGCGTCAAGTACATCAAGTATTGGATGGACCCGAGCCGGCGCACGATCTGTTGCTTGGTCGAAGGCCCCGACGCCGATGCTTGTGTCGCGGTCCATCGCGAGGCCCATGGCCTCGTCCCCGACCAGATCATCGAGGTCGAGAAGAACCTCGTCGAGGGCTTCCTGGGTGGTCAGTCGTCGACTCCTGTCGGTGGTGCGCTCTACAACGACGGGAGCCTCGACACCGCCTACCGCGTCATCCTGTTCACCGACATCACCGGCTCGACCTCGCTGACCCAGCGGCTGGGCGATGCCGCCGCCATGGAGGTTGTCCGTACCCATGACCGGATCGTGCGCGGGGCGCTCGAGGATCATGGCGGGCGCGAGATCAAGCACACGGGCGACGGGATTATGGCGTCGTTCATCTCCGCCTCGCACGCGGTTCAGTGCGCGATCGACATCCAGAAGCTGGTCGCCGAGCACAGCGTGGAAAACCCGGACCTCGGCTTCGGCATCCGGGTCGGGATGAGCGCGGGAGAGCCGATCGTCGAGAACGAGGACTTCTTCGGCGCCGCGGTGCAGCTCGCCCGCCGGGTGTGCGACAAGGCCGATGAGGGACGGATCTACGCGTCCAATGTGGTGCGCGAGCTTTGCATCGGGAAGGGATTCAGGTTCGCCGATCTGGGAGACCACGAGCTCAAGGGTTTCGAAGGCTCGACCCGCCTGTTCGAGGTCGCCACCAGCTGATCCGACCGCCTCTTACCTGGTCCCGTCACCCCCGACCGCCCGCGATCCGCGCGGCCGCGGGGCTCGCCCTGAGTCTCAGCATCGCGATCACCCCCGCTGCCGGTCCCGGCGCCAGGACGGCGAAAGCGGCCCACCATCCTGCCGCCCGCACGATCAAGGGCACGAGCCAGATCGTCGTGATCGTGAGCGTGAAGCCGATCGCGAGCTGGAGCGTGAGCGCGGTTCCGACGTAGCGCTGGTCGGCGACCTCGGTGACCATCGCCGAGAACTGAGCTGAATCCGCCACCACCGCCGTTCCCCATACGAGGCCCACCGCCAAAATGATGACCGGGGCGAGCCCCTCGAGCGCGCCGATCGTCAACGCGCAAAGCCCCGAGATCGACATCGCCGCGGCGGTCGTGAGCGTGCGACCCCATCGATCGCCGAGCCATCCTCCCAGCGCGCATCCGATCGCGCCGGCACCGATCACAGCGAAGGCGGCGTAGCCCGCGAGCCGCTCGGCGTCGAACGTCGGAGTTCCCCGCGTCTCCAGGGCCGCCGCGAAGAAGACGCCGAACCACGCCCACATCGCGTACAGCTCCCACATGTGCCCGAAGTAGCCGAGCGTCGCGAGCCGAACACCGCGTTCGGCGAGCGCGCGCACGGCCTGTCGTGGATCGAAGACGGCGGGTGGAAAGGGGTACGGTCCCTCTCGCCCCGCGAGGATGGCGACGAGACCACCGATCAGGGTCAGGACCGACGTAGTCACGACGACGATGTGCCAGTCGACGCCACCCAGCCCCTTGACCAGGTGCGGGACCGCCGATCCCAGCGTCAAGGCTCCCACCAGGATCCCGAGCGCGATCCCGCGGCCACGCCTGAACCAGGTTGCCATCGACTTGAGAGCGGGTGGGTACACGCCGGCCAGAAAGAACCCGGTGGCGAAGCGCAGCGGAATCGCGTGGAGCGGGCCGGCCGCATGGAGGAGAAGCATGTTGGCGGTTGCCGCACCGACCGCGCCGACCAGGAAGAGGCGCCGCGGAGCGATCAGGTCGGCGAGGTTGAGCGTCGCCGACAGGAGGGCGCCGGTCACGAACCCGAGCTGGACCGCGATCGTGAGCCACGCCCCCGCCGACGCCGAGAGCGACCACCGCGCGACGAGAACGGGCAGGACGGCGGAAGCCGAGAACCAGGTGGTCATGGCGAGGAGCTCGGCCACAGCGAGGACGGCGAGCGCTCGCCACCGCCCCGGAGGGTCGCGCTCCACTGCGGTATCGACCCTATCGATGTTGGTGGGCATCGTGCACGGGTTCGGGCCGTGCGCCGGAGTAGCCTCTGAGGGAGTCGTAGCGCGCGACCTGGAAATCGTCGAGGACCGCGCGCGTCGAGAGATGCGCATCGAGGTGGGTCGCGCGCAGCTTGCCCTCGAGCCGCGCGATCTGGGCGGTCCGCGTCCGCAGAGCGGCTGAATCGATGGAGCCGCTCGCGAACAGCGAATCGAGCGCCGCCTCGGCCGCGACGATCTCCCTCCCCAGCTCGATCGCGACGGCGTTCATACGCGCGCGGATCGCTTCGACCGAGTCGCGCTGGGCCGTGCTCAGCGCGAGCGAGTCGGCGAGGTCGAGGACGTGGCGCGGCCCGGGATAGCGGTTGAGCTCGGCCGCGAGCGCGTACCCCATTCCCTCGCCGGCCAGGAGGCGCTCCACCTCATCGGGCGAGAGCGCCTTGATCGGCCGTCCCTCCCATCTCGCGTACGGCGACGTCGCAGAGGCGCCCGCCGTGTCGCGGTCGGCGCGCGCGACCGCCTCCTCCGCGGGAGCGACCGCTTCCTCCGCGGGCGTACCTATTTCCTCTGCGGGGCGTTCCGAGCACGTCAAGGCGAGGGCCGCGGCGACGAGCGCCGGGACGACGAGCGCGCGGGTCACGCTCATGCTGAGACGCGCGTCGCGATCATGCTGACACGGGTCGATCATACGGGGAAGCGCAGCTGGCGCACGCGCTGGACACCGGGGATCTGCGTGAGAGCTTCGAGTATGTCCGGGGGCGCCGGGTTGTCGAGGTTGATGAATGCGAGCGCCGTCTCGCCCGGCGCCGAGCGGCCGAGCCGCCACTCCGCGATGTTGACGCCGGCGTTTCCGAGGATCGTTCCGACGCGCCCGATGACCCCCGGGACGTCGCGATTCCAGACCAGCAGGACGTCACCGACGGGCGGGGCGTCGAGGTGGTATCCCTCGATCTCGACCGCGCGGGGCCGATCGTGGAAGAGAGTCCCCGCCGCCGCGCGCTCACTCCGGTCGGTCGCGATCCGGCAGCCGACCAGGTTCGCGTACTCGGCCGCCGACGGGTGGCGGCTCCGCGCTACCGCGATCCCCCGTTCGGCGGCGTGGTGCGCGGCGTTGACGTAGTTGACGACCTCGTCGCCGAGAGCCGGCGCGAGCACACCCTTGAGAAGCGCGACCGAAAGCGGCTGGGCGTGCGGCGCGACCTCGGGCCCGCGCACCTCGACCTCGACCCTCGCGATCCGCTCGCCGGCGGTGAGCTCCGCCGCCAGCCGGCCCAGCCGCTCGGCCAGATCGAGCCACGGCCGGATCTCGCCGAGCCCGCCGACCGCCACAAACGGAAGGTTGACGGCGTTGCGGTAGTCGACGCCGCGCAGGGCATCGAGCACCTGATCGACGATCTGGAGCGAGACGTCGCGCTGGGCTTCGACCGTGGAGGCGCCGACGTGCGGCGTCAGGACGACATCGGGAAGCCCGATGAGCGGGCTCCCGGCGGGCGGCTCCTCGGCGAAGACGTCGAACGCAGCGCCGGCCAGCCGACCTTCGCGCAGGGCCGCCGCGACCTCTGCCTCGTCGACCAGCTCGCCGCGCGCGCAGTTGACGAGGAGCGCCCCGCGCTTGACCCGCGCGAGCAGCTCGGCGCCCATCATCCCGCGCGTGGCTTCCGTCAAGGGCGCGTGCAGCGTCACGACGTCGCTCTCGGCGAGCAGCCGATCGAGCTCGACCAGCTCGACCTGGAGGTCTTCGGCCGCATCAGCGGTCAGATGCGGATCACACCCCAGAACGCGCATCCCGAACCCCCGGCCGCGCCGCGCCACCTCGCGCCCCACGCGCCCGAGACCAACGACGCCGAGCGTCTTTCCCGCGAGCTGAATCCCGGTGAACCGCTTCCTGTCCCACGCGCCCGCGCGCAGGCTGGCATCCGCCGCGGGGACGCGCCGGCACAGCGCGAGCAAGAGCGCCCACGTGTGCTCGGCGGTTGCGACCGCATTGGCGCCCGGCGTGTTCATGACGAGGACGCCACGCGCCGTCGCGGCATCGACGTCGACGTTGTCGAGTCCCACCCCCGCTCGGCCCACCACCTGGAGCCGGTCGGCGCGCGCCAGCGCTTCGGCGTCCACTCGCGTGGCGCTCCGTACGATCAAGGCATCGTGTCCGGGAAGCGCCGCCAGCAATTCGTCACGCGCGAGCGGCGTGGACATCGCCGTCGTCTCGACGTCGGCGGCCTCGCGCAGCCGCGCGAGTCCTTCCTCGGACAGCGGCTCGGGGACCAGGATCCGGAACATGCCCATCAGGAACCCTGATCCGCGCTTTGCGCCCGCCACGAATCCTGGTGCGCGCTGAGGGCTCGCCTCACAGGTCGAGATAGGCGTCGATCGCGGTCGTCAGCGCGAGCAGCCCGTCGAGCGTGTGATCGCCCATGTGGCCGATTCGGAAGGTCACGTCGCGAAGCTTGCCGTAGCCGTTGCCGATCTGCATGTCGTACCCGGCGAGGTGACGGTTCAGGTCGGCTACGTCGATGTCGCGCGTGTTGCGGACGGCGGTCACCGAATGGGAGCGATACCCCTCGCGCGCCAGAATATCGAAGCGGTCGAGCGCCCAGCTCTGGACATGCGCCGCCATTGCGGCGTGGCGCGCGAACCTCGCTTCGAGCCCCTCGGCGATGATTCGGTCGAGCTGACGGTCGAGCGCATAGAGCAGTGTAATCGCGGGCGTGGCCGGCGTCTGGCTCCGCTCGAGGTACTTCTCGAAGACGACGAAGTCGAAGTACCAACCGCGATGCGGGATCTGGCGCGCTCGCTCGAGCGCCCGGTCGCTCACCGCCACGAACGCCAGACCCGGGGGGAGAGCCAGGCACTTCTGGCCCCCCGTCAGACACACGTCGAGCCCCCACTCGTCGGTCCGCACGTCGATTCCGCCCAGGGACGATACGGTGTCGACGAGGAGGAGGATCTCAGGGTTCAGGGAGCGCACCACTGCCGCGATCTCGGCGACCGGGCTCGTCACACCGGTCGAGGTCTCGTTGTGGACGATCGTCACGGCGTCGTAGGCCCCACGTTCGAGCGCATCCCCGACGAGCTCGCCGGTCACCGGCTCGCCCCAGTCGACCTCGAGCACGTCGTAGGGCTTCCCGTTGGCGGCCACGACCTCGGCCCAACGGGCGCTGAAGGCGCCGTTGACGCAGCACAGCGCGCGCTTGGCGATCGCGCACCGCGCCGCTGCCTCGAAGAGGCCCGTCGACGACGAGGTCGAGACGTAGACGTGATGATCGGTCTGGAAGATCTGGCGTAGCCGAACCTGGATCGAACCGAGAAGCTCCTCGATGTCGCGCGAGCGGTGGCCGATAAGGGGGCACGCCTGCGCCTCGAGGACCTCGGCGGCGACCTCGGTGGGGCCCGGCAGGAACAGCCGCGCGGGACGTTCGCCCGCGCTCAGACGTCGACCCGCGCGCGGTCGGACTCGACGGTACGGTGGTAGTAGTCCGCGTTGCCGTAGGCCTCGCGCCGGCCGCACCGATGGCACGTGATCATGCGCTCACCCGGGGGGTCGCTTCGCAGACCCTCTTCGGTCCGGCGGATGCCGGTCGCCGCCTCGTGACCGCAGCCGCGGCACCTCACGAATAGCTCTTCGTCGATGATCGGCATGACGGAAGTATATCTCCACGCCAGGCCGTGCGTGGAGCCGGGCCTACTCGGGGATCGCGTGCATCAGCCAGCTCATTCCGACGGTCGCTCCGACATCCGGCTCGGGAGCGTGTAGTCCCACGATGAGCGCGCCGTCGAGCGCGATCGTGCCCGCGATCCAGCGCGCTCCGAGCCGCGCCTGACCCATGTCCTCGGTGCCCTCGGGGGGCTCGCCGCTGCTCCGGTCCGTGCGGCCATTGACCTCGAGCCCCACCGACCAGCGTTCACCGATCGGTCGATCGGCGGCCAACCCGTACATGAGGACGTCCTTCTGACGGTCGCCCCGCGTGGGGACGGACAGGACGCCGAGGCCCAGATTGGCGAGGAGGCGGGTACCCCCGAGCGTCTTACCCGCCAGCACCCACAGGAAGAAGTCCGTCGTGTCGTTGCCCAGCCCGCTCTTGTTGCTCGCCGAGGGGAGGCGGGTCGCCACCCGCAGCCCCATCGACGGCAGGCGCGGCGTCTCACGCTGCAATCGAAGCTTGGTCGCGACCACGGGGTCGTAGATGTCGTGCGCGACGTCCCCGTCGACATGGATCATGTCGGCGAAGGGAGCCGGCCGCCGATCGTCGATGAACAAGAGGTCGTGCCCCCCCGCCACCTGAAACTCGGCGAGCCCGCCGAGCCCGAAGCGAAAGGCGACCGCCGGGGCGCGCAGGAGGTCTCCCTCGAGCCCCGATAGCGGGAATGCGACCTCGTCCAGCCACTCGATGCCCATCTCGACCGCGAGCCGGCCGTGCGGAATCGGATCGGGGTCGGCCGTCCGGAGCGGCCGCGTCTGAGCCGCGAGCGGTGACGCCACGGCAGCTGCCGCCACGGGGATGACGAGAAGCCGCCTCCAGGGTATCGCCATGACCGCGAAGATACTCTCTTTCAGGTATACTCCAACGGTGAGGAACGAATCAGTTGCCGATTCGAGGGCGCGGCGGCCGCGACGCGCCGGGATGATCGTCGCGCTCCTCGTCCTCGCGGCCGCGTGCTCGCTCTTTCGCTTCGGACAGCGCGAGAACGACACGCAGCCCCTTTCCGATTCGGATGTCTACCTCGACATGGCGCGAGTCTTCGCCGGCGAAGAGGCTCGCTTCGATCCCGCCCTCAGCGACCGGGCCACCGAGGCGTCGCACCACTACACGCGCCCGGCGCTGCCTTTCGTGGCGGGCCTCATCGGGCACTACATCCTGGGCGACCGCTACCGCGCGGCATTCAGCGTCGTCAACATCCTCGCGGCCTGGATCACGGCGATCCTCCTTCTGGCGTGGTTGCTCGCGCTCGATCCCCGAGTGCGCCACGCGTGGGTGGCGCCCGTACTCTTCCTGACCGGCTTCCCGCAGCTCGATTGGGGCTATCACATCCTGACCGACACGCTGGGCCACGCGACCGCGCTCGCCGCCGCGATGATCACCGTCCGCCTCATCGATGACGCCGACCGAGCCGAACCCGCCCCCTTCGCTCCATGGATGGCCGGTCTCTTCCTCGTCCAGGCGGCGGGCCTCCTCGCCCGGCAGACGGCCTGGATGGTGCCGGTCGTCGCCCTGACGCTCCTGATCGGGCGCGGCACCTGGCGGCGCCGACCCGGATTCTCGGTCGCGCTCCTGTCGACCTTCGCCCTGGCCTCCCTGCCTCTCGCCGCGTATCTGCGTCATTACGACCTGGTGGGATACGGTCTGCCCTACGGTTTCGCGGGCGACCTCGATCCCCGCTATGTGTTCGATTTTCTGGTCAAGACCGGCGTCGCATTCCACGTCGCCTGGATCGCCGCCGCGGCGGGTCTGCTGGCTGAGGGCTGGCGGCGCGTGCCCGATTCGCTCCGCGCGTGGGGTCTCGCCGCCTTCCTCTATATGATTGCGGGGTACGTCGCCAACTCGATCGACTTCGGCGGCTACTCACTGCGGCTCTCCTACGTGCTGTTCCCTCTCGTCTTCTATCTCGTCCTCCTGGGACTCGGACGGCTGGGAGAGGGGCGTCGGGCAGCGGCGGTCGTGACCGCCTTCTGCGTCCTCTACGCGGTGATCAGTGTCGTAGGAGTTCTTCTCGATCCCGCAACGGGAGGAGTCCGGGCGGTCGACCTCGTCCCGGAGTGATCGGTGCCCTGACCACGATTCAGCGGGCGCCGTGGCGGCGAAGGAGCGACCTCATCTCCTCGTCCCCGATCACGTGGCTCATCAGCGTCTGATGGCTCCCATCGACGGCATTCGGATTCGCCCCGCGCTCGAGCAAAATGCCGGCGAGCTCGTGGTGGTGTTGCGTCGCGGCGTAAAAGAGGGGCGTCCAGCCCCAATCGTTCCGCGCGTCGACCCCCGAGCCATGATCGAGGAGGAGTCGGGTGTACTCCGGCACGCCGCGAACCGCTGCCCGATGGAGCGGGGTGTCGCCGTTTGTCCCCAGTGCGTGGACGTCGGCGCCACTCTCGAGGAGCAGGCTTGCGTTCTCGAAGACGCGCTCAATTTGAATGCCCTGGTACTCGATCGCTGTGGTGAGTGCGGTGTGTCCGTGAGCATCCGGCCGGTTCGGATCCGCGCCGCGATCGAGAAGAAGCCGGACGTGCTCGGGGTCGGCGTACATGACGGCCAGGGTCAACGGTGTCATCCCGTGACCTCGGTCTTCGACGGTGGCCCCCCTGTCGAGGAGGAGTCGGATGGCCGCGTCGTGCCCGCCCAGGAGAGCGTACTCGAGCGCCGTGTCACCGGCGCTGGTGGGGGCATCGACCCGCGCGCCGTGGGCGAGGAGGATTCGCGCAGCGCTCGCATGACCTTCGCTCGCCGCCCGGTGGAGGGGCATCCAGCCGATCCCGTCGGCCACATCGACCTGCGCGCCGTGGGCGAGAAGCGCCTTGAGGACCTCGGTCCTGCCATGCCCCGCCGCGAGCGCCAGCGGTGTGTATCCCCCGCGCGCTTGCGCGTCGATGTTGGCGCCCCCCATGATGAGGCTTTCCGCCGCCGCCGTGTGGCCGTACATGGCGGCGAGGTGGAGCGGCGACTGACCGAGAGGATTGTCCCCGTCGGGGTCGGTGCCGTACGCGAGCAGAATGCCGACGATGTCCGCGTGGCCCTGCCGCGCAGCCACGTGCAGGAGCGACGAGAAGCCACCCAGGGCTGAGAAGTCCACGGAGGGGCGGCCCGAGAGCCCCTCCTCGGGAAGGCAGACCGGTCCTTCGGCGAGCGCGGGGTCGGCGTCGAGTGCTCCCCGCAGCGCATCGGCATCACCCCTCCAGGTCGCGGTCAGCGCCTGCTCCATTGTCTCGCCGGCGACCTCGCACTCCCCGCCGCATCGGACCAACGCAGCGAGCGCGAGCGCTCCCGTCAGGGAAGCTGCGAGGCACAAGACGGTGACCCTCGGCAGCGTGTCAGCGGCCGCCATGGTGCCTGAGGAGAGATTCCATCTCGGGATCCTGACGGGCGAGGATGAGCGGCGTCGTTCCATCGGAAGCCTCGAGGCCCGCGTCCGCTCCACGCGCGAGGAGAAGCTCAGCGACTTCGAGGTGGCCGTTGCGCACCGCTTGGTGGAGCGGCGTCGCCCCTTGCGGGTCCGGCGCATCGACCGCCGCGCCATGGTCGAGCAGGAACCGCACCCATTCACGCCGCCCCTCCTCAGCGGAGGCGTGGAGATACGTACGCCCACTCACGCTCCGCGCATCGACGTCGGCGCCGCGGTCGGCGAGCAGTGCGGCGATCTCGAGCGCCCTGTCCTCGCGTTCGCGCGGCACGAGCATCGCTGTCTCGAGCGGTGCGCTCCTCCAGGGAAGGGGCGACATGGGGCCGGTCTGGCCGATGTCGGCACCGCGCTCGACGAGAAGTCGCGCGACCTCGACGTGGCCGCCGAGGGCTGCTCCGGCGAGGGCCGTCCCCCGCGGGCCCGCGTTCGGATCCGCGCCGGCATCGAGGAGCAGGCGGACCGACTCGATCGACCCGGCAGACGCGGCCCGATGGAGCGGCGTCTCGCCCTGGGAGTCGGCCGCGTCGGTCCGCGCGCGGCGTTCGAGCAGGAGCCGCACGAAGGCCGGGTCCCCCTGATGGTCCGCCGCCACGTGGAGAGCGGTCCGGCGGCTCCCGCGATCGACCGCTTCGAGGTTCGCGCCCGCCGCGAGCAGCGCTTGGGCGAGGCGGAGCCGCCCGTCGAGGTTCTCGGTCGAGACCCCGAAGACCGCGGTCATGAGCGGAGTGCGGCCGCCGTCATCGCGAGAATCGGGGTCGGCGCCGTGCTCGAGGAGGAGCTCTGCGACTGCGGGGTGTCCCTCGCGCGCGGCGTAGTGGAGGGGCGTCGCGCCATTACGGTCGCGTGTCGCCGGTTCGGCCCCGCGCGCGAGGAGGATCCGCGCGGCGTCGAGACGGCCGAAGTCCGCCGCTTGATGGAGCGCCGTCGCGCATGACGCGCCGTACCGCAGGTTGACGCGGTCGTGATGGTCCGCGGCCCAGCGGTCGAGGTGGGTCATGTCGTCGGCGCGAACCGTGGTGTGGCTACCGCGCCAGGCCGCGAGCTCGTCCGGAAGTCGGCGGCAGGAGAGGATCTCACCGCGATCGCGCACGTCGCCCAGGTATCCCTCGAGGTAGAGGATCGAGCCGACGAGGACGCTGAGCGCCACGAGGGCCTGGATGGCACGGAAGCCCATGGTCGGTACCCCCTTTTCGGAGGCGTGCAAACCGCGGGCCGTGGGCCGCCGGACGAGGCTGAGGGCCCGTCTCCGGCTCTCCCGGAGGGGCTTTGTTATCTTCTCATCTTCACGTCCGGCATCGAGATACGCCTAAAATGAGGATCAGGATGGCTCGCAAGGACCCTTACGAGACGCGCGTTCCGCTCAAGGTCGGAGATCGCACGTTCACGATCTGGTCGCTCGCGGAGCTCGCGCGGCGCGGGTTCGATCTCGACCGGCTCCCCTACTCGCTCAAGATCCTCCTCGAGAACCTTCTGCGGCACGAGGACGGCGTCGCGGTAACCCGAGAAGACATCGAGACGCTCGCCACGTGGAACGCCGGAGCGGAGCCGTCGCACGAGATCGCGTTCATGCCGGCGCGCGTCCTGCTCCAGGACTTCACCGGCGTCCCTGCGCTCGTCGACCTGGCTGCTATGCGCGACGCCATGGGCGAGATGGGTGGTGACCCCGCGCGCATCAACCCTCAGATCCCCGCTGACCTCGTCATCGACCACTCGGTTCAAGTCGACGCCTATGGGATCGAAGCGGCTTTCTTGATTAACGCCGAAAGGGAGTACGAGCGGAACCGGGAGCGGTATGCATTCCTGCGCTGGGGACAGAAGGCGTTCGATGAATTCCGAGTCGTACCCCCCGATACGGGGATCGTCCACCAGGTGAACCTCGAGTACCTGGCGCGCGTCGTGTGGTCGCGCGAGACGGGTGGCAACGGAGGGGCAGTCGCCTACCCCGACACGCTGGTCGGCACCGACAGCCATACCACGATGGTCAACGGCCTCGGCGTCCTCGGCTGGGGCGTCGGTGGGATCGAGGCCGAGGCGGCGATGCTTGGCCAGCCGATCTCGATGCTGATTCCCCAGGTCGTGGGGTTCCGGCTCGATGGCGCGTTGCCCGAAGGGGCGACCGCGACGGACCTGGTCCTCCGCGTGACCGAAATGCTGCGCAAGAAGGGGGTGGTCGGGAAGTTCGTCGAGTTCTACGGCGCCGGCGTCTCGGCGCTGTCGCTCGCCGACCGCGCGACGATCGGCAACATGTCGCCCGAGTACGGCGCGACGTGCGCCATCTTTCCGATCGACCGGGAGACGCTCGAGTATTTGCGGTTCACCGGGCGCGGTCCCGAACTGGTCGCGCTGGTCGAGGCGTACGCGCGCGCGCAGGGTCTCTTCCACGATCCCGACGTGGAGCCGGACTACTCCGACCTCCTCGAGCTCGATCTCGACACGGTCGTGCCGTCGCTCGCGGGGCCCAAGCTTCCCCAGCGCCGGATCCCGTTGACGGAGGCTAAGGAGACGTTCGAGCACGACATGCGCGAGATCTTCGACAGGGTCGAGATCCCCTCGCGCGCAGCGATCCACCGTTGGGCCGAGGAGGGCGGCGACGCTACCGGCCTCGCTGTCGACACCATCGCCCCGCCGGGCGCCGAGGTGACGCTCGCCGCGCGCGAGCCCGGTGGGCACCCCGTCGAGTTCGAGCTTCACCACGGCTCGGTCGTGATCGCCGCCATCACCTCGTGCACCAACACCAGCAACCCTTCCGTGATGATCGGGGCCGGCCTTCTTGCGCGGAAGGCGGTCGAGAGGGGGATCCGGACCAAGTCATGGGTCAAGACCTCGCTCGCGCCGGGGTCGATGGTCGTTACCGAGTACCTGCGCGAGGCGGCTCTCCTGGACGACCTCGAGGCACTCGGTTTCCACCTCGTCGGGTACGGCTGCACGACGTGCATCGGCAACTCGGGTCCGCTCGCGCCTGAGATCTCCAAGGCGATCGAGGATCATGGGCTCGTCGCCTGCTCCGTGCTCAGCGGCAACCGTAACTTCGAGGGCCGCATCAACCCCGACACACGCGCCAACTACCTGGCGTCGCCGCCGCTGGTCGTGGCCTATGCCCTGGCCGGGCGCATGGACATCGACCTCCTCGAGGAGCCGCTAGGCGAGGGAGCGAATAGGGAACCGGTTTATCTGCGCGACATCTGGCCGGCGCAGGAGGAGATCCGCGCGACGATCCGGAGGGCGGTCAAGACCGATCAGTTCCGCGCCAAGTACGCGAACGTCTTCGAGGGCGACGAGCGGTGGAACGCGCTCGAGAACCCCGAGGGTGATCGGTTCGTCTGGGACCGGGAGTCGACGTACATCCGGCGACCCACGTTCCTGACGAATCTGCTCGTAGAGCCTGATCCCCTAGAGGAGATCGAGGGCGGTCGCGTGCTCGCGGTTCTGGGTGACTCGGTGACCACCGATCACATCTCGCCCGCGGGGTCGATCAAGGTGGACTCGCCGGCTGGGCGCTACTTGATCGAGCGCGGAGTCGAGCCGCGTGACTTCAACTCGTACGGCTCTCGGCGCGGAAACCACGAGGTCATGGTGCGCGGGACGTTCGCCAACATCCGGCTGCGGAACAGGCTGGTTACGCGCGAGGGGGGCTGGACGCGTCACTTCCCCGACGGCGAGGAGATGACGATCTACGACGCGGCGATGCGGTACGTCGAGGAAGAGGTGCCGTTGATCATCGTGGCGGGGAAGGAGTACGGCTCGGGCTCGTCGCGCGACTGGGCCGCAAAGGGAACACGCATGCTCGGTGTCCGCGCGGTTCTCGCCCAGTCATACGAGCGAATCCACCGCTCGAACTTGATCGGGATGGGGGTTCTGCCGCTCCAGTTTGAGCCCGGTGAGAGCGCGGATTCGCTCGGGCTCACCGGCGAGGAGACGTTCACCGTCCACGGGATCGCCGACGGCGTCGACACAGGCGAGCGGCTCGAGGTCGAGGCCGCATCCCCGGACGGATCGGTCAAGCGGTTCCGCGCGGTCGCGCGTGTCGACACCCCCGTCGAGCGCGAGTACTACCATCACGGCGGCATTCTGCCGTACGTGCTGAGGCAGCTGCGCGGTCGGTGAGGGTCCTTTCGCGCGGTTCGGCCGTCCTCGCCGCCTAGTGCTCGATGACCCCCGG
>JBHEOA010000064.1:0-10542 GCA_046261835.1 Gemmatimonadota bacterium
GCCGTCGGGCGCGACCGCGAGAGCATGCACTCCCTCGATGTCCTCGGCCGAGATGCCGACGGGGACCTTCTTGAGGATGGTACCCGCGCGGGGATCGACGACCGCGACCGCGTCCTCCGACTCCAGGCCGACGAACAGGACGTGGCCTTCCGGGCGCTGGCGGCGGGCCGAGTCATCCTCCTTTCCTTGAGCGGAGGCGCAGGCGATGGCAACGATCAGCGCCAGGAAGGCGATGGCGGGTCGGCAGGACATCGTTCCTCAGTATACGTGGGTTGCGGTTGGCGAGCTTCAACGCTGGCGGCCGGCGTGTCTCCCGCCGGCCGCCATCCGTCAGAGGCTGTTCCCGGTCAAGCCAGGATGATGATGAGGATCAGCAGCAGCAGAATGATGATGAGGGTGGTCACCTGAATGCTGATTCTCTGAGCGCCACCCTCTGCCTCGAGACTGCTCTCGAGCACGCGCGCCTGTTGAGCCGCGCGATGGAGCTGCTCGCCCTCCAGGGTCGACACCCGCTGCTCCGCCTCCTCGAGATCGACCCCCCCGATCCTGGCCGCCTTCTGCACTTCCGGCCGCGCGAAGAGCTCTCTCAGCACGGCGCGATCCGTCTCCTCGTCCGCTATCTCCACCGTCGATCGCGCGTCGACTGGCGCTTGTTGCGCCGCCGCGGGCGCGATCCGGGCCACGGTCAGGAGAAGGGCGATTCCCACGACGCTCCACACCTTCATCACGCACCCCCTCGAGAAAGGTTTGTCGGCCCCCTGAATGAAGTCGATCGGCAGTCTATGCGGGCCCCCGCGACCCGACAAGATCCGGGTGCTCCCGAGTCGCAGGCCTCAGCGTTTCGACTTGGCGCGACCGGCGCTGAGCACGATCTCGAATTCCCGCTTCGTGACGGGAGTGATCGAGAGGCGCATACCCCGTTTGAGGACCAGCATATCCGCCAGGCCCGGCAACTCCCGGAGCTCATCGCGTGTGACGGGGGCGGAGAAGGTCTCCAGGTGACGCACGTCGACGCACCACCAGGTAGGCTTCTTGGGATCTGAGGCGGGATCGAAGTACCGGCTCCGGCGGTCGAACTGAGATCTTTCGGGCTGAGGTTCGGACGCTACCTCGGCGATGCCGTAGACCCCCGTCGGATCGGCGTTCGAGTGGTAGAGCAGGATGGGGTCACCGGGGGACATCTCGTCGCGCATATAGTTGCGCGCCCGATAGTTTCGAACACCGTCCCAATCGGTCACGCCGTCCCGCTCGAGCTCGCCGATGCCGTACGTTTCGGGGTCGGACTTGAAGAGCCAGTGCTTGTGCGCCATGAGCCCTCCCGGATGATCCGTTGGGCCGTCGGGGCTACTCTACTCTCCCGCCACAGCCGCTGCGAGCGCGGTGTAGCCGCCCTCGAAGTACGCCACGTTGTGGAAGGCTTCTCGCGTGATCGCCTCGGCGACCGCGCGCGCCTGGTCCGCGTCGCGGCCGAAGACGACGATCCGGGTGTTGTGGTCCTCCATCGGCAGGCGCCCATCGTCCTTCGCCGCCTTGACCTCGCCCACGTCCTTGCCTTCCAGGACCTTGCTGCGTGGGAGATTGCGCGCTCCTTCGATGGTCCCGGAGGCGAATTCCTCTGGTTCGCGCGCGTCGATCCAGACCGCGGTGCGATCGTTGGCGTATACGTGCCGCGCACCGTCGGGCTCGATCACGGTGAGGCCGACCAGCGCCCGCCAGAAGGGGATACCCAGCTGATAGCGGCGCACGTTGGTCCAGCCGGCGGCGAGGAGGTCGGCTGACACACGCTTCGACTTGCCGCAGAAGGGCCCGTTGCAATAGAGGACGACCGCGGCCGTCTTGTCGCCTCCGACCTGGCGCTCGATCTCGGCCACGTCCGACGTGTAGAGCGACATCGGCACGCCGGGCTTGGGCGCGACGTTGCGGGCACCAGGGATGTGGCTGATCGCCCACTCCAGGTGAGGCCGCACGTCGAAGACGACGGCGCTTCCGCCATCGACGATCGCGCGCATCTCGGCGGTCGAGACCTCGGGCGCTGACTCGGTCTCCCCGAGCGTGGCGTCGAAGACCGTAGGCTGCGACTCCTGCGCTCGGAGCGGTACCGCCGTGAAAACGGCCACGAGCACGAATGCTGCGATCCGCATGGTGGGTGCCTCCTGACTATGTATAGGGTCAACAGCTCCACTCCATGAACTCATAATGCTGCGTCTGGGCGCTCTCAGAAAGGGGGGCCGGCAGGGGGCTTGCGATACCGAAAGAAACCCGTAAATTAGCCGTCCCCTCCGCATGAGCGACGTCGTCCAATCCGGGGATCGACCCATGACCCATCCGACGATTCGCGGCCGAGGCGCCGCTCACAACCCCGCCAACCGGTTCGATCGAATCCAGGTCGAGCGCGAGGACTGGGTCGAGGCTGAGGATCCCGCGCCTGAGACTCAGTTCTTCCGTGACGCGACGCGCTCGATCATCGCACGCAACGACAGCCCCGACGTCGGTTTCGACGCGAGCATCAATCCGTACAGGGGATGCGACAGATCGTGCGTCTACTGCCTATGGGGCGGGACTCCCATTCTGATGGCGGACGGAACGACAAAGCCGTTGGCCGACTTGAAACGCGCCGACGAGATCTACGGGGCCGTTCGGCGCGATGGGAAGCTGAGATACCGAAAGACCGAGGTCCTCTACCGCTGGGAGACGACGAAGCCGGCGTATCGCATCACGCTAGAAGATGGAACCGAGATCGTCGCCAGCGGCGATCATCGGTTCCGCACATGGCGCGGCTGGAAGTTCGTCACCGGGACGGAACACGGACGCCTTCGACGGCCCCACCTGACGACGAACGACAGACTTCTTGGGGTTGGAGCATTTCAGGTCCAATATCCCACATCCCCGGACTACATGGTCGGATATCTGTGTGGCATGATCCGCGGGGATGCGCACCTCGCGTGCCATGGATACTTACGATCGAGTGGCAAGACTGGCCGTGTGAATCAATTCCGCCTCGCTCTTGTCGAAGTCGAGGCTCTGGGAAGGACCGAGCACTACCTCTCGCGATTCGGTGTCGACACGATCCCGTTCCTCTTCACGGAGGGGTCCGATGCCCGTCAGGAGATGTTCGGGATCCGCACCGCAAGAAGGAGAAATGTCCTCAGAATTCAGCAACTGATCGGATGGCCTTCGAAACCGACGTTCGATCGAACGAGGGGGTTCCTCGCCGGAATCTTCGACGCGGAGGGGAGCTACAGCCAGGGGGCCCTTCGGATTTCCAATTCCGACCCTATCATCATCGAAGAGACGGTGCGGGGCATGCGTCGCCTCGGCTTCGATTGTGTCGTGGAATGCGGCAGTGAAGTCCGAGAGCGTCCCGTTAAGATGGTCCGCCTGCGTGGCGGACTCAGGGCGCACCTGCGCTTCTTTCAGACTGCCCGCCCCGCGATCTCGAGGAAGCGGAACTTTGAAGGTCAGGCGCTCAAGGCCAGCGTCTCGCTTCGGGTCGTCTCGATCGATCCCCTCGGTCCCGCGACGCTCTACGACATCATGACGGGCACGGGCAATTTCATTTCTGATGGCATTTTAAGTCACAACTGCTACGCTCGTCCCGGTCACGAGTACTTCGGTCTTTCGGCCGGCCTCGACTTCGAAACGAAGATCTTCGTCAAAGAGGACGCGCCGGAGCTACTGCGGAAGGAGCTCTCGTCGCCGCGGTGGAAGCCGCAGGTTCTTGTGATGAGCGGAGTGACGGATCCTTACCAGTCGATCGAGAAACGGATGCGCATCACGCGCCGGTGTCTCGAGGTGCTGAACGATTTCCGAAACCCGGTCGCGATCATCACCAAGAGCCACCTCGTCACTCGAGACGCCGACATCCTCGGCGAGATGGCCAGCTACCGCGCCGCGGCGGCCAACCTCTCGATCACGACGCTACGTAATGAATTGCAGCGGGTGATGGAGCCGCGGGCGGCGACGCCGGCCCGGCGCCTCGACGCGATTCGGAAGCTGACAGCGGCGGGGATCCCCTGCGGCGTCATGGTGGCTCCGGTCATCCCCGGTCTCACCGACCACGAGATGCCTGAGATCCTCGAGCGCGCGGCCGAAGCGGGCGCCACTCGCGCCGGCTACATCATGCTACGGCTTCCCTACGCGGTGAAGGAGCTCTTCGAGGACTGGCTCGGCCGCCACTTCCCGGACCGCAAGCGGAAGGTGCTGAACCGACTGCGGGATCTGCGCCGTGGCGCCCTCTACGATTCGCGCTGGAACGTCCGCATGACGGGTGAGGGGCCGTTCGCGGATCAGGTCAAGCAGGTCTTCGAGGTCGCGTGCCGCCGGCACGGTCTCAACCGCGACCGGTTCACGCTCAGCACCGACGCCTTTCGCCGACCCCACGACCCCACAGCCCCAGGGCCTCAGCTCTCGCTCCTCTGAAATTCGCGGGTACTCGTGAGCGCTCGAACGACTCGCGCTGCGCTCAACGAGCCACGGATTCCCCTTCCAGCATCTCGGAGAACCAGGGCAGAACGAGCGTCGTCATCCGCTCACGCATCCTGCTCCGGTGGTCACCCTCGTACATCTCGAAAACGTGCGGGACGCCCAGCTCGGCGAGCGTGTCGGCTAGCATCCTCGTCGAGGGCGGGATATGCGAGAACTCGTCGACGAAGACGGTGTCGAGATGGAACCCCCGGAGCGAGTCGAGGGCTCCCCGGTATTCTCGAGCGACCGCGACCGGGAACGCGGATCGCCACCGCGCGAGGATCGGCTCAGAAGGTTGCAGCGCGCCGTTCGAAGCGGTGAACGGGAGCTCGACGTAGAGCGGAGGTCGGTCCGGACGGGGAGAAAGGACGGAGGCCAGGGCGATGATGGCCGGAGGGTAGAAGTCGCCTGCGGCGAGGGCCGCGTCGAAATCGTCGAGGGTGCGGATGCCATCCGCTCGCCGCCATGCCGGGCTGTCGGCGGAGATGTCATCGACCATCGCCAGGCAGCAGGGGTTCATGGCCCAGACGGACGAGAAGACGTCCGCGTGGTGCATTCCCATCAGGATCGAACCGAGGCCGCCCATCGAGTGCCCAGTGACGCCGCGACTCTCGCGACGTGCGAGCGTCCGGTACATCCGGTCGAGGTGAGCCACCAGGTCGCGGGAGATGAAATCCTCCCACCCACCGCCAACCGGCGAGTTCATGTAGAACGTTCCGATGTATCGATTCGTCCCGTTCGGCATGACCACGATCATGGGCTGGATCGCCCCGACCGCGATCAGGCTGTCCATCACGGCGCGGATCTCCATTCCTTGATAGCTCGGTCCCACCCAATCCTGGGGGGTGCCGCCGATCCCGTGGAGCAGATAGAGGACCGGATAGCGGCGCGAAATGTCCGCGTAGCCGGGCGGCAGGTAGATCGCCACCGGCTGGTCGGCGGTGTCCCCGAGCAGATTCCCCTCGAGCGCGGGGCTGTGGACGAGCTCGCGCACGATCGACCCGGCGGACGGCGCGGGCTGACCGGCGACCGTAGGCGGGGTGAGCACGAGGAGGAGCACGCAGACCAGCAAACGGATCGAGCGCATGAGAGCCTCCAGGGTCTTTAGATCGAGAGTGGCGTCGTCTTTCGCGATACGAGCCCGCAGAATACCGGGTTTCCTCTGCGGTGGAGAGCGACCGCTGTCAGAGGCGAGACGGAACTCGATAGCGGCATCGCGGTACGATTTAGGAAGCGACTTCTTCCGCCGAGTTAGAGAGGCGACCGAGGTAGAGAGGCGACATGAGCACACGCATCCGCGCGATCGACCTGTCCCTCCCGCTTATCGTCATGCTTGCCGTGGCGCTCGGAGCGATCTCGCCCCGTCTGGTGCACAGGGCTGACGTCGACATTCCGGTCACCGGGACGGTGGCGGATCCATGCACCGGCGAGGACGTAACGTTCGGCGGGACGGCCAATGTCGTCGCCACCTCGCGGCCCGACGGCGCGGCGGGCTTTCAGGTGGAGGTCGTCGCTGATCTCTCGAAGGCCGAGGCCACGGCCGAGAGCGGAACGCCGTACGCGTTGAACGGCGCCGCGGCGGGCGAGGTCACAGCTTCGCCGCCACTACCCACGACAGTCTCCGTCGATGGGGCAGGTTCCATCGTGACGCGAGGCGAGGCCGACACTCTGGGCGCGATGATTCGGATTCAGCTGACGGTTACGGAGGACGGAATCGTCACGCCTACCGGCTCGGCTGAAGTCTCATCCCTGGAGTGCCGCGGCCCTACCCCGGAGTAAGAGGAGCTGGGTGGCGCGGTGCTCGTTCTCGTTCTCGGCCTCGCGCGTCCAGCGGGTCACACGACCCTCGCGAGCGGCTAGCGGCACACCGTCCCGATACACCATGCGGTTGCCCGACAGCGCCGCGACCCGCTCGCCCGGCGTCACGATCCCGACCAGGTTGAGCGGGTCGCCACCGTTGACGACGACCAGCTCGCCGCGCGGCTCTTTGCGGCGCGTGGCGCGCAACGACTCGACCGCCTCGGGCAGCGCGAATTGCTCACCCTGTGCCCCGTGGAGGAACCGCCCGCCACGGATCTCCCCCCGCATCTCGAGCCGCCTGAGCACGCGCACGACCTCGCGCCAGGGAGCGAGCGGCGGCTCGCGGTCGAGCAGCCGGCGCGCGACGACGCCGTAGCGCGCGAGTAGCACGCGCGCCCAGGCCTCGACCGCCTCCTCGCGGCGCGGGTCGCGCGCGGCGCGACCGTTCCCGCCGCCGCCGTTCTCCTCCACCGCGTTGCGCCGCGGGCGCCGCAGGAGAGACCAGCGCCCGGCGATCGTCGAAACCGTGAACCTGGGTTGGCGGCCTGGCCGCGCGAGCGGGCGGCGGCCGGCGCGCCGGTCGCGCTCGGACCTGAGGAGCGCCCGCAGGCCGCTGAATCCGTCGGCGGTGACGAGACCCCAGGCGACGAGCTCGCCGAGCCCCTCCTCCACCTGAGGTGCCAGGAGCTCCGTCTCGGCGACGAGGTCCTGATGAAACGCCGCTCCCCCTTCGCGCAGAGCGGTCAGAACCTCGCGGGCATATGTCCCCAGGGCCTCCTCGTCCGGGGCGGCCGCCAGCCGCATGAGATGGGGCATGTCCTCGCGCAGGAGGAACGTCACGGGAGTCGCTCGCACCGGCCCGGAGCGCCGACCGCGTCCAGACGCCACGCGCGCACCCGCGGGAGGCGTGAGCCGACCCCATGCCACCGTGCCCGACAGACACAGCTCGTCGAGCCACGCGGGATCGTAGTCGGCGACCCGCGCGGGCAGGATCTCGCGCTCCCAAGCGGCCGCGGGGGCCTCGAACGCTTGAAGCTTCCGCACGGCCTCCAGCACGCCGCGCGGCCCACCAAGCGCCGTGCCCGGCGCGACGTGCTGCCAGGAGAGCAGGAACCGCAGGAAATCGGCCGGTGCGGCGGGCTCGATCTCGGCGCGCAGGCGATCGATGGTGTAGCGGTGGATCCGCGCGAGCAGCCGCCGGTGGCACCATTCGACCTCGGCCTCCCCGGGCGTGAAGCGGCCGCGCAGGATCTGGCCCGTCGTCTCGATATCGATCAGCGCGGCCTCGATCCGGCGTGGCTCGATCCCGAGCTCGAACGCGAGTGCGGGAATCGTGACCGGCCCCAGTCCCTCGAGGCGGCCAGCGAGGAGCGCGGCCAGCGCCTCCTGAGTGTCCCACGCTCTGGAGCGGAGACGCGCGGGCGCCTCGACCGAGGGCTCGACCGCCACCGCCCCCTCATAGGCCGCCTCGACCTCGGGCAGCCGCTCGGCGGCGATCCAGAAGCCCCGCTCGCCGCTGGCCTGCCCGGGAGCGTCCGTCGCCTCACGAACGAAGGCGCGCGCCGCCCGCCGAGCGGTTACGAGCTCGGCAAGCCCGTCACGCCAGGGCGCGGCCTCGCGCTCGGTCACGAGCCCAAGCCACACCAGCGCTTCGTGCACCTCGTCGGCATCGGTGGGCTCGGGCCACGCCTCCTGCCGCACGCGCTCGATCGCCTCCGCGCTCAGCGTTCCGAGGTCGTCGGCCGAACGGTAGTCGAGGTTCCGTCTGAGCGAGACCGCCATCGTGCGCCGCTCCTCGAGCGGAGCGTCGTCGAGGAATGCGTATGGCCGCGCGTTCAGGATCTCGTGAGTCATAGGAGATGGCTCGGGGACGTCGCGCGCGACCAGCTCGCGCTCGCCACGCTCGATCGAGGCGAGGATCGCCTCGAGCCGTTCGATGTCCATCGCCTCGGTCAGGCAATCCATGACGGTTTGCCGCACGATCGCGTGCTCCCACGGAACCTCGATGTCGCCGGACAGGTTCTCGGGGCACGCCGCGGCGTGGGGAAACGCGGCCGCGAGAAGATCCTCGGCCTGCATGCGAAGGAGCTGGGCGGGTGTCTTCTGACCGTTCCGCATCCGCAGGATCGCCAGCGATCGCTCGGCGTTCCACCGCCAGCGCGTCTGGAACATCGGCGCGGGTAGGAGCGCCTGGACGAGCGTGTCGCGTGCGGTCTCGGGCCTCAGGTAGCGGAAGACGTCGATCAGCGGGAACGAGTGCTGGGGTCCGAGCGACAGCACGATCGCGTCCTCGTTGGCCGCCGCCTGGAGCTCGAAGTTGAACGAGCGGCAGAACTTCTTGCGGAGCGCGAGCCCCCAGGCCCGGTTGACGCGGCCGCCGAACGGCGCGTGGAGGACGAGCTGCATGCCGCCCGCCTCGTCGAAGAACCGCTCGAGGACGAGGGTCTCCTGGGTCGGTACGACCCCCAGGACTCGCTTCGTCGCGGCGAGGTACTCCTCGACCTGGGCCGCGGCTTCGGGCTGGAGCCCGACGTCCTCGACGAGCCAGTGAGTGGCGACCCCCGCGCCCTCCTCGATCCGGCGTGACACCTCCACACGGATCCGGCTCACGAGCTCGGAGAGCTCGGGGGTCCGCGCCGGCGCCTCACCCAGCCAGAAGGGGATCGTGGGGGGCTTTCCCTGGGCATCGGCGACCCGCACGCGGCCGGTCTCGATGCGCAGGATCTCCCACGACGCATTGCCGAGCTGGAAGATGTCTCCCGGCAGCGACTCGATCGCGAAGTCCTCGTTGATCGTCCCGATGAAGATCCCTTCGGGATCGAGAACGACGTCGTAGTCGGCGGTGTTGGGGATCGCGCCGCCCGAGGTGACCGATGCGATCCGCGCGCCCTTGCGTCCCCGGAGCCGCCCGTTGACCTCATCGAGGTGGACCCACGCCCCGCGACGCCCCCGGCTCGTGGCGTATCCCTCGGCGAGCACCCGCACGACCTGATCGAACTCGGCGCGCTCGATCTCGCGGAAGGGCCAGGCCCCGCGCACCACCTCGTACAGATCGTCGAGCGCCCAATCCCGCGACACCGACGCAGCGACGATCTGTTGCGCCAGGATGTCCAGCGGATTCTCGGGGATCTCGAGCCGGTCGAGCAGGTTCCGGCGCGCGGCCCACAGGAGGGCCGCGCACTCGACCAGCTCGTCACGCGAGAGCGCAAAGAGGCGCCCGCGCGCCATCGCACCTGCGAGACGGCCCGAGCGGCCGACCCGCTGGAGCAGCGCGGCGATCGTGTGGGGGGAGCCGATCTGGCACACCAGATCGATCGTCCCGATGTCGATTCCGAGCTCGAGCGATGCGGTCGCCACCAGCGCCTTGAGGCGTCCCTCCTTGAGCCGCTCTTCGGCGTCCAGTCGCCGCTCGCGCGACAGCGATCCATGGTGTGACGTGACGTTCTCCTCGCCGATCCGCTGGGACAGGTGGTGGGTAACCCGCTCGGCGAGTCGGCGCGTGTTGACGAAGACGAGGGTCGTTCGGTTCTCCGCGATCAGCGCCGCCAACCGGTCGTACAGCTCCTCCCACGTCTCGGCCGAGGCGACCGCCTCGAGCGGCGCGCCGGGTACCTCGACCGCCAGCTCCATCGCGCGCACGTGGCCCTCGTCGACGATCACGCAATCGGGTGCTCCGTCGGGGCCGACGTTCCGCGCCCCGACCAGAAAGCGGGCGACTTCCTCGATCGGACGGACGGTGGCCGAAAGGCCGATCCGGGCGGGCGGCCGACCTGCGTGGGGTCCGTCGCGCTCGGGAAGGACGAGGTCAAGGTCGGCCTGCGGCCTTTCCTCGCGCGCCTGGATGCGATCCCGCGCGGACGGCAGATCGCCCGTCGCGCCATGAGTCGTCAGGTGGTCGAGCCGCTCGAGCGTGAGGGCGAGGTGCGAGCCGCGCTTGTTGTCGGCGACCGCGTGGATCTCGTCTACGATCACCGTGCGCGCGGTCTGGAGCATCTCGCGTCCGCGACGAGTGGTGAGGAGGATGTAGAGCGATTCGGGCGTGGTGACGAAGAGGTGAGGGGGTCGCCGCAAATGCGCCTGGCGCTCGGCGGCCGGCGTGTCGCCGGTCCGGACAGCCACCCGAATCTCGACATCGGGAAGCCCCATCGAGCGGAGCTCGGCGCGGATTCCCGTCAGCGGTTCCTGCAGATTCTTCGCGATGTCGTTCCCGAGCGCCTTGAGCGGCGATACGTAGACCACTCGCGTTTCGTCGGGGAGGATTCCCCCCGGCGAGTCGAG
>JBHEOA010000065.1:0-36592 GCA_046261835.1 Gemmatimonadota bacterium
CTTCGTGCGTTTACTCGATCGCCTACTGCTCGCGCCGGCGATCCATGGGCAGACGCTTCTGGCGCCGGGGGTCGAGGCGATCTCCGCCAACGACAATCGGGTCGCCGCCGGGCGGCTGGAGGCCGGCATCCTCTCGCTGGAGCTCGAGGTGCGCGAGGGGCGCTGGACGGTCGGCGACGACCATGGGCCGAGCGCGGTCGTGCAGGCTTTCGCCGAGCGCGGCGCGCCGCTGTCGATCCCCGGGCCCCTGATCCGCGTCCGAGAGGGAACGCGCCTGCACGTCACGGTTCACAATCCTCTCGCCGATTCGCTGGTCCTCTATGGGCTCCACCGCCGTCCGGGGTCACGCGAGGATGCCGTGCGCGTCGCGCCCGGGGAGAGCCGCACGGTCGAGTTCGAGGCCGGGGCTCCGGGGAGCTACTACTACTGGGCGACGACGACGGGTGTGACGAAGCTCGACGAACGCGAGTCGATCGACAGCCAGCTCTACGGCGCCTTGATCGTCGATCCCGCCGACGCCCCCGACGTGCCCCGCGACCGGATCTTCGTCCTCGGCGTATGGTTCGCACCGGCCGACTCGACCGAGCCCGAGCCGCTCGCCGAGCGGATCGAGGCCGCCCTCGGCGACACCCTTCGGTGGCGCGTCCTCAACCCCACGCGAGCGCCCCACCCGATGCATCTCCACGGCGTCTACTACAACGTCGTGAGCCAGGGAAGCTGGGCCGCCGACACGCTCTACGCCCCCGAACAGAGGCGTCTGGTCGTCACCGAGCTCATGATCCAGGGGAGCACGATGGCGATGGAGTGGGTGGCGGCGATCCACGTCCGATAGCGCGCGCCCGACGATCCGGGGACTCAACTAAGCGCTTCCAGATAGGGGATTGCCGCCCGGGCTGATTCGGGCGATCTTTAATCTTTCCTACCGCCCGAAGAACGCCCGAAAATCTCCGGAAGGAAGTCAATGCCACAAGAGGCCCTGGTCCACATCGAAGGAACCCCCGAACCAACGCTCGACGCGCCCAAGCACGGTCTTCTGCTCTACCCCGAGTTTCCAGCGAGCTCCTTCTGGAGCTATCGCCACATCATGCCGATGGTCGGAAAGAAAGCGGCATTTCCGCCACTCGGGCTCATCACGTTCGCCGCCCTCATGCCCGACAACTGGTCCTACGACCTGATCGACTTGAACGTCGAGCGTCCGTCCGACGAGGAGTTGCGCGCTCGGTTCGCCGCGGCCGACGCTGTGTTCGTCAGCGCGATGTCGGTGCAGAAGCCGTCGCTGATCGAGATGCTGGAGGGGCCGGCGCGCGGCCTCGACACGCCGTGGGTGCTCGGTGGCCCGTACCCTTCGAGCTATCGCGATCACATTCTCGATCCACGCACGCCATCGGATGAGGTCCTTTACCGGGGGCTCGACATTCTGGTGTGGGGTGAGGGCGGTCAGTGGGTAGACGCATTGAACCGGATCCTCCAACATCCGGAAGGACGACATCATTCGGACGGTCGACCGATGCTGCTCATCCCCGAGGTGATCGCCGCCCAGGAGCCGGGATCGCGCAAGGCGCTCAACGACCGCTCGATCTTCAAGGAGCTCGAACGGACGCCGCCGCCGCGTTGGGACCTGCTCGATATCCACGACTACCGCTCCCTCATGATGCAGACGACGGTCGGATGCCGCTTCCGTTGTGACTTCTGCGACATCATCCAGTTCAACGGCGGGTTCACGCGCCCGAAGACACTAGAGTCGGTGCGGGAGGAGATGGAGATCCTGTTCGAGCTGGGATATCGCGGCGGAGTCTTCACCGTCGACGACAACTTCGTCGGCAATCCCGATGCGATCGAAGCGATCCTTCGCGTCATGATCGAGTTCCAGCGCGCCAACGACTACCCGTTCTCCTTCTACACGCAGGCGAGCCTCGACCTCGGGAGCCCCAAGCTTGCGCACCTCTTGCCGCTCATGAAGGAAGCTGGTTTCGACCAGGTATTCCTCGGGATCGAGAACCCCGACCCCGCCGCGCTCAAGGGGATGAACAAGAAGCAGAACATGAAGGTCGACATCGCCGAGACGGTCACGAGGATTCAGGCCGAGGGGATCGAGGTCATGGCGGGCTTCATCTTCGGCAGCGACGAGGACACGATCGCAACCGCCGATGCGATCGCCACCTTCGCTACCCAGGTAGCGATCCCCAGCGCCATGACCGGAATGCTCACGCCGATCCCGCACACGCCGCTGATCGAGCGGCTGCGCGCCGAGGGCCGGCTCCGCGAGAGCGAGTGGTCGGGGAACAATACCGACGACGACGTCCAGTTCGTGCCGCGCAACATGACCGAAGAGGAAATGCGCGCCGGCTACTACTCGATCCTCGAGAGACTGTTCGGTCCGGGTGCGATGTACGCCCGCGCGAGCGCGCTCCTCGACCGGCTGAGCCCCCACATCTTCCGGGGGTACCACGTGCGACGGTCGGACTTCCGGGCCGCCCTGCGGTCGGTGTGGCGGCAGGGGGTGGTGCAGGGTCCGCGGCGGCGCTACTTGGCCCTCATGGCAAAGGCTGTATGGATGGACCTCGCCGGCTTGCGCGACGCGGCCCGCGGGGCACGCGAGGTCGAGCAGCGGCTACGCTCGCTGGCGCCGGCGGCGCGGGTAGCGCTGGCCGATCACGACGTTGCCTGGCTGACGGAGCTCGTCGACCGGGCGCGCGAAGCGATCGTCCGGGCCCGGCCGGACCGCCGGCTCGACGAGATCGCGGCATGGGCGTCCGAGCTGCGCGAGCGAATCGAGGCGCGGACTCCGACGGCCGATGATCTGCGCGCGCTCCAGAGGTGGAGCCGCGAGTTCTTCCACCGGAGAAGGCGCGTCCACCGCTTCCCCGGCGCCTACCTCGTCAAGGCGTTCGAGCTCGCCATCAAAGGGTTCCACTACGAGACCGTGATGCGCGGGATCGTGGCGGGGCACGGCTTCCACCGCGAGCTCGAGACTGCCGCGCGCCCCGGCGCTGAGACTTTCCGTCTCGCGAGCGTTCAGTCGCGATAGGGTTCGTCGGCGCCGGCCAACGCACGGTCGATGGCGGCGCGCAGGTGCTCCAGCGCGCGTTCGACGACGGGCTCTCTGTGAGTGACCAGGACTCGCTCGACAGGGAACTCGAGGAGCGGCGTAAGCATCCGCGCGAGCTCGTCCAGCCCCACCCCCTTGGGCAGCCAACTAGCCGGACATAGAACGAGGCCACCCGCGCGACCGCCCAGGATCACGTCGCCAGGAATCAGCGTGCCGGTCGCCGGATGCCACAGGATGATCTCGGCGGCGCGGTCGGTTCCGATCGCTTCGAGCCCCCCTGGGAGACGGTCGCCCGGACGAATCGGGTTCGTGATCGCGCACGCCACTCCTTCGGCGCCCGCGGGGTCGGCGTACAACGTGGCTCCCGGATATCGCCCGAGAATCTCGCACGCGCTTCGCTGATGCCAGTGGACCGTCAGGATGATGGCCGGAGTGTCCCGCTCCTTCACGGCTTGATCGAGCGATCGCCACCAGGGACCCGCGCCGGCTTCCCCTGGAAGCAGCGGATCGACGAGGGCGAGGCCATCGAACGCCTCGATCGCGACACACCCCACCTCCTCCTTCCACTCGACGTGGTAGGCCATCCATCGCCAAAGAGACGGGGCGATCTCCACCGCACCGTGGATCGGGGTTGTCATGGAACCGGAATCTATCGAACAACGGTCACTCCCCGGAACCCCGCTCCTCCGCGCAGGTATCGATGGAAACGGCTGGGGGCTGCGACTCACTGGGAGGAGATACGATGAAACGGCTTCTGTTCGGCATGCTGGCGGCGGCGACCGCATTCGGCTTGATCCCGGCTACGGGACGCGCGCAGAGCGAGCTTTCGATCAATCCCTACATCGGCTGGTACGACTTCGACGAGAGCTCCTTCGAGGAAGCGTTCCAGGAGGTCGACGTCGATGCCGATCCGATGCTCGGGGTGCGGCTCGGGGTCGGCGATCGCAGCGGGCTATCGCTCGACCTCGCTTACGGACGGACGACGGTGGAAGGCGAGGTCGTGCCAGACGACATCGTGCAGCCGGAGGATTCCACCATCCACCTCTTCTACGGCGCTCTCAACTACGGACTCCCGTTGCCGATCGCGCTCTTCCTCTCTGGTGGGGCGGGAGCGATCCGTTACTCGCCGGAGGACCGCGACGCGACCACCAACGTGCTCGTCAACTACGGAGTGGGGATCGCGATTCCGTTGGGTGGCTTGCGACTGCGCGCCGACGCCAAGGACCACGTCGACCTCTGCGACGCGGACGACTCCGACGACTTCACCGACTTCGGGGCCTGCCTCGAAGACAACGCGCTTCACAACATCGAGCTTTCGGCGGGGATCGAGATCGAGCTCTGAGGGCGTCGGCGCCCCGGCCGGGCCTACGGCCTTTGACGGCACCGTGCGACCCGCATTATAGTGGACGCACGAACGGTGATCGGTTCGCTCCCATTCGTGACCCCAACACCATCTCTCCGGAGGGCCTGGATGCTTCCCGAAGTCCGTCCGCCACGCCTTGCCTTGCTGTTCGGCGTACTCGCGCTCGCCGGTTTCGTCGCTCCGAGTCTTCTGTCCGCCCAAGGTGTCACGACGGGCGCGATGAACGGCGTCGTCCGGAACACCGACGGCGAGCCGCTCGTCGGGGCGCTAGTCAGGGCCGTCCACGTGCCGAGCGGCGTCGAATACGGAACCGTCGTTCGGGAAGGCGGCTCCTACGACATCCGGGGCATGCGGGTGGGTGGGCCCTACACCGTCTCGGTCGAGATCCTGGGCTACGAGCCGCGGTCGGAGAGCGAGGTGTTCGTAAACCTGAACCAGACGGTGCGCACGGACTTCACGCTGCCTCCGCAAGCGATCGAGGTCGCTGGGATCCGGGTCGTGACCGAGGAAGACCCCGTTCTCAACGCCAACCGCACCGGTGCCGCGACGTACATCAGCGAAGCGCAGGTTGAGCAGCTGCCCTCGATCAAGCGCAGCACCCGGGACCTGACCAGGCTCGACCCGCGCAGCGACGGAAACTTCAGCTTCGCCGGGAAGAACTGGCTCTACAACAGCATTTCCCTCGACGGCTCGTACTTCAGCAACCCGTTCGGCCTCGACGACCCGGCTCCAGGGGGTCAGACCAACGCCGAGCCGGTGCCCTACGACGCCATCGAGCAGGTTCAGGTCTCGATCGCGCCGTTCGACGTCCGCCAGAGCGGGTTTACCGGCGCCGCGATCAATTCGGTGACGCGGAGCGGCACCAACGAGTTCCGGGGGACGGCCTACACCTTCTACCGGAATGAGAGCTTCATCGGGAGCGAGATCAGCGGTAACGAGGTCCTCAACCCCGAGCTCAACTTCAACCAGTCTGGGGCCAGCGTAGGCGGTCCGATCATACGCGACAAGCTGTTCTTCTTCGTCAACGGCGAGATCGAGCGGCGGGACGACCCGGGCACCAACTTCCTGGCCTCGCGACCCGGCCTTCCCGCCGGTCCCACCGTGTCGCGGGTCCTGGCCTCGGACCTCGAGGCCATCCGCCAGCGGCTCATCGACGCGTACGATTACGACCCCGGCGCCTTCGAGGGGTACGTCCACGAGACCAAGAGCGACAAACTCATCGCCAAGCTCGACTGGAACGTCAACACCGAGAACAAGTTCACCTTCCGCTACAACCTGCTCGACGCCGTCCGCGACCTCCCGCCCCACGCGTTCGCGATCAGCCTCAACAACACCGGTCGCGGGCCGAACGAGAACTCGCTGCCGTTCCAGAATTCAGGCTACGCGATCAACAACGAGCTCAACTCGTTCGCCGGTGAGCTCAACAGCCAGTTCTCCACCTGGGCGAACCGTTTGTTCGTCAGCTACAACCGCTTCCGCGACTTCCGCGAGCCGAACAGTGGGCCGTTCCCAACCCTCGAGATCGCAGAGGACGGGATCACGTACACGACCGTGGGCCACGAGCCGTTCTCGATCCACAACCTGCTCGACCAAGACGTGTGGCAGATCACGAACGACTTCAGCCTGTTCCGTGGCAGTCACGTCTACACGGTCGGCACGAACTTCGAGAGCTTCGAGTTCGGCAACTCCTTCAACCTTTTCTACCACGGCCTCTTCTTCCTGCCGGTCGAGTTCGGCGGAACGGCGTTCGATTCGGTCGAGGAGTTCCTCGAGTTCACCGACCCGTCGAGCCCCAACTTCCGCGACTTCAACGCCGAGATTCAGGAGCAGCTCGAGAACCCGTTCAAGGACGACCCGAGCCACTTCGGGCAGTGGGCGCTCTACGTCCAGGACGAGTGGCTATACCGCGACGACATCAAGCTTACCTACGGGGTCCGGATCGACGTGCCGCTCTACTTCACCGATCTGCCTCCGGCGCCTTTCGCGGACAACCTCCAGCTCCAGGACGAAAACGGGAACCCCGAGCAGATCACCTTCAGCGAGTTCCCTGACACCCAGATCCTGTGGTCACCACGGTTCGGCTTCAACTGGGACGTCCGAGGTGACCGGTCGATGCAGGTCCGCGGAGGCACCGGCATCTTCACCGGTCGCCTGCCGTTCGTCTGGCTCGGTAACCAGGTGGCAAACCAGGGGCCCGACGCGAACGAGTTCGACATCAACGCCACGGTCGACGACTTCAAGTGGCCGCAGGTGTGGCGCACGGATCTGGCGCTGGACCAGCAGCTCCCCGGTGACGCGCTGGTGACGTTCGAGTTCCTGTACGGCAAGGACCTCAATGGCATCTTCGTCCGGAACCCGAACCTTGCCGACCCCGTGAGCACGATTCCGGGACCCGACGGCCGTCTACGCTGGAATCCGGCTGCTAACCGGCTCAACGTAATCCCCACGGGCGGCGACACCTACGTCGTCGACAATACGGACGAGGGGTACGACGTCAGCTTCACCACCCAGCTGCGGAAGACCTTCGCAGGCCCCGGAGTCGAGACGAGCATCGCCTACAACTTCAACGAGGCGACGAACAAGCTGAGCTCGACCGAGATCGCGTTCGCCCTGTGGCAGTTCAACGCGATCGAGGGCAACCCGAACAACTTCGACGACAGCTTCTCGGAGTTCGGGCATCGGCACCGCATCGTCGGCACCGCCAACTACCGGCATGCCTGGTCGGATGTGCTGGCGACGAGCTTCGGGGTGTTCTTCGAGACGGCTCAGGGCGGCTTCTTTACCGCCGGACGCCGCTCACGTTACTCGTTCACTTATGCAGGAGATGTCAATGGCGACGGGATCCCGGGGAACGACCTGATCTACATACCACGCAGTCAGGACGAGATCCTCTTCGACCCGGTCCTCGACGCTGGGGGCAATGTGGTCCGGACTCCGGAGCAGCAGTGGCAACTGTTCAACGCCTTGATCGAACAGGACGATTACCTGAGCGAGCACCGGGGACAGATCGCTGAGCGAAACGGCGGCATCGTGCCGTGGTACAGCGAGATCGACCTGCGGATCCTGCAGGACTTCTCGCTCAGCGCGCACACCTTTCAGGTGTCGCTCGACGTTCTGAACGTCGGCAACCTGATCAACTCCGACTGGGGGGTCCGCGAGGTCCCCAACGTTTCGGCGACGACGCCGCTCGTGCTGTCGCGCTTTGACACAAGCGGACGGCCGGTGTTCCGGTTCCCGGGGACCGCGACCGCGACGTTCATCGACGACGTGAGCGAGCTGTCGCGCTGGCGAGCGCAACTCGGGTTCCGCTACCTGTTCCACTAGTACCTATCCGGAGCTGGCCGGCCGGCGCGCCCGGGCGCTCGCCGGCCTCCTCCGGTGGACTACTTCAACGCGCGCAGAACCTGACGAGCGGCGCGTTTGCCGCTCGCCAACGCTCCCTCCACGGTGGAACCCTCTTCCTCGTCGGTCGCCTCGCCCGCGAAAAAGAGCGTTCCCTCGACGGACTTCGAAAGTCGCTTTGCAGCACCGGTCCCACCGACCCCGACGTAACTGTACGCACCGCGCACGAACGGATCGTTGGTCCAATCGTAGGTATGCAGTGAGTCGATCAGCGTCTCCAGGCGATCACGACGCATGCGGAAGGCGCGCGCCAGCTCGCGCACCGCGGCCGACTCGGTCTCGCCGGAACCCGTGAGCTCGAGGGCGGGCGGGCCACCGGACCAGGCGACCATCACGGGAGCGAGCAGGGGATACATGGTCCACCACACGTTGAACGGTCTCTTCGGCGTGTGCAGGAAGGACAGCTCGTCGACCTTCCTCTCCCAGAACCTCTCCCTGAAGACGACGTTCACTCGCGCGACGTGCCCCATGACGAGCTGCCGCGCGGCGTCTCGGACCACGGGGACCTCGGGCTCTATCACGAGGCTCTCGTCTTGAAGCGCGGGCAGCGGCACCGTGATCACGGCCGCGCGCGCGCTGTACTCACGACCATCCCGCGCGAGAACTCGGACGCGTGATCCATCCCAGAGGATGCGGCGGACGACGGTGTCGAAGCGGACGGCATCCTCGAGATCGCGGTGGAGGTGCGCGATGAGGGCGGCATATCCATGGACGACGCGCGCGGCCTGGGCAGCGCCCTCCGTCGGATCGCCTTCCTGGGCGAGAGACTTCTCGCTGATCCGGCTGGAATCCGCGCCATAGAACCCCTGGACGAAACCCTTTGCGAGCGCGCGGTTCTCCTTCAGCCGTCGCCCACCGGGCTCTTCGTCGAGAAACTCCTGAAACGAGCGGTCCTGTTCGCGATCGGCATCGATGCGCTCGAAGACACTGGCCATTCGGTTCCACGTGCGTTCCTGCAATGACAACTCACCGCGATCGGAACGGTAGTGCTCGCCCAGTACGGGAACCGAGACGAGATGCGCTTCTTCGAGCAAGCGGTTCGTCTCAGGCGCTTCACCATGTATGAACTCGGCGCCGAGCTCGATTGGAATGCCCGCGGCGCTGTCGCTCAGCGTGTGAACTCGACCCCCAACGCGATCGCTCGCTTCCAGGAGCGCGATCGCGCAATCCGCGCGGCGCAACTCGCGCGCGGCCATGAGGCCGGCTGCGCCGGCCCCGACGACGACTACGGACCGGTTATCCTCGTTCGCCATCTCACACCCGCTTCATCTTCCAGCGACCTCTCCGGAACAGGGCCGCCGCGACGACCGCGAACGTCGAGTACGCCAGCGTGATCGCCAGGAACACCCCCGTCGGTCCCATTCCGCCGCGCGAGAGCACCCACGCGAGGGGGAGCTCGAACGCCCAGAAGCATCCCAGGTTGATAAAGGTCGGCGTCCACGGATCGCCGGCCCCGTTGAACGACTGCGCGAGCACCATCTCGTAGGCGTAGAACGGGAAGCCACACGCCACGATCCGGAGACATAGAACGCTCCACCGCGCGGTCGCCGGCTCGTCGGTGAAGAACCCGACGATCGTAGGCGCGAACGCGAAGAGGAGGAGCCCCACCGTCCCAAGAAAGAGGAAGTTGTAGAAGGCCGCCAACCAGGCCGAGCGCTCGGCGCGCTCGGGCTTCCCGGCGCCGAGACCCTGCCCGACCAACGTCGCGGCGGCGTTGGAGATCCCCCACGACGGCAGGATCGCGAACACCAGCACCCGCATCGCGATCGTGTAGCCCGCGACGACCGTGGTTCCGAAACCCGACAGGATGCGCACGAGCAAGACCCAGCTCGCGGTCTGGATGAAGACCTGAAAGGTCCCCGTTCCCGAGAGCCGCACGAGTGCCGCCATGACCGTCGGCTCGAGGCGCAGGTGTCTCCGACGAACCCGCAATCGACCGGTGGCTCGCGCCAGCGTCGCGAGCTGGACCAGAACAGCCGTGCCACGGCCCACGTTGGTGGCGATCGCCGCACCTTGGATGCCGAGCTCGGGGAACGGTCCCACGCCGAAGATGAGCATGGGGTCGAGCACGATGTTGATGGCGTTCGCGAGCCACAAGACGCGCATGGCGATGACGGCATCGCCCGCTCCGCGGAACGCGGCGTTGAGCAGAAACAGCAACAGGACCGTAGCGTTTCCGCCCAGCATGATCCGCGTATAGCTTGTTCCCGTGGCAACGACCGATGGCGACGCTCCGATTGCAGAAAGCAGCTGCGAAGCGAAGAGCGCGCCGCCGACCCCGATCACCGCGGCGATCAGCGCGCCCAGGGCGAAGCCCTGAACCGTGGCCCGGGCCGCGCCCTCGGGATCCTTCTCGCCGATCCGACGGGCGACGGTCGCGGTTACGCCGATCGAGAACCCGATGGCGAGCGCGTAGATCATGGTCAGCATCGCCTCGGTGAAGCCGACGGCCGAAATCGCGTCGGACCCGAGTCGGGAGACCCAGAAGACGTTCGTCAACGCGAACAGCGACTCGAGGGCGGTCTCGAGCACCATCGGCACCGCGAGCAAGAGGAGCGCCCGCCCGATCGGACCCTCGGTGTAATCCGCTTCGGTCCCGCGAATCGCCGCGCGCACGTCGGCAAAGAACCGCGCGCGAGGCGGTGGTGTCAGCGAGACGGATTCAGAAGGATACGACATGGCGACCTCGATTCAGGGATCGACGCCGGACGAAGTCCGGCGTCAAGCATTTTTTGACGGGCGCGGGGAACGATTCCCAGCGTCCAGTTTCACGATCTGGGCGGGGCCAGAGCCCCGCTGGCGTCAGTAGGGTCGGATCGTGAAGCGCACGACTTCGACGCTCCGGTCTCGCGCCGTTCGGATTCGCGTCGTGTCGGAGCGCATCGGCAGGTCCCTTTCGTGGTCGCCCGCGGGCGAAGATCAGAATCGAGCGACCCCGAGTATGGTGGGGGCGCGTCGCGGCGTCAAGAGCGATATTGAAAGATCGGCGATGAATAGGTGCGCTTTCTTCGCGATTGGCTTCCTCGCGCTTGTAACGGCTTGCAAGGACGTTGGAGCGATTGCCCGCTCCAATGAGGATTCACCGTCCAGCTCGCCCGCTGTTCCAGTCGCCATCGCCTACGTTACGGGCGACGGTCGCGAGCTCCACGTGATCGATGCCGACGGCACCGGGGATCGCTTGGTGTGGCGCGTTCCGGCCTCGCCTTACACGATTACCGCGCCCGCATGGCGCCCGGACGGAAGCGAGATCGCCTTCGCCAGCGATCATGAGATGGCCGTCTCCTTCTTTCAGCGGGACATCTATGCGATCCGACCCGACGGCACCATGCTGCGAAAACTCACCAATCCACCGCCATACGAAGAGCTGGAGCGTCTACCCAAAGGAACGGTGACGGTGTCCGTGGAGAACCTGACGTTCGACGGCGGTCCCTATTTCGTCTACGTCATGGGCGCGCCGGAGCCACAACAGGTCACGATCGGGCCAGGCTCGACCGAGCGTTTCACCTTCGCCGGCGTCGCCGACCTCGGAAACGGCGTCTTTCAGCCGGGGATCGTGATTCACGGAGTCCAGCGCTGGTGGGACGCCGCGGCGGCGGCGGACGTCCGACCCGGCGCCGATGTGGATGCTGGCCGCATCGCGATCTCGGCCAACCCAATCGAGTATTTCGGCGCGGACGGACCTTTCTGGCGTGCCGACGGCGCACAGATCGGATTCTTCTTCGGTCCGACCTGTCTGCTCCAGCGTGCCCCGGCCGATCCTCCGCTGGGTCCTTCCTTCGAGCCGCTGGTCGATCCGGCGGTATTCGGTTCGATCTGCGCCGTGGACTGGGGTTCGAACGGCGATCTTCTCCTGGTCGACTCGACGAGCGAGTACGTCGAGTCGGGCCGTACATTGATCTACCGCGTTGCCGCCGGAAGTCGGCAGAGAAATGCTCCGGTTACTGCCTTCGACGACTACGTCCGCGTGACCGATATCCGGTGGCTACCCGACGGATCGGGCTTCATCGTCGCCCGGCAGGATGCCCTCACCGACGAGGACATCAACCTTTACGAATTCACTTTCGAGACGGGCGAGTTACGTAAGCTCACCGATCTCAGCGGCGAGTTCGCGCGCCGCTTCAGCATCGCTCCCGACGGAAGGTCGATCGTGTTCGAGCGTGCGAAAGGCGAGATTGCATCGCTTGGGACGCTCCCGAGCGATATCTGGATAATGGACCGCGAAGAGCACGATCCACGGCTTCTAGTCCGAAACGCCGCATTTCCTGCCTGGAATCTCTTCGAGCGATAGGCAGCGCGGACATGAATGGGGTTCTCACGTCGAAGTCGGCGCTGGAGCGCATGGTATTGGCTGGGCTCGCGGCCGTCATCCTGTTCCTGTGGTGGAACATGGTGCGGCGCGCGATGGCGGGGCCGGGGTCGCAGTACGACGATTTCGTCGGTTTCGCCCGCGACCTCTTGTTCCTGCACCAGAATCTCTATGAGACCTATCCCGCCTGGAACACGATCGTTAAATACCCGCCGTTCTTCGGCTTTGTCTACGCTCCGCTCGTGCCGTTGCCGGCGTGGCTCGGCGCGTCGATCTGGTTCTGGACCTCGCTAGCGTGCTCAGCCGGAGCGGCGGCGGCCAGCGCGCTGGCCGTGGGGGCGAGCGCGGAAGAGCTCCGCCGGCGCCCCTCCCTCGGGTGGATGCCGTACCTCCTGATCGGGGGGGTCGTGATCTCCAACCTCGAGACCGCTCAGGTCAACCTCTTCGTCCTCTTCTTCGTGACGCTCGGGCTCCTCGCGCTCGAACGGTGGAGCGAGGCCGCGGCGGGCGGGTTAGTCGGGTACGCTGCGGCCATCAAGCTGATGCCGGTGATCTTCGTTCCGTACTTCGCATGGGTGCGGCGATGGCGCTCCGCGGCGATGGCGGTGGCCACGATTGCTATATGCTGGAGCATCTTGATGTGGGGCGGGCTCGGCTTCGACATGGGTCTCTGGACCGACGTCACACGGGACTGGCTCGCGGCAGTCAGTCCCTTCGTGTCCGAGGGGGGCGTGGCCGAGGGCGAGGGAGGCTTCCGGCACACCAACCAGTCGCTCGCGGCCGCGGTCCATCGCTACCTGACGAAGACGCCGGCGGACGGTCGTGACTTCTACGTCAATGTCGCCGCGCTGACGCCCAAGAGTGCGCAGGGAATCGTCCTCGCGCTCTCGGGGGCCGTGCTGATCGGGCTCATGTGGCTCACAGGGCCCCTTGCGCGTGCCAGGTTGCTAGACGGCATGGCCATGATCGGCTCGCCCGCGGAGGGAGCGCTCCGGCGCGGCTTCGCGTACTCGCTGGTCATGATCGCCACTCTCTTCCTGTCACCCGTCTCGTGGATCAACCACTACGTCCTCCTCCTCTTTCCCTTCGCCGCGGCGTGGCGCTATGTCGCGACACGTCCGGCGGACGATCCCGGTCGCCGGATCCTGGTGGCGTGTCTCGTGGCTTCGTTCGCCCTTGTCGCCACCGGGATCTCGCAATTCTTGATGGCGTTCTCGCTCCCGTTTGTCGGGGCCGCTGTTCTCTTCACCGGGATGGCGATCGTCCTTCGACGCGATCTCGCGGTCGGCGTCGCGTCGCGACGTGTGCAGACAGGCGCGTGAGCTGCTTCCGCGCTTCCCCGGTTCGGCAAACCGCCGCGCGTTTCGCGCGACGGGCGTGGGTCGTCAGCTTGCTCGCGCGGCGCGCCTGGGTCGCCGCCCTGCTCGTCGCGTGCGCGACGCTCGGGCACCGCGAGGAGGCGCTTCGGGTGCTCGTGTACAACATCCATGCGGGCAAAGACGCGAATGGCGAAGCCAACCTCGAACGCGTGGCTGCGCTCGTGCGCGGGCTCGACGCGGACGTGGTCCTGCTCCAGGAGGTCGATCGCGGCACCGAGCGGTCGGGGCGCGTCGACCAGCTGGCCGAGCTCGAGCGGCGGACTGGACTGCGCGGCGCCTTCGGCAAGACGCTCGACTATCAGGGCGGCGAGTACGGCATTGCTATCCTGTCGCGCTGGCCGATCACCGCCGACACGCTGGTGCGGTTGCCGGTCGAGCCTCCGCAGCAAAGGGCGGGCGGGTCGTATGAACCGCGCGGCGCGCTCCACGTCGTGATCGACGCGCCGGGGGGCTTACTCCACGTCATCGACACGCACCTGGATCCATCGGCGGATGACGGGTATCGCATTCAGGAGGTCCGTGCCGTGCGATCGGTCGCCGAAGCCGCGCGCGCCGATTCGCCGCGCGTGCTGGTCGGAGGTGACCTGAACGCAGAGCCGGGGACCAGGGTCGTCGGCCAGCTGGCGCAGAGTTTCCTGCGGGACGCCTGGCCGGGGTGTGGCGACGGTCCGGGCCTGAGCTACCCGGCAGAGGAGCCCGTCAAGCGCATCGACTACCTGCTGATTCCAGATGCCTTCGAGTGCGTGCGCGCCGAGGTCGTGACCACCGACACTTCGGACCATCGGCCGGTCCTCTTCGTCTTGCGATCGCGATGAGCGCGCAGGGCCTCACCGAGATCGAGCTCGAAGGCTAGCGAGCGTCACTCCCTGGCAGCCGCCAGGATCTCGTCGATCGTCGTGGGTCCCCAGGCGATCGTGTCGGTGTGGTAGGAGATGTGGCGGCGGAACTCGAGCCCAGCCTGGAACCCATACTTGCCCCCGCGTTGCCGCTGGAGCTCCTCGATCCGGGCCTCGATCTCGTCCGAGGTTTCGGGCGCGATCCCGAGAAAATCCCAGGAGTCGCCGTCCTGGTGGACGTACCAGGTGGTGGCCGGAGCGCCAGCCTCACGGGCGACGGCCTCCTGCCCGGCGATCCATTCGAGGAAGGCGAGGTGCTGTCCGGGAGCGACGCGATAGATCGAAACCGTGGCGGTCGGTGGTTCGGTGGTCGCCTGCGCGCGTGTCTCGACGGCGACGGCGAGCGCGAGGACGAGCGCACAGATGGCTGGTGTCGTGCGCGACATGATCCCTCCGGTGTCGGCTTGAGTTTTCGAAAGGGGATACGATCCCAGTCTATCAGCGAGAGAGCGCGAACTGCAAGGATCGACCCTCGGTCGCGGCCGTCCCTCGTTCGTGGAGCCCATCGCCGCTAGGATGTGGGGCGTGATCCCTCGACTCGCGTGCCTTATTCTCGCCCTATCGCTTCCCGCCGTCGTGCGGGCGCAGTCGGCCTCCGAGCCGCGAGCGCACGCCGAGCGATCAGGCTACGTCGAGACGTCGAGCTACGCCGACGTGGTCGCGTTCCTCGTCGAGATGGCCGGGCGCGGGGTCGCGGTCGACACCTTCGGTTACTCGTTCGAGGGGCGCGCGCTCCCGGTCGCGAAGTGGGGTCGGGGGCCGACCCGCGTCCTCGTGTTCGCGAACATCCACGCCGGGGAGGTCGAGGGGAAAGAGGCGGCCCAGATCTTCGTGCGCGAGCTCGCGGGGGGCGAGCACGACGCGTGGCGTGATTCCCTGACCCTCTGGATCGCGCCGATCTACAACGCCGACGGCAACGAGCGCGTGTCGCTCGACAACCGCCCGCTCCAACACGGCCCCATCGGCGGAATGGGTCAGCGCCCCAACGCCCAGAATCTCGACCTCAACCGCGACTTCATGAAGCTGGAAGCGCCGGAGACCCGCTCGCTGGTCGGCGTGATGCGGGAGTTCGACCCGCACGTGGTAGTCGATCTCCATACGACGAACGGCACCGTGCACGCCTACCACCTGACCTACGCGCCCCCGCTCCATCCAGCAACGGACGGGTCGATCGATCGCTACACGCGTGAGACGTGGCTGCCGGCGGTGACCGCCGCGGTCGCACCGACGTGGCTCATCTACCACTATGGAAACCTGCCCGACGCGGGGGTCGGCGGCGCCGATGACCCGAGCGTAGAGCGCGGCTGGTATACGTTCGATCACCGGCCGCGGTTCTCCACGAACTACGTGGGACTTCGCAACCGGTTCGGGATCCTCTCCGAAGCGTATTCATACCTGCCGTTCGAGGAGCGGATCGCCGTCACCGAACGGTTCGTGGAGGCGCTTCTCGACTTCACGGCGGCCAATGGCGCCGCCATCCGTCAGGCGACGGCCGCGGCGGACGAGCGGTCGCTCGCGGGGGAGGATCTCCCGCTGCGCGCACAGGTGGCGCGCTCGGCGGAAGAGGCCGAGATCCTGCTCGGCGAGGTCGCCGAGGAGCGTCATCCGTACACCGGACGGGTCATGCTCCGTCGGCTCGACGTCGTGCGACCGGAACGGATGCCGCAATACCTCCATTTCCAGCCGACCGAGACCGAGCGCGTCCCGGGCGCGTATCTGGTGCCCGCCGCGCTAGCCGATGCGATCGAGGTTCTGACGGCCCACGGGCTTAGGATCTTCACGCTTCCGCGCGACGAGACACTTGCGGTCGAGGTGTTCAGGATCACGGGGTCGAGTCAGTCCGAGCGCGAGTTCCAGGGACATCGCGAGCGCACGCTCGAGGGACGGTGGGAAGGGGAGCGTCGCGAGCTTCCCGCCGGGACCGTCGTCGTTCCACTGGACCAGCCGCTCGCTCGGCTCGCGTTCCTGCTTCTGGAGCCGCGCTCCGACGACGGGCTGGTTGCGTGGAATTTCTTCGACGTCGAGCTGGAAGGTGCCCCCATCTATCCGGTCCTCAGGATGCCAGGGCCACCGCCGGTCTACGCCCAGTAGCACGGGTGGATCGCCCGCTCCTTCCGCCGCTCGAACCTCACGGCCGAGCGCTCTGGCATTACTTCCAGGGCGACCACGGGGCGACACTCCGGCTCAAGAGCTCGCTCGGCGAAGACGACGAGATCCCGATCGCGGTCTTCTTCCGTGGCCCCGAGGAGCTCTTTCCCTTCGAGGCGTACGCGCTCGAGCTCTGCCGCGGCCGCGTGCTCGATGCCGGCGCGGGGACGGGCGTCCATTCGCTCATACTGCAGGAACGGGGAGCTGACGTGTCGGCGGTCGAGATCCTCCCCCAGGCGATCGAGATCCTCCGGGGCCGTGGGGTGAAGAACGTGGTCGAGGGTGACCTCTTTGCGGTCGAGCTCGGGCGATTCGACACGATGCTCATGCTGATGAACGGGATCGGCCCGGTGGGAACGGTGGCGGGACTCGAGCGTTTCTTCTCGCGCGCCGGCGAGCTCGTCGCGCCCGGCGGCCAGATCCTGGTCGATTCGGCTGCGCCGGCCCCCGACGATGTCGAAGTGCGGCCTGCGGCGGGCGTGTGGCCGCCGTCGACCGATGAGGCATACCCCGGCGAGGCGTGGATCGAGCTCGAGTACAAGGGCGCCATCGGCGAACCCTTCCGCGAGCTGTATGTCGACGCCGAAACGCTCGCCGCCCACGGCGCGCGCGCGGGATGGGCGTGCACGATCGCGTTCGGCGACGCCGAGGGCGGCTATCTTGCTCGCCTCACGCGGTAAGGACCGTTAACGAAGGGAGAGGACAGCATGAAGTGGGTGATCGCATGGGTAGTCGTGACGCTGGCGCTGTCGGCGAACCCGGCGCGCGCTCAGGAGGATGATCAGGCCGCGGAGGAGGTCCGAGCGCTGGAGCGCGCTTGGCTCGACGCCTACGAGAACCGCGATGCAGAGGCGATGGACGCCATCGTCGCCGAGGACTTTACGATCACTTTTCCCGATGGCTCGATCGAAACCAAGCCACAAATGATGGAATCGATTCGCCGGCCCCGTGGCCCGGAAAGCCCTTCCGTCGAGTTCCACAGGGAGGACGTGGAGGCGCGGGTCTACGGCGATACCGTCGTCCTCATCGGTCAGGTCGTAGCGGAATACAGCCGGGGTGAGGAGGCGATGGTGGACGAGTCCCGGTACACCGACACGTACGTCAAGCGTAATGGGCGCTGGCAGGTCGTCGCGTCACATCTGTCGAACGTTCCGGAACCCTAACCGACCTCACACCATGATTCGGGCGCGGCTCCACGCTGGCGGCTCGGTCGCGAACCACACGCCGGCGATTGCCGCTCCTCCCGCGATCAGCAGCGCGAATGCGGCCCACAGCCCGGCCTCCATCGCCCCCTCGGCAAGCGCCACGAGCTGACGCGACGCCTTGCGACGCGCTTCCTCGACATCCTCTTCGTCCTCGGGCGGGAGGTCGAATTCCGCCTCCTGTGCGGCCGCTTCGGCCTGAAGCTGGGTTTCCTCCAACACGGTGTAGACGCTGTCGGTAGCGACCGCGATAGGGCCGCCCAGGACGATGCTCACCGTCGTCGTGACCAGGTAGAACGAAGCGACGGTGACGACCGCCCAGACCAGCACGCCGAGGAAGATCCCTTCGGGGGCGAAAGGCCCTCCGGCGATCCTTCCGGCAACCCAGCCGCCGAGAAAGAAGGCCACCAGAGCGGAGAGACTCCACCAGAAACCGATGGCACCGGTGATCGTACCCGCTTCCGCCTGGGAGCCCACGTCCACCGCACCCAGACCGAATCCCAGTCCCAACATCGACAGGACGAGATACGCGGCGAGCGCCACCAGGGCGCCGGCCACGACCGCTCCCCAAGGAGGAGCTACTCTCGCCTGCCTCACGATCTCATCCATGATCCCTACCTCCCGTGACTGGCGTGAATCGTCGGCTCCGCGACCCAGGCGTCAATGCTACTCATCGACCAGCCACTTCGTCATGAGGTCGTGAAAGTAGGATTGACCGGCGTCATGGGTTTCCCGTAGGGTATGTTATGCTGATCCTCACGGCACGCTGCGTCCTCGCCTGTGTGATCTACACAGCTTGCGCGACGCTCGGGGCGATACAGCCGCTTCGGTTCAGCGATGCCGGGGATCGCGACTCGGAGCTCAGGCTCCTCGGGCCGTCGACAAGCCGGCCGCTCGGTGGGGCGGCGCTCCGGTTGTGGACGCGGGTGCAGAACCCCAACGCGGTGGGCGTCACGCTCACAACGATCGAGGGTGATCTCTTGATCGCCGATGCCGAGGCGATCGCGGTCGACTTCCCGCTCGGACTTCCGCTCGTTGCCCTCCAGGACACCGTAATTCCGCTCGATATCTCGATCGGGTTCGACGACTTGCCGCGACTTGCGAACGTAGCGCAGGCCGCGATCGAAAGGCGTCCGCTGCCATACCGGCTCGACGGCCGCTTCGGCGTGGCAGCAGGGGCACTAGGCGAGGTGCGGTTCGGCCCACTGACACTCATGAGCGGCGAGTTCCGGGTGCGCTGAGCCCCTTTCTTCACGCTTGCGTCGGCCCGATCTAGGCCGGCGGCTGCGCTGGTTCGAACGGGACGAGCCCCTCGCTCAACGTCTTCTGCCACACGCCCACGTCCCACCACGCGCCGAGCTTCCAGCCGGCGGCGCGCCAGGTGCCGGCGGGCCCGAAGCCGAGGGACTCGAAGAGTGCGATGCTGGGCTCGTTGGGCAGCGCGATGATGGCGAACGCGTTGCGAAACCCGCGTTCCGCCAGGGCCTCGAGCAGGGCGGCGAGGAGCGCGCGGCCGATCCCTCGCCCGCGACGATCTTCCCGCACGTAGACCGAAGCTTCCGCCGACCAGCTGTAGGCGGGGCGATCGCGGAAGCGCGATCCGTAGGCGTAGCCGTCCACCTCGCCGCCAGCCTCGTGGACGAGCCACGGCGCGTACGCGAGTGTCGTTCGGATGCGCGCCGCGATCTCGCCCGCGGTCGGTGGCTCGGTCTCGAAGGAGACGTGGCTGTCGCGGACGAACGGAGCGTAGATCGCAGCGATCGCCCCGGAGTCCTCGGGACGGGCCGTACGGATCGTCCCCTCCATGCAGCACCTCCGGCCCGAAATCTCAGCGACCCCGCGACCGGCGTCGACAAGGCCCATCCTCCCGCGAGGTCGATACCCCCCGATGACCTCCGATGTCGATGCCACCGATTTGACGCCGCAGGCCGAGGGCGTGATCCTCCGGGCATGCTGACCGCGGTCCTCGTGGCCCTCGTCATCGTCCCGCCGCCGCTTCCCACCGCGCTCGATGAGGAAGTCCCGGTCGCCATCACGATCGACGATCTACCCTGGGTCGGGCTCGCCGGCGACCGCGCCCTGGAGGCGACGGATCGCCCCCTCGAAGCCCTGGTGTCGCGCGGGGTCACGGCGACGGGCTTCGTCAACTGCGACCGCGCCGATGACCGCGGCCCGATCCTCTCGCGCTGGCGTGCCGCCGGGATGCCGCTCGGCAACCATTCGGCCGCGCATCGCGACCTGAACCGCGCCGACCTCGCCGTCTGGCTCGAGGACGTCCGGCGTTGCGACCGGTTCCTTCGGCGCCTGACCGGAGAGCCGGTCCGCTGGTTCCGATTCCCGATGCTCCATCAGGGGCCGACACTCGAGCGCCGTCGGGCTGCGACCGAGGTCCTCGAGGAGCTCGGCTACCGGAACGCCCACGTGTCGATCGACACCTCGGACTGGCTCCTGGCCGTCGCTTTCCGGGAGGCCCTGGCTCGCGGCGACCACGCGGAGGCCGAACGCGTCGGGCGCGCCCACGTCGAGCACGTGGTCGAGGCCGCGAGACACTACCGCGACGTCGCGCGCGAGCGCTTCGGTCGCGACGTGGCGCACGTGATCCTCCTCCACGCCAACGCCCTCAACGCCGACTGGCTGGGCGTTGCCCTCGACGCCCTGGCCGCCGAGGGGTTCCGCTTCGTGCCGCTCGAGCAGGCTCTGGCCGATCCCGTCTACGAGATGCGGGACGGGTACGTCGGGGAGAATGGCATCTCCTGGCTCTATCGCGTGGAGCCCGCCGTGCCGGCCGCGGCCGATTGGGACCGGGCCCGTGAGGACGAGATCCGGGAGCGATTCGGCGTGCGCTGAGCACGCGCGAAGGAACAGCCACGAATAGGCGATTCAGCTGGCTTTGCGGAAGGCTTCGTACCGCTCAGCCAAAAAATCCCGATTCGGCCGTAGTTCCTGCTCCTGTGGGACTATGAGGTGTCCACCTTGGAAGCCCTGGAGGCCATGAACGAGCATGGGGCCATCCTCCTCCTCGAGGACGTCAGGCCGGATTTCGATATCCAGGTTAGGGGACACACCGATGATGTCCGCGTCGTATGCCGCGTGGTGTAGCTTGCAAAGGGCGATGCCGTTCGGCACAATGGGCTCACCTCGCGGGTGTTTATCGGAAAGGATGTGGCTCGCATCCAAGAGACGATCGTGCCGTAAAAGACACACGCCACATCGTGAACGATAGGCCGCGAGCACCATGCGATGGAATTCCTGCTGGTGAACTCGTCGGCGAACCGTTCCGGTAGTGTATCCTCGCTCGGGTCCCTCTACTGCGCTGCCGACATGAATTTCAGTATCACCAGCTGCCGCCCGAGCGCGTAGATCAACGCGAAAGGTGAGAGCTGTGCGGTCATCCCCTAGCACTAGAACGGGCCAGACGGGCAGGTACCATCCTCGAACGACACCTCGGAAATAGATCAGCGGAACCTGTCTTTCCATCGCACGGCGAAGAGCCACGTTATCCGCGTGATCGGGATTCACTCCCCGGTATCGATAGTGAAGGATTTCATCCTCGTCGATACGATCATCATAAGGAGGCTGCTCGCCAGGCTTTCGAGGCGTCGTTCGGATGCTGAGAGGCAAGTCGGCAATCTGGCGGGGTTTCCATATGCCCGGCTGACCGAGCATGCTCACATACTCCCCCTCGAAAGGAAAGCCCTCGAGTAGCAGATCCCAAGGAAGCACGCCCCCCCTGAAAGAACGGCGACTGCTCCTTGAGGAACTGGAAGGCGGCGAGGCGTAGCGCCGCGTTGCGTGAGGTCAGTTCTGATTCCATCAACAGCTTCTTGCCCACGTATAACTCTGTAATCTAGCTTGCGCACGACATGCCGCTCGACCTAGGCGATCCCTCCAAGTACGTCTACGACAACGTCCTCGAGGGTCTCGGTGAGACCCCGCTCATCCGCCTCAACAAGGTCACCGACGGGATCCGCACGCCGGTCTACGGCAAGGCCGAGTACCTGAGCCCCGGGGGCAGCATCAAGGACCGGATCGGTCTGGCGATCATCGCGCGGGCGGAGCGCGAGGGGCGCCTCGAGCCCGGCGGAACGATCGTCGAAGCGACCGCGGGCAACACGGGGTTGGCGCTGGCGATGGCGGCGGCGATCAAGGGTTACCGTTGCGTCTTCGTGATGCCCGACAAGATGTCGAAGGAGAAGCAGGCGCTGTTGCGCGCGTTCGGCGCGCGGCTCGTGATCACGCCGACCGCCGTCCCGCCCGATCACCCCGACTACTACCTCAACACCGCGCGGACGATTGCCGAAGAGACGCCCAACGCGATCTTCGCCGATCAGTTCTACAACCGCGCCAACCCGGAAGCCCACTACGCGTTGACCGGACCCGAGATCTGGGAGCAGACACGCGGCCGGGTGGCGGCATTCGTCACGGGCATGGGAACGGGGGGGACGATCAGCGGAGTGGGTCGCTACCTCAAGGAACAGAACCCGCAGGTGCGAATCGTCGGCGCCGATCCGGTCGGATCAATCCTCAAGGAGTACAAGGAGACCGGGGTCATCGGCCAGGGGCGAACCTACATGGTCGAGGGGATCGGGATGGACAAGATCCCCGGCGCGCTCGACATCGAGTACGTGGACGAGATCCGGCAGGTCACCGACAAGGATTCGTTCCAGATGGCGCGCCGGCTGACCCGCGAGGAAGGCCTGTTCGTCGGCGGTTCTTCGGGGACGATCGCCACCGTGGCGCTCGATGTCGCGCGCGAGATCGACGACCCCGAGCACTGCGTCGTCTTCATGCTTTGCGATCTGGGCGAGCGGTATCTATCGAAGCTCCACTCCGACGAATGGATGCGGGAGAACCGTTTCCTCGAGGAAGAGCGGGTCGAGGTGGGTTACCTGCTGGAGCGCAAAGCGCGCGCGGACGTCCCGCCGATCATTATGATCGAGCCGCGGGCCACGGTGCGCGAGGCGCTCGCCCTCATGGAGAAGTACAACGTGAGCCAGGTCCCGGTCATCGAGGAGAACGAGCAAAAAGGCTCACTCTCGGAAGGGGCCCTCCTGACCAAGGTCCTGGCCGACCCCGACGCGCTCGACAAGCCGCTCGACCAGTTCCTCGAGGCCCCGTTTCCCACGGTGGACGAAGGCGCCAATATGGAGGCGATCCTGCGCCACTTTACGACCGGCGACAACGCCCTCCTGGTCCGGCGGGGGCAGCACTTCGTCGGCATCGTCACCAAGTTCGACATCCTCCACTACCTGACCGACGGCGGCGCGAGCCGGGCCAAGCCGTAAACTGGGTCGACGGACGCATGGTTTCTCGTTTCGACGGGTCTCCCACCACTCACCCTTCCGAGGAGGACGCCCCATGAGGCGCTGGATCTTCACCGGGCTCGCGCTCGCTGCCGCGACCTTCGCCTGTTCCGACGGACCGCTGGCTTCGGAACGTGAGGTTTTCGACTTCACGGTCGTCGCCCCCAACCAGATCGAGAACAAGAAGGTCGTCGCGATCGAGGCCCGCATCGTCGACATCGACGAGGCCGTCTATCCCCTGACGTTCGTCTTCGAGAAGGCGAACGTGGGGGAGGAGTTCCTGGGCGAGGGCCAGGTCGTCCTGACCTCGCGGAGCCAGAGGGTCGCGCGGCTCTCGATCCCCATCTTGAAGGATCCGCGGATCCGGGTCACGGCGCGCGAGTCGAGCGTTCGCGAGGTCACCGTCTCCAAGACGGTTCGGATCGACGTGCTCGACTTTCCTTAATCGCTTGATCCAGGATCGGTCACACCTTCTCACCGAGAAGGCCAATCCGCGCACCGCCGACATCGACACGCTCGATGCGCGCGCCGTCGTCGAGCGGATCCATGCCGAGGACGCGCTGGCGTTCGAGGCGGTGGGCGAGGTGCTCGACGCGATCGCACGAGCGGTGGAGCTCGTGGTGGAGGCGTTCCGGCGCGGAGGGCGGCTGATCTACGTCGGCGCAGGAACGAGCGGCCGCCTCGGTGTCCTCGACGCGTCCGAGTGCCCGCCCACCTTCGGCACCGACCCCGCAATGGTGCAAGGCGTGATCGCCGGTGGCTACGACGCCCTCGTCCGCGCCGTGGAAGGGGCAGAGGATGTGGCCGGGGACGGCGCTGCGGCGCTCGCCGAGCGAGCGGTCGGCGAAAGGGACGTGGTCCTGGGGATCGCCGCGGGATCGACCACGCCGTTCGTGATCGGCGCCCTCGAGGAAGCGCGCCGGCGCGGGGCGACGACGATCTTTCTAACCTGCGTGCCGAGCGCAGACATCCCGATCGCCCGCGAGGTCGACCTGGTGATCGCGCCGCTGACGGGCCCCGAGGTGGTGACCGGCTCGACCCGCATGAAGGCCGGCACGGCCACAAAGCTCGTCCTCAACTCGATCACGACCGCGGCGATGATCGGGCTGGGCAAGACCTACGGGAACCGGATGGTCGACCTGCGGGTGACCTCGGCCAAGCTCGAGGACAGGGGGCGCCGGATCTTGCGCGATCTTCTGGGCCTGGAGTACGGAGACGCGGGCGACCTCCTCGCCGCGGCGGGCGGAAGCGTCAAGACGGCGCTCGTCATGCATCGTCTCGACATCGGCCGCGAGGAGGCGGAGCGACGGCTGGAGGAGGCCGGCGGGTTCCTGCGGAAGGCGTGGGGTGAGTGAGCCGGCGGTCCGCTCAACCCCGCGGACTCAGTCGATATCGTTCACTCGCCGACCTCGAAGGTGATCTGGGCGTTGACTCGGTAGCGCACGATCCGATCCCCCTCGACGATGCCTTGAATGTCTTTGATGTAGATCGTCTTGATGCCCTTGAGCGTGCGGGCCGCGTCGACGACCGCTCTCTGCGCAGCGTCTTCCCAGCTCTTGTCGGACTGCGAGATCACCTCGATGACCTTGTGAATGCTCATCCCCTCCTCCTTCCGGTGAGGTGTTCGACGGTATCGTAGCTCTTTGGCGTCGGGCCGCAAGGTCGGGATCCGGTCTATGGAAGAACGGTCCGGGAAGGAGGAACGGTCCACGAAAAACGAAGGCCCCCTCAGAGAGGGGGCCTTCTGACGCCACCGCCGCGGGGCCGCGGTTTCTTTTCTCGACGACGGTAGCGCTTTCTGTTTCGATGTTCGAGCCGTAATACCCGATGGGGTCCCATAAGGTTTCGTGACCCGCTACGCGAAAGATGGTTGGAGCTCACGAGGCTAGTTTGTCGGCCGTGTCTCCCCTGGCAGGAAGTCCGCTCATAAGCGACCCGGGCGAACCGATCCTCGTGGTCGGCCTCATGTCGGGGACTTCCGCCGACGGCGTCGACGCGGCGTGCTGTCGCCTGTCACACGCCGACGGCGGTCCCCTCCGCTGGGAGGTTCTGGGGACCGCTTCGCGTCCCTACCACGAGACGCTCGCCGCACGCCTGCGAGAACCGGAACGGATGACGGTGCCGGATCTCGCCAGCGCGCACACCGAGGTGGCGGTCGTCTTCGCCGAGGCGGCCAGCGCGGCGATCGAGGCGGCAGGCGTCGCCTCCACCCAGGTCGCACTGATCGGCAGCCATGGGCAGACGATCTGGCACGACCCGCGCGCCGAGCGCGGCCGCGCCGCCGTCTCGCTCCAGATCGGCGAGCCCGCCGAGATCGCCGAGCGCACGGGGTGTCCGGTGTGGGCCGACTTCCGCCCCGCCGATATCGCCGCCGGAGGCGAGGGCGCCCCGTTCGTCCCCTACGTCGACTGGCTCCTGTTCACCGACGCGACTCAGTGGCGAGTCTGCCTCAACCTGGGCGGCATCGGCAACGTGACTCTGCTCCCGCCGGGCGCGGACCGGGACGAGGTCCTCGCCTTCGACACCGGCCCGGCCAATATCGTTCTCGACGGCCTCGCCAGGCGGCTCCTCGACGCGCCGCGGGACGAGGGGGGCCGCGTGGCGGCTCAGGGGCGGGTCGACCCGCGGCGGCTCGCGGCCGCGCTCGCCGACCCGTATTTCGGCTGGCCAGCCCCCAAGTCCACCGGTCGGGAGCGATTCGGCGGCGCTTTCATCGAGCGTCACTTCGGTCCGCTGGAAGGGCTCGATCAGGTCGCGGTAGCGGAGCGGTTCGCAACAGCGGCCGCGCTGACGGTCGAGAGCGTGGCCCGCGCGGTCGAAGGCGCGGCGGGCACCCCGGCGGTTCCCGTCGATGCCGAGATCATCGTGGCCGGGGGCGGCCGGCGGAACCAGACTCTCATGGAAGGCCTCGCCGACCGGCTCGCTCCCCGTCGGGTCGTGCCGATCGAGGAGCGGGGGATGGACGGGGGATTCAAGGAGGCGGTCGCTTTCGCGATCCTCGCCTACGAGAGTGCCCTGGGGCGCTATGTCAATATGCCGACGGTGACGGGGGCCCGACACCCGGCGCGGTGTGGCAAGCTGACCTACCCGCCCCCCGTCGACCCCTCGACGCTTCGCTCACGTGTCGAGGATTCGACTCGGCGCGTCCGGGCGGCGGCTCCATGAGTGGAGGCGACCGGATCCCGGCGGCATCCGCGATCTCGCCCGAGGAGGCAGTCGGGCAGCTCGTCTGCGTAGTCCTCCGCGAGTACGCCGGCGACGCCGGGGCGCGCGAGGTGTTCCTCGCCGACCTGGCGCGCCACGGTTGGGGCGGCGTCATCGTGTTCGGGGGAGACCTTTCGGCGGTCGAGGAGCTTCTCGCCGAGGCCCAGGACGCGAGCCCGATTCCGCTCCTCGCCACTGGGGACTTCGAGCGCGGGTTCGGCCAGCAGTTCCCCCGCGGCGCCACGATCTTTCCCTCCATCATGGCGCTCGGCGCGGCCGGCGATCCCGCGCTGGCGCGAGCGGTCGGCCTGGCGGTCGGGCGCGAGATGCGCGCGAGCGGCTTCCACGTCAACTACGTCCCGGTCGCTGATCTCGCCGACGAGCCCGCCAACCCGATCGTGGGAACGCGCGCCGCGGGCGAGGACCCTGAACGCGTCGCGGGGATCGTGGCGGCGACGGTCGAGGGACTTCAATCGGCGCGCGTGGCTGCGACCGTCAAGCACTTTCCGGGCCACGGTAGGACAACGGTGGACAGCCACGAGACGCTACCGGTTGTCGAGGCCGACCGGGCGACACTCGACCGCGCAGACCTGGTGCCGTTCCGCGCCGGGCTCGAGGCCGGAGCGCGGCTGGTCATGACGGCGCACGTCGCGTTCCCCGCGCTCGAGCCCGACGGCGCCCGCGACCGGCCGGCCACGTTCTCGCCCGCAATCGTCACGGGCCTGCTGCGGGACGAGATGGGCTTCCGAGGGCTCGCGTGCAGCGACGCGCTGATGATGGGCGCGGTGACCGGAGAGGCGCCCGAAACGGCCGCCATCCGAACGCTGGAAGCCGGCGTCGACTGGCTCCTCTATCCGCCCGATCCGCCGCGCGTTCACGCCGGCCTCGCGGCGGCGCTGCGTGACGGCCGACTCGACCGTGGGCGGATCGACCGGTCGCTCACCCGCCTCTTCGACCTCAAGCGCTGGGCGGGCGCCGGCGAACCGCTGACCCCGCGTTCCGGGGTCGGCGCCGCACCCCTCGCCGAAGCGGTGGCGGCCCAGGCGCTCACCGCCGAGCCGCCCGAGCCGCCTGCCGGAGTAGCGTGGGCCGACCGGGCGCAATGGATCGTGATCCTCGATGGGGGAATCGGCCCGCGGGACGTCGTACTCGCGGACGATCTCGCGCCCGAAGCCGCCGGGCAGCTCCTCGTCATCGACACGACCGGCGACACGGAGGCGGTCCGCGCCTCGATCCAAGAGGCTCGTCGTCGCGCAGAGCGGGCGTGGGTGGCGTGCGCTGTCTTCAGCCCGGTCCGGGCGTGGAAGAACCGCCCGGGCCTCTCCACGCTCGGTCGAGAAGCGGTCGAAACGGTGTTGTCGCGCGCCGACGAGTCTGTCTTGATCGTCTTCTCGAACCCGCGTATCGTTCGAGAGGTACAGGCCCCATCTCGCATCGTCTGGACGTACGGAGAGGACCCCGCGAGCCAGCGCTCCGCGATCGCCTTCCTGAGGGGCGCTCTCCCCGCAACCGGACGACTCCCGATTCGCGTTTGAAGTGGTACGGGACCTGCAAGGGAAGCGGTTGGGTATGAAGCCTTCGATGCGTTCGAACCGTTCCTGGTCATACATGGTCGCGGCCGTCCTCGGTCTCATCCTGACTACGTTCGCGGTCAGCGCCGCGTTTCCCCAGCAGCGTCCGAGCACCCCGTTCCCGCTGTACCCCGGGCTCGAGCCCGCGGTCGACTTCTGGAAGAAGGTTTACGGCGAGTGGAGTGAAGACGAGGTCGTCTTCCACGATCGCGACGACCTGTCGATCGTCTACGAGAAGATCCACCAGGAGAGATCCGACGTCGCGGAGGAGTACCGGGAGAACGAGGCGGAGCAGCAAGCGATCGTCGCGCGCACCCGCAGAATCCTCCTCGACCTGGCGGCCCGGAATCCCGACCCTCGCACGTTGAGCGGCGATTACGAGGACGTCTACGAGGCGTTCGAAGGCAAGGGGAACCCGGCGCGCTGGCGTCAGGCCGCGGATCGGATCCGGGTCCAGCGAGGCTTGCGCGAGCGGTTCCACCGCGGTCTCCTGCACGCCGGTCAGTACCGGCCTCACATCCTCAGGATCCTGCGCGAAGAGGGCGTTCCCGAACAGCTCGCGTGGCTCCCCATGGTGGAATCGACGTTCAACATCGCTGCGCGCTCGTCCGTGGGTGCGGCGGGCATCTGGCAGTTCATGCCGGGGACGGGAAGACTCTACATGCGGGTCGACCGAACGGTCGACGAACGGCTCGACCCGATCCTGGCCGCGCGGGGAGCCGCCCGGCTACTCAAGAGCAACTACCGCGGGCTGGGCTCGTGGCCGGTGGCCGTGACCGCGTACAACCACGGCTACTACGGCATGCGGCGCGCCGTCCGCGAGCTGGGAACCAACGATTACATGACGATCCGTCGTCATTATCAGGGGCCGGCGTTCGGCTTCGCGTCCAAGAACTTCTACGCCGAGTTCCTGGCCGCGCAGGAAGTGGCCGAGAACGCAGAACGCTATTTCGGAGTCCACACCACGATGCGGGCGATCGAGTTCGACACGGTGACGCTTCCGAGCACCATGGCGCTGCGTGATGTCGCCCGAGCGGTGCAGATCGGCGCGGACAGGATCTGGCGGCTCAACCCCTCTCTCACCGACGCGGTGTGGCGCGGCGAGCGCCGAGTCCCCGCGGGATTCGTCCTCCGCGTGCCGCCCGGCTATGGGCGCGAGGCGCCGATGCAGATCGCCTCGGCCGCGGCGGCCGGGAGCAGTCGCCGGACCCGAAGCATGGACGACACCGCCGGTGAGACCCCGCGCGCGCGCTACTACACCGTCCGCCGGGGCGATACGCTGAGCTCGATCGCCGCGCGGCACGGCCTGTCGGTGTCCGATCTCGCGTCGATCAACGGGCTCCGCAACGCCAATCAGATCCGGGTCGGTCAGCGACTCAAGCTTTCGCGCTAGAGAAGCTTCACCTCCTCGACCGCGCCTCGTCCGATGAACATCCGTTCGAGGTTGTGGACGCGATCGAGCGGTGTTGTGAGATACAGGAAGAAACCGGGTCGCTTGGGATCGTAACCGTACGTCAGGCCCTCCACTTCCTCACCCCATTGGAACTTTACGTGCACCGGTCGCGCTCCCGCCGGTGGTGGCAGGGGCTCCTGTTCGCCGGGGGGTGAGGTCAGACGGTTGGTTCAAGAAGATCGCCGCGATGTCCTCGATCTTGCTCGCCTGAGCGTCGCCGACCTCCCCCGAAGAACCGACGGTTTGGAGATGGAAGATCGGTTTGTTCGGGGCGAAGTCGTGCGAGAAGCCTTTGAGGATCTCGCCGCCAGCCAGTCGAACGACCATCCGGTTGCGCATCATCGGACCTAGAATGGATGATCGGTGGCGGCGTCGCTAGGCCGATCCTAGGTTGGCCCCGCGATGGATGCCTTCAGTCGCTTCTTCGCCCAGCTCCACTGGCTCGACTGGTCGATCCTCCTCCTCTACTTCCTGCTCTCTCTCGCTGTAGGTCTCTACTTCGTGCGCCGCGCGGGGAAATCGACCGCCGAATTCTTCGTTTCCGGGCGCAACCTCCCCTGGTGGCTGGCGGGGACCTCGATGGTGGCGACGAGCTTCTCGGTCGACACGCCGCTCCTCGTGACCGGCTGGGTCCGCACCGCCGGGATTCAGCGCAACTGGATCTGGTGGTGCCTGGCGTTGGGCGGCGTCCTCTCGGCCTTCGTCTTCGCCCAGTTGTGGCGGCGCTCCGAGGTCATGACCGACGTGGAGCTCGCCCAGCTCCGTTACAGCGGGCGTCCGGCGGCGATCCTGCGTGGCTTCCGCGCCGTATACATGACGCTGTACGCGAACTGTCTGACGATGGCCTGGGTGATGCTCGCGATGGTGAAGGTATTCGGCGTGGTGTTCGACGTCGGCGAGTTCGAGGCGACGCTCTTCGCGGCGGGGATCACCCTCGCGTACTCGACGTTGTCCGGCCTGTGGGGCGTGGTCGTCACCGACCTCCTCCAGTTCGTCTTGATGATGGGCGGCGCGATTCTGCTCGCTGTCATTGTCGTCGGCGAGGTCGGCGGGCTCGCCGGGATGATCGACGGGTTGCTGGCGAGTGGATACGAATCGTCGCTCAGCTTCCTCCCGGCGCTCGAGGAGAGCGTACCGGCGACGGGCGGTGGCGGCTTCTGGAACGATCTCCTGACATGGTCATCGACCGCGATTGCCACCTTCCTCGTCCTGATCACGTTCCAGTGGTGGGCCAACAAGAACGCCGATGGTGGAGCGGTGGTCATCCAGCGAATGGCCGCCTCGCGGAGCGAGCGCGAGGCTGTGCTGGGCACGCTGTGGTTTCAGGTCGCCAACTACGCGATCCGACCGTGGCCGTGGATCCTGGTCGCGCTGGCCTCGCTCCTCATCTATCCACAAATCGAGGATCCCGAGCTGGCGTACCCGCGGGCGATGGTCGACTTCCTGCCCGTTGGACTCCTCGGGCTCTTGCTGGCTTCGCTCGTCGCCGCGTTCATGTCGACTCTGACGTCGTACATCAACCTCTCGGCTGCTTATGTCGTCAACGATCTCTACCGGCCTTTCATCGCTCGCAACCGAAGCGAGCGCCACTACGTCGCCGCCGGACGGATCGCCTCGATCGTCGCGCTGGCCATCGGCATCGTGATCTCATTCTTCGCCACGTCGATCTCCCAGCTCTTTCTGCTGCTCCTGACACTCGGCGCGGGGATCGGACTCGTGTACCTCGCGCGCTGGTTCTGGTGGCGCGTCAACGCGTGGAGCGAGATCGCGGCGATGGTCGCTTCATCGGCGATCGGCGTGGTGCTCGGCATGTCGCCGCAGTGGGGTGGGCCCACGTTTCCCTTCGCCTCCCAAGTCGTGATCAACGTGATCGGCTCGACCATCGTCTGGATCGCGGTCACCTTCCTCACACCGCCCGTCACCATGCAGCAGCTGGTCGAGTTCTACCGCCGGGTGAGGCCGCCCGGATGGTGGGGGCCGGTGCGAGAGGCAGCGGGAGTCGTGGGCCCGGCGCCGACGGGTCGGCTCAAGCAGGGTCTCGTCCTGTGGCTCCTGGGAACCGCGTTCATCTACGCCGCCATGTTCGGGGTGGGGAAGCTGCTCCTCCTCGACTGGGTTTGGGGACTCGTGTTCACGGCGCTCGCCGTGGCGACCGGCTGGATGCTCGCGCGTCAGCTGACCCGCGAAAGGGTGGAGCGGCTCCTCGGGTGGTGACGGTCCGGCGGGAGTTCGCACCGAGTCACGCACAGGACCGATCGTGGCGTTGTTCGGTTCCTGACGGCCGGGACGAATCGGCCGGCGAGTGTTGACTCGATGGCCGACAAGTCAGCACCCGGCGACGAATACGTCAACCCGGTCGGCAATCTCCCTACCTACATCGGCGAGGCCGAATTCAAGCCCGGCCAGGCCGAGCTGTTCGCCGAAGCGCTCCGCACCCTCGAGGCGGCCGACGTCCCGGTACTGATCGCGGGAGCCTTCGCGAGCCACGCCTACTCCGGCATCTGGCGCAACACCAAGGACCTCGATCTCTTCCTCCGTCCCGGTGACGTCCACACGGCGCTGCGGGCGCTCGCCGAGGAGGACTTCGAAACCGAGCTCCGGGATCCCACCTGGCTGGCCAAGGCATGGAAGGATCCCTACCTGATCGACCTGATCTTCGGAAACGGGAACCGCATCCTCCAGGTCGACGACAGCTGGATCGATCGCGGCCGTCCGATCGAGATCTGCGGCGTTCACGCGCGTCTCATCTCGATCGAGGATCTCATCGCCTCCAAGCTCTTCGTCGCCAAGCGTGACCGCTTCGACGGCGCGGACGTCGCCCACCTCATTCGCTCTCGCGGTGACGAGATCGACTGGGAGCGGATCCTCGAGCGCTTGCCGAACGATCGCCTGCTCCTGCTGTGGCACATCGTCCTGTTCCTCTACGCGTATCCCGGCCACGCGCAGCTCGTCCCCCGCGAGCTGGTCGAACGGCTGATGGGAGAGCTGTTCCGGTTGTGGGACGAACCGCCGCCGGCGACGGCCTTCCGCGGCACGGTGATCGACCACGTCGCCTTTGCGATCGACGTCGCCGATTGGGACTACGAGGATCCGCGGCCGCCCGAAGCGCGGGTCGTGGCGATGGTGGAAACGGGCGCCGGCAACGAAATAGACGTCGGCAACGATGCGCATCGCGGCCATCGCTGATCTACACTGCCGAGCCGACTCGGCGGGGGCGATGCGGAAGCTGTTGGATGGGGTGGCGGAGCGAGCCGACGTTCTGATCCTCGGTGGAGATCTGACCGACACCGGCCTCCCCGCCGAGATGGAGGTTCTCCTCGACGACATCGGCGCGCTGGACCTGCCGATCGTCGCCGTCCTCGGTAACCACGATCACGAGAGCGACCAGGCGCCGCGACTGACCGAGATGCTTGCCGAGGCGGGCGTGCGCCTCCTCGACGCCTCGGTCATCGAAATCGGCGACGTCGGTTTCGTGGGCACCAAGGGGTTTTGCGGCGGCTTCGACGGGCGAATGGTTCAACCGTTCGGCGAGCAGGCGCTCAAGCGATTCATCCGCGAGAGCATCGACGAGGCGGTGCGCCTCGAGAGCGCAACCACCAAGCTCGATTGTCGCGCGATCGTCGGCGTGCTCCACTACGCCCCGATCTCGGCTACGCTGGAAGGCGAGCCGCAGGAGCTTTGGCCGCTCTTGGGAACGTCGCGACTCGCGGGCGCGCTCGATCGCCATGGCGTGCGCGCGGTCGTTCATGGACACGCACACCACGGGGCGCCCGAGGGACGGACCCCGGGGGGCGCGTCGGTCTACAACGTGTCGCGCTTCGTCCACGCGCGACACGGACTGCCTCCCTACCGAGTGTTCGAGGCCTAGCGGCTCGTGTCCGCCCGACGGGTCATGGGCAGCGAGCGGCTGGCCTCGCGGATTCCCCGCGACCGTGACGAGTGCTCGCTTCGGGCCGGCCGGCGTACCGTCCGGCTCACCAACCTCGGAAAGGTCTTCTTTCCTCAGCGCCGCCTCGTCAAGGGCGATCTCCTTCGATACTACGCCGGGGTTTCCGACGCGGTCCTTCCGCACCTGCGCGACCGGGCGATCGTGATGAAGCGGTATCCGAACGGCATCGAGGGCGAGCACTTCTTCATGAAGCGGACGCCCTCGCCACGGCCCGAGTGGATCCAGACCTGCGCTATCGAGCACGCGTCAGGCAACGTGATCGACTTCCCACGCGTCGAGGACGCGGCATCTCTTCTATGGATGGTGAACCTCGGATGCATCGACCTCCACCCCTGGTACGCGCGTTGCGACGACGTCGATCGGCCCGACTTCCTGAACCTCGACCTGGATCCCACGCCGGGTGCGGGGTTCGATCAGGTGCGCGAAGCGGCGTTGGTGGTCCATCGTACGCTCGCGGGACTGGGGGCTCCGAGCTGGGCCAAGACGACCGGTTCGCGGGGTATTCACATCTACGTTCCGATCGTCCGCGCCCCGATCCAGAAGGAGGTGTGGCAAGTGGCGAAGGCGTTCGCTCTGAGCCTCGAGTCCTTGTATCCGGAGCTCGTCACGGCGCGGTACCGAATCGCCGACCGACCGCGCAATCGCGTCCTCGTCGATTACAACCAGAACGCGTGGGGCAAGACGCTCGCCTCGGTCTACTCGGTGCGGCCACGGCCTGGGGCGACCGTTTCGGCGCCCGTCACGTGGGAAGAAATCGAGGAGGGGATCGAAACCGAGGATCTGGACATCGAGAGCGTGCCCGAGCGTGTCGCGGAGTTGGGCGATCTGTGGGCGCCGCTACTCTCGCATCGCAGTCGCTTCGATCTCGAGACCCTGCTGGAGGGCGAGCGTGCGACTCGCCGTAAGCCGTTGCGCGAGGGTGGGCGTGCGGCTCGGCGTTGAGCCCCCGCTGGCGCCGATGGAGGCGAAGCTGGTCGAGGAGATCCCGGCCGGCGAGGGGTGGCTCTACGAGCCGAAATGGGACGGCTTCCGCAGCATCGTGTTCCGGGACGGCGACGACATCGAGCTCCAGTCGAAGGCCCAGAAGCCGCTCGGCCGCTATTTCCCCGAGGTGGCCGAGGCCGTGGGCGCGATCGGCGCGCGGCGGTTCGTGCTCGATGGCGAGATCGTCGTGCCGGTTGGAAAGGTGCTGTCGTTCGACGACCTGCTTCAGCGGATCCATCCGGCCGAGAGCCGAATCAAGCTCCTGGCGGAAACGACCCCCGCCCTCCTCGTCGTGTTCGATCTTCTGGCCGACGAGCGCGGTCGATCCCAGCTCGCTCGGCCGCTGGCGGAACGTCGGCCGAAGCTCGAGGCGTTCGCTGAGCGATTCCTCGACCCGCGCGGCGCCGTGCGTCTCTCTCCGGCTACCACCGACCGGCGCGCCGCGGCGCGGTGGCTCTCCTCAGCCGGTGGGTCGCTGGACGGCGTCGTCGCCAAGCGGCTCGATCAGCCGTACCGGACGGGTGAGCGAACGGCGGCGGTCAAGATCAAGCGCGTGCGGACCGCCGACTGCGTGGTTGGCGGCTTCCGCTACGCCAGCAAGCGCAAAGTCGTGGGATCGCTCCTCCTAGGCCTCTACGACGATCAGGGGTTGCTCCACCATGTGGGGTTCACATCGGCCATTCGCGAGGAGGACCGCAAGGAGCTAACGAAACGACTGGAGGGCCTGATCGGGCCGCCGGGCTTCACCGGTCAGGCGCCCGGAGGGCCGAGCCGCTGGTCGACCGAGCGCACCGCGATGTGGGAGCCTCTGAGACCCGACCTCGTCGTCGAGGTCACGTACGATCATTTCACCGGCGGCCGTTTCCGCCACGGGACCGGTTTCGTCCGCTGGCGGCCCGACAAGCTGCCGCGCGAGTGCACCCTCGATCAGGTCGAGAAGGGTGGGATCGAGTACCAGAAGGTGCTGGGGCCCTCGGCCAGACGTCGGCGTCGCTGACGCCTCATAGCTCGGGGCCGGACTTGACGCGCTCGCGCTGGGCGAGGGGGATCACGAAGCGGATCGCGCTCGTCGCCTCGTCCACGCTCGCGATCTTGTTGTCGACGAGACCCACGGCCTTGCCCAGGGGGATCAACGCTTCCTGCTTGACGTAGTCGGGCGCCCCCTTCTTGGCGGTCAGGACCCAGATCGCGCCGTGGGGGACAATCGCCTTGCGGAGCCGGGCCAGCGTGGGCTTGGCGTCACCGAGGTCGGCCAGGCGATAGAGCACGACGTGGGCGGGCTCGCTTCCTGGATCGACGACCTCGACCTCTTCCATCGACCGCACGCGGTCGCCGAGCTCCTCCGGAACCGGCCCCTCGAGGGCGACCCGCATTCCGGGCTTGATCCCGAGCTTCTGGAGCACATCGCGGTGGGCGTACGACGTCTCGGCCACGTCGCGAATATAGCGCGCCGGGGGGCGTGCCCACGGTTCCGGCACGCCCCCGCGGCCAAGCGCGCGTCGGTTAGCCGAGCTTCTCGATCGCAGCCCTTCTGATCAGGGCCAATCCCGGGCTGTTGAAGTTGTAGTCGGCGACCTTCTGGTACTGCACTCTCGCTTCCTGCGTCTTGCCGGCGCCCTCCAGCGCTAGCCCCCAATGGTAGGCGACGTAAGGATCGTCCGGGTCCGCTTGCGCGAAGTGCGAGGCGGCTTCGTCGTACGCGCCTTGCTCGAGACTCACGATCGCGAGCAGCTCGTGGGCCGGCTCGTTGCGCTGCGGATCCGTGCCCGGCTCGAGGATCGACATCGCCTCATTCGCCTGGCTGGTCGCGGTCGCGTAATCGCCCCGGGCGGCGGCGAGCTCTCCCTCGCCGGGCGATGGCCGCGCGAGCGTTGCGGCGCGCCACCTCCGTTCCGACCTGCTCCGCCTGCTCGGTCAACAGGGCGTTTCGGTGTTCGAGCGCCCGTTGCGCTTCGGCCAGGATCTTCTCGTGGAGGGTGATATCGGCCATCGTCTGGAGCGCGAAGATCTTGATGCCGCGCGGCTCGGGAATGCTCATTCCATCGATCGCTGCGACGAGCGCCTCGAGCTCCTGAACGGCGGCCTGAGTGTTACCCTCGTGGACGCTCACGAGCGCGCGATAGACGCCGAACGCCGCCTGACTGCGTGTATTCCGCGGCCGCCTGCTCCAGGTTGCCCTGGCCGCGGTAGTGTCGCCGAGGAGATCGTGCGGCACGGCTTCGTCGGGCTCGAGCTGAACGGCCCTTTCCATCGCCTGTTGGGCGCGGGCGAGGTGGCGCGGCTCGAGGACGTAGGAGTTGCCGAGCGCCATGTGCGCGGGCGCGAAGTCGGGAGCGACCTCGGTCGCTCTGGCGAGCGATATCCGAGCTTCTTCCTCGTTGCC
>JBHEOA010000066.1:0-29318 GCA_046261835.1 Gemmatimonadota bacterium
ATTGCGCATCAATCGCTTACGATCCTTCGACGGGCGTGACGGACGAGGGCTCACGCGACCCGAACGTCGAAGACTACCAACGGACCTGACATCATTATACGGAGGGGACGTTATTCGGCCGTTATCCGGAGTAACGATCCGATAGAAGCTGAACGAATTGTTACAGTTGCGCCAGTCGGCCTGAGCGGATGAGCACGGCGGCGGTTTCGATGTCCGGCGTCCCCGGACGGTCTTCCTCGAGCGGCGGTACGCGCTCGCGAAGCGTCGCATGCGCGCGTTCCAGGGGCGTGCTGGTCTGTAACGGCCGCAGCAGATCGATGCCCTGGGCCCCCGCGAGGAGCTCGATCGCCACCACCCGCTCGGCATTGGCCAGGATCTGGGATGCCTTGCGGGCCGCCCAGACGCCCATCGAGACATGGTCCTCCTTGTTGGCGGAGGTGGGGATCGTGTCAACGCTCGCCGGGTGGGCCAGACCCTTGCACTCTGAGACGAGCGCCGCGGCCGTTACCTGATGCATCATGAACCCCGACTGGAGGCCCGGCCGCGCGGCGAGAAACGGGGGATGGCCTCCGCGCGCGGGATCGAGCAGGGCCTCGACCCTGCGTTCGCTGATCGCCGCCAGGTCGGTGAGCGCGATGGCGAGGAAGTCGAGTGCGGCGGCGACGGGTGCGCCGTGGAAGTTGCCGCCCGACACGATCGCGTCCCCCTCCGCATCCCGGTCGGCGAACACCAGCGGATTGTCAGTCGCCGCGTTGATCTCGATCGCGAGCACCCAGCGGACGTAGCTCAGGGCGTCGCGCACCGCGCCGTGTACCTGGGGCATGCAGCGCAGCGAATAAGCATCCTGGATCTGCCCGCACCCGACGTGCGATGCGGCGATTTCGCTCGTCTCACCGAGGAGCTCGCGCAGGCGCGCCGCAGACGCCCGCTGGCCGGGGTAGGGCCGTGCGTCGTGGATCTCCGCCCGCAGGGCCGCCCGCGTCCCGCGCGTCGCCTCGAGCGACATGGCCCCCGCCACCTCGGCCGCATCGACCAGCCGCTCGGCCCCGAGGAGGACCAGGGCGCCGACCCCCGTCATGACCTGCGTCCCGTTGACCAGCGAGATCCCTTCCTTGGCCTCGAGCTGGAGCGGCAGGATGCCGTGCTTCTCGAGGACCTCTCCCGCAGGCCTCCACCCCTCTCCGCCCCACGCCTCGCCCTCGCCGATCAGGACGAGCCCGAGGTGGGCGAGGGGCGCCAGGTCGCCGCTCGCCCCGACCGACCCCTGGCACGGGATGCGCGGGAAGACTCCCGCGTTCAGGCATTCGAGGAGCCGCTCGCAGACGACCGGCCGTACCCCGGTGCGCCCGCCGGCCAGGGTATTCGCGCGAAGGAGCATGACCGCCCGGGCGACGTCCTCGGGAAACGGCTCCCCGACCCCGGTCGAGTGGCTCCGTAGAAGGTTCACCTGGAGCGCGCGCCGCTCGCCGGGCTCGATGACGGCATCGCTCAGCCGGCCGAAGCCGGTCGTCACGCCGTAGACGACCCCGCCGGCCGCGAGCGCGCGCTCGACCACCGCGCGGCTCTCCTCCATCTGGCGGCGCGCGTCCTCGGAGAGCTCGACCCGGACGCGGGCTCGGACTACCCGCTCGACGTCCTCGAGCGTCAGCCCGCGGCCGTCGAGCCGAAGGGGACCGCCCTCACTCACGGCGCACGCGATACGGGATCTGGAGGTCCGGGGCCTCGGTCAGGTACACGGAGAAGGAGACGAGAACCCGGTCCTGCGGCTCTGACGGGAAGAAGTTGACGTTGAGGCTCGCCGTCCAGTCGTGGAGCTCGCGGATGAGCGAGAGAGTCTGCCCCTGGAACTTCTTGTCTGTGATGTCGTAGTTGGTCTGGTAGCTCAAGCTCCAGGACGGGGTCGGCAATAGCCGCGATCCGATCGACAGGCTCTGCCGGTTCCCTTCCCCCTCGCGCAGCCGCGACCAGGAGTGGGTCAGGTTGAGCGACCAGGGCCCGAATCCGGTCTCGACCGGGAGGTCGGAGCTGAGACCCTCCTTCGCCTCCTCGACCTGTTCCTCGTCGCCCCGTCCCGCCTTTACGTCTTCCTCCACGAACTCCCGTTCGCGGGCGACGGTCCGCCCGCCGCCTCTGCTGATCGAGAAATCGGTCGTGATGCTGGACAGAAATGGTGAGAACGATTCGTGACCCTCGGCATCCCGCTCAACGAGGTTGTGGAGGAACGACGCCGAGACGTTGAACCCCTCCCCGAGCCCGGACGTGATGCGGGTGACCAGGTCCGAGAAGCCGATCTGGTCCGGCTCGCGCTCCTTGGTCACGTCGAAGGCGAGCGAGTTCGAGATGTTGAGGAGGTTGACGGTGCGGGTCGGCGCCTCGGCCTGCTCGGCCCCGGGCTCCGCCTCCTCAGCGACCGCGGCGGTCGTGTCGGCTGGGGCGAGCGTGTCCGCCGGCGCCAGCGTGTCAGCCGGGGCGAGCGTGTCGTCGGGGACGTCTTGCGCTTCCCGGTCGTCCTCCCGCACCGGGAGCTTGACGTCCACGTCCTGGGTCAGGCTCAGGTTGATGAAGAAGTTCTCCCGAAGGTTCGTCGTCTCCTGGCTCGCGGCGCCCCAGAAGTTGGGCTTGGGGGCGTAGGTGACGCCGATGTTCGGCGCCATCGTGTGGCGCATCGCGAGGAAAGGTCCGATCGGGCGGCGGAAGATCCGGAAGAACCGCGTGCTGAGGTTCAGGGCTGCATTGAGCCGGCCCTGGCCGCCGAACTTCTCCCCTTCGGACAGCCTATCGTTGAGGAGGGTCGCGCCGTATGAGAGCGATGGCGTCGTGTTGAACATCCCGAGGAGGTTCAGGGGCCCGCTCAGCGTGAAGTTGAAGCGCCCCTCCTGCTGATTGGTGATCGTCTCGACGTCCCCTTCGATCGGCCGCCCCAGGGAGTCCACCGGGATGCTGGTCAGCGGATTGCCCGCGCTGTCCACCTCGGCGCGGGACACCCGGAGGACCCCCTGCGCGTTGCCGCTGTACTGGAGCGACTGCCACCAGGGCCGCTCGGTGGCCTCGCCGCTACCCACCGGTCTCGCCCCCCACAGTGGCCGCGAGTTGATCGACAGCCGGACGTCGGCCGGCCGGTAGTCGGTGCGATTGACGTCGAGCCGGAAGTCGGCATCCGAGCCCGCCACCAGCGCGCCCCAGTCGAAGCGCGTCGTGTAGTTCGCCGCCGAGCGGAACGACCGCTGGAGGATCTCCTGGGGGTCGAACGAGTTGCGCCGCAGGTACGACCGGCTGTTCGACCAGTTGACGTCGACCGACGCCCGGCTGTCGCGTCCCAGCGTGTGATCGTGACGCAGACGGATGAGCCGCGAAGTCGAATCGTCGAGCCGGTTCCACACCTGCTCGATGCCGGCGTCTCCCTGGAAGCTGTAGCGCAGGTTATAGCGGGCGTCGAAGCGGGCGATGAAGCGCGACTCGGTGTACCAGTCCGCGGCGAGCGTGGCGTCGGCGTAGTCGCCGAACGAGTAGTAGTAGCCGAGGTCCTGGATGTTGCGTTCGCGGCCGCTTCCGAAGATCAGCGTGCTGATCCCGATCCTGGGCCGGAGGAACCCCGAATGCCGCCCCCGGGTCACCGGCTCGACGTACCACGGCAGGTAGAAGACAGGGATGTCCGAGAAGTAGAGGACGACGGGCGAGGCCACGATCACGTCTTCCCTGCGGAGCTTGATCTCGTCGCTGACGAACCGATAATGCGGATCACCCAACTCGCACGTCGTGAAGTGGCCTTCGCTGACGAGGAACGTCCGCTCGCCGACCTTGCTCATCTGGTCTCCGACCAGGATCCAGGGCGCGTGGACCGTCGTCCCCGCTCCGAGCAGGCCGCTGCGGCGGTCGAGGTCGTAGCGCAGGTCGAAGCCCTGGGTCTGAGACTGGCCTTCGCGCAAGAGCGACGCCCCGAACGTCGCCACCACGCCGGTCTCACGGTCGTAGAACAGCGAGTCGGCGCCGAGCTCCGAGGGGCCCCGGCTCACGGTCGCCGCGCCGAAGGCCTCGACGATCCCTTCGCGGGGGCGATAGAGAATTCGGTTGGCCTCGAGCCCGGTGCCCGTTTGCTCGGCTCCGGCCTGTCCCTCGAGGACGATGACCTCGGACTCGGGGTAAAAGACGAGGCGCTGACCGCGGTAGAGGATCGGCCCCTGCCCGGGCGCCAGCGTGTCGGCGGTGCCCTGGAGGAGCTGGTTGTAGAGGGGATCGGCCGGTGGGATCGCGCCACCCAACGTATCGCCGCGCGCGGCTGTCCGTTCCGGCGCGGCCTGTTCGAGCGCGGCCACCGAGTCGCGAAGGGCCCCGAGCAGCTGCTGCATCTCCTCTTCGGTGGGTTCCTGCGCCTTGGCGGTCGACGCCCAGCTCAGGGCGAGGCCCGCCGTCAGCCAAACGATCCAGTGGCGCCTAGGCATCGGTGGTCCTCAGCGCCAGCTTCCGGGCGCGCTCACGACGGCGCTCGATCACACCCGCCACGAGAACGCTCAACTCGAACAGCAGATAGAGCGGAACGAACATCGCCCCCATGCTGACGATGTCGGCCGTCGGCGTGAGGACAGCCGACAGGATCGCCATCACCACGATCGCGTGTCGCCGGTACTTCCGAAGCGTGCGGGGTGAGAGGATCCCGATGTAGGTCAGGACGACGATGACGAGCGGCGTCTCGAACGCGAGGCCAAACATGAGCGTGACCTGAATGGCGAAGGAGAAGTACTCGTTGATCGTGATCACCGGCTGGAGCGAGCCCTGGGCGAAGCTGAAGAAGAACCGTAGCCCGTAGGGCAGCACCCAGAAGAAGGCGAGCGCGGCGCCCCCGAGGAAGAGCAAGATCGAGGTCAGGAGCGCCGGGATGAAGATCCGCTTCTCGCGCTCGACCAGACCGGGCGCCATGAAGCGCCAGAAGTGCCAGAAGATGATCGGCAAGGCGAGGATCACGCCGACGAAGAACCCGACCTTGAGGGTGACCATGAACGGTTCGGTCGGGTGGAGATAAGCGAGCCGCCCGTCTTCGAGGAGCGGCCGGATGGGCCGCGAGAGGAAGCTGATGATCCCATACTGCGACGTCAGGAAGAATCCCACCACGGCGCCCACCGCGACCGCGCTCAAGCTCCACAGGAGCCGCCGGCGCAGCTCCTCGAGATGCTCGAGGAACGTCATCGTGGACTCGGGCTCGGGGCGGGGGATCACGTTGCTTTCCGATCCTGGTCGCCGGAGTCCGCCGCCTCGGTGCTCGAGAGCCCCTTGAGCTCGTTCATGAACTCGGTCACGTCCTGGAACTGCCGGTAGACCGAAGCGAAACGCACGTACGCGACCTCGTCGACCTTCTGGAGATCCTCCATGACGCGCTCCCCCAACCAGGAGCTCTGCACCTCGAGCCAGCCCATCTCGTCCATCCGTTCCTCGATGCGATCCACGATGCTCTCGATCGTCTCCATGTTGACCGGCCGCTTGGCGCAGGCGGTAAGGATGCCGGAGAGAAGCTTGGGTCGGTCGTACGGCTCGCGCCGTCCGTCACGCTTGATCACATGCCGGGGGAAGAGCTCGATCGATTCGTACGTCGTGAAGCGCTTAGCGCACCCCAGACACTCACGGCGGCGGCGGATCGCCCGTCCTTCCTTGCTCGCCCGCGTGTCGACGACCCGATCGTCGACGTTTCCGCAGAAGGGACACCGCATCTCGTGGGAGGCTAGGCGCCCACCTCTCGGCGGGCGTTCTGCGCCTCCTGGGAGTTGGGATAGCGTTCGATCAGCTCACGGTAGGCTTCGCCGGCTTGGTCCTCCTGCCCCATCGCGCTGAAGGCGTCGCCGATCTTGCGCAGGGCGAGCGGAGCCTTCGAGGACTCGGGATACCGCGACACGACCACGCGCAGCTCGGTGATCGCCTGGTCGTAGCGCCCCTGGTCGAAGGCGATCTGGCCGACCCAGAACTGGGCGTCGGCGGCGCTGGGGCCGTCGGGGAAGCGGCGCACGTACTCCTGGAAGCCGCGCTGAGCGAGATCCAGGCGCTGCTGGGTGTAATCGGCCACCGCGGCGTTGTACAGCTCGAGCTCGCTGATGTCTTCCACCGCCGTCGTGTCCCCGGGCATGGGCTGAGGGGGCGGGGGCGGCGTATACGTGCGGAGCTGCTCGATCCGGCTCTCCGTTCCGCGGACGGCGCTCTCCAGCGCCCCGACCTGGGCGCTCATGGCGCTCAGATCGGCGCGGAAGTCCGCCCGGATCCCCTGGAGCAAGTCATGGATCTGCGCCATCGTCTGCTCGAGCGCGCTGATCCGCTGATCGAGCTCGGTCTGACGCTGGGTGATCTGCTGATGCTCCTCGGAGAGGTAGTCGACGTCGCCCCGCGTCGCGCAGCCGGCGCTGGCCGCGAGGGCCAGCGCCAGCCAGAGGAGACTGGACGACCGGCCGCTCACACGCCGAGCGGGACGAAATCGTCGCGCCGGTTCTGGGCCCATGCCGCCTCGTTGCTCTCCGGAACCGCGGGCCGCTCCTCGCCGTAGCTCACGGTGGTCATCCGGTCGGGGTCGATGCCGAGGTCGATCAGGTACGCGCGCGCGGCCTCGGCCCGTCGCTCGCCGAGGGCCAGGTTGTACTCCACCGTGCCCCTTTCGTCGCAGTGGCCCTCGATGCGGATCCGGATGTCGGGATATTGCCGCATGGCCTCGGCCTTCTGGTTGAGCACTTCGCGCGCCTCGGTCTTGAGCTCCGACCGGTCGAAGTCGAAGTAGATCGGCGCCTGGATCGATGCCATCGCCCGCTCGCGCATCGCCTCCTCTTCGGCGTCGCGCATGTCCTCGCCCGTATCGGGCTGGTCGACCACCGTCTCAGGCGGCTGACTACGTGCGACGTCCTCGGTCTCCGGCTGCCGCTTCGAGCAGCCCGAAAGCGCGAGCCCGGCTGCCAATGCCAGCACCATCACCGCGCAGAGTTTGCTCGTCCTCATCCGTTTCTCCCCTCCTGGGTTGTCATGGGCAGTCCGCCTGATCGACCCACTGCGCCCGAAAACTCGCTGAATCTTAAAGATACGCCACTGCGCCGGGTCTTCAACGGGACGCGCGCGCCAGCCGCGGCGACCAGCTGGGGCTCACGTACCCGGCCCCGCGGGTGACCTGCCGGATGTTCTGGCCGTCCCAATCCATGGTGTAGATGTCGGAGCCCCCCCGCCGATTCGAGCTGAAGGCGAGGTGCAACCCGTCCGGCGACCACGTAGGATCCTCGTTCTCGCCGATCGAGGTGAGGATGGTGCGGCCGCGGCCATCGACCCCCATCGTAGCGACCTGGAAGCGACCCCCGACCCGCTCGACATAGGCGATCCGGTCGCCGAACGGTGACCACTCCGGCGAGTGGGCCTCGCCGCCGAACGTCAATTGCCGCAGGTTCGCCCCCTCGGCGTCCATCGCCCATATCTGGCTGATCCCTGTGCGGTCCGACTCGAAGACGAGTTGCCGGCCGTTGGGCGCCCAGCTCGGACCGGTGTCGATTCCCAGGTTGTAGGTGACTCGCCGCAAGCGCCGCCCACCCACATCGAGAACGTAGATCTCGGCGTTTCCGTCCTTGGTCAGCGTCAGCGCCAGCCGCCGACCGTCAGGCGCCCAGGCCGGGGCCATGTCGAGCCCCTTGTGGTTGCTGATGGGCCGCGCGCCCCCGCCTCCGGAGGACGAGCAATAGAGATCCGGGTCGCCGGTCACGAATGTGGTGAAGCAGATCTCCGCGCCGTCGGGCCGCCAGTCCGGCGTCATGCTGATCGTGTCGAGGCTGGTGATCCGGTTCGGATTATGGCCGTCGTAGTCGATGGCGTAGATCTCCTTGTCGCCGCGCCGGCGGCTCGCGAATGCGACGCGGGTCTCGGCGATCCCGTCCTCGCCCGTCAAGTCTTTGATGATGCGATTGGACATCTGGTGCACGGCGGCGCGGAAGCCAGCGCTCTCGTGATCGGGCAGGGCGGCCGTCAGATCGTGGATCTTTCGCTCGAACGGAACGTGGTGAACCTCGATCCGGGCGGCGTACCCCGCGCCGGTAGGATCGAGATGCGTGGTCACGAGATACTGGGTGCCGAAGACCGCCCACGAGGCATAGTCGACGTCCGAGCCGCGTTGAACCACCCCCGCCTGGGCACGTCCCTCGAGCACGTTGAAGCGGAGCGAAAACTCGAGATCGAAGGCCAGGATCTCGGCCACAGTGCGCGCGGCGGCGGACGCCGGCACTGGATCGGCGATCGCGATATTGATCGTCTCGTCGACGTAGCCCTCGACTCTGAGCCGGACCTCCTGCTGAGCGCGCGCCGGTAGCGCCGCGACCAGCACCAGGAGGCCTGCCAGGGGAAGGCTACTGCGAAAGGCGAGCCTGCATGTCGAAGTCAAGGTAGACCCCCAACCAATCGCCATCGTACTCCCGCGGCAAAGGCGGCATCGGGTTGGCCGCCTCGATCGCCCGCACCGCCGCCTGGTCGAACAGGAAGTTCCCGCTCGAGCGCTCGACCTCGACCTCCTGGATGATGCCCGACCGGTCGATCCGGAAGTGAATCGTGGTCCGCAGGATCGAGGTCGTGGGACGCCAGTTGCTCCTCACCTTGCGAATCAGCTGTTCCAGGTACCAGTCGAAGGCAAACGGCCGGCCCTCGAGCGACATCGACATTCCGCTACCCACGTTGCGGGCCGCTTCGGGCCCCGGTCGCGGCGTGGGCTCGCGCGGTCCTCCGGGCCGCGGTTGCGGCGGCGCCTCGGGGGCGGGGATTTCTTCGACGTCCTCCGGCTCGGGCGGTGCTTCTTCTTCTACCGACTCCTCGGGTCGGGGTTCCGGGCGGGTCGGGATCCTCGAGAGCTCGGCGGCCGACACGAGCTGGACCTGATAGACCGGGGGCAGCGAACGGGGGACGGCCCCTCCCACGATCCCCAGCAGCGCGGCTATGACGAACGCCAGCGCATGCAGCAGAACCGAAGCGAGGAATGCGCGGCCCATATCAGCGCTCGCTCGCAGCTGGCGGCGGCTCGAATACGAGGCCGACGTTCTCGAATCCCGCTTCCCGGATCTGACCCATGAGGCCCGCGACCTGACCGTACGACACCGCCTCATCGGCCTGCACGTACACGCGCTGGATGCCGCGGCTCGTCCGGACCTGGGCCATCACGTCGCCCAGGGCTTCGGGCCGCACCTCGACCCGGTCGACGAAGACGCGTCCCGCGCGGTCGAGGGTCACCACCGCCGCTTCAGCCGAGGGCAGAGGCGCCGCTTCGGTGCGGGGCACGCGCACCTCCATCCCCGACTGGGCCATCGGCGCCACGATCATGAAGATGACGAGCAACACCGTCATGACGTCGATCAGCGCGGTCACGTTGATCTCGGCCATCAAGCGCGGCTCGCGGCGCAGGCGACTGGGCATCTCAGATCCGCCTCTCCCGGATGATGACGTTCATGAGCTCCGACGAGAAATGGGACAGCTCGTCGGCCAGCGACTTGATCTCGAAGACGAAGAAGTTGTACGCCATGACTGCCGGGATCGCGACCGCCAGGCCCGCGACCGTCGCCACCAGCGCCTCGGCGATCCCCGGAGCGACGGCCGTCATGTTCCCCGCCCCACGGAGGCCGATGTTCAGAAAGGCGTCCATGACGCCCCAGACCGTTCCCAACAAGCCGAAGAACGGCGCCACGCTGCCGGTCGTCGCGAGAAAGGGCAGGCCCTGTTCGAGCCGCTCGACCTGCTGGGCCGCCTCGCGTTCCAGCGCCATGTGGATCGATTCCTTCTCCAGGATGGTGATCGCGGTCGGCCGTGTCGGGGCGGCTACGGGATTCCCCTGCAGGATCTCTTCGCTCTCGGGTCGCTGGCTCAGGAGCTTGAGCTCACGCACGCCGGCCTTGAATACCTCGGTCAGAGGATTGGAGGGGATCGCGATCGCCATCTGGTAGGCCTCGGTGAGGCTCGAGCGGCGCTCGAATGCTTCGAAGAAGTGGCGGCGCTTGGTCCGCAGGCGCCGGAACACGAACAGCTTGTGGAGGATGATCGCCCAGGAGCCGAGGGAAAGGACGAGCAGGATCAACAAGACGATCTTCGCCACCCAGCTCGAGGTGACGATCATGTTCCAGATCGACGGCTCGCCCAGGAAATCCTGCTGAAGAGCGATCGCGATCATCCCGCCTCCGGGGCCGTCGTCTCGAGGTAAGCGACCGTTTGCGTGAGACCCTCTTCGAGCGACGTGCGCGGCTCCCAGCCGAGGCCTTCCCTGGCTCGCGAGCACTCCAGCACGCTGCGATAGAGCTCGCCGGGACGCGCCGGTGCCGCTCGACGGTCCACCGGCCGTCCGACGATCGCCATCAGCAGGTCGGCCAAACGGTGCACGCTGGTACCCCTTCCGGTCCCGATGTTCCACGCGCGAGCGGTCAGATCCTCAGGGGGCGGCAGCGGTCGCGTGCTGGCGAGCCAGTTGCAGTCCACCACGTCCCCCACGAAGACGTAATCCCGTTCCTGGTGACCATCCCCATTGATCGTGATCGGCTGTCCCTCGAGGATCCGCCGGCCGAAGATCGCTACCACGCCCGCCTCGCCGTGGGGGTCCTGACGCGGGCCGTAGACATTGGAATAGCGAAGCGCGGCGTACTCGAGCCCGTGGACCAGAGCGTAGTAGTGGAGATAGAGCTCACCGGCCAGCTTGGAGACGCCGTAGGGGGAGAGCGGTCCGAGCGGATGTTCCTCGGGTGTCGGGATCGTCCGCGGCTCGCCGTAGACGACTCCGCCCGAGCTCACGTACACCACCCTCCGGACGTCGAACCGCCGCGCGCACTCGAGCACGTTGAGGAGGCCGGTCACGTTGATCCGGGCGTCGCGGCGAGGATCGTCGACCGAGACCCGCACGTCCATCTGGGCGGCGTGGTGGTTGACGAGGTCGAATCGCGATTCCGCGAAGAGATCGTGGACCGCCGAGTCTCCGATGTCCGCCTCGACGAATTTGGCTTTCTTGGGAACGCGCTCGCGTCGGCCGGTCGACAGGTCGTCGATCACCGTGACCTCGCATCCCTCCGCGAGGTAGCGGTCGGCCACGTGAGAGCCGATGAACCCGGCCGCGCCCGTTACCAGGACGCGCTCGGGCCGGTGTTCCGCCCCGGAATGGCTCATCTTCTCTTCGCTCTCTCGTCTAGGGACGCGCATCTGACGCGGTCCGCGGATGGGTAGATTAATCTAGGCCCCGAGAGGTCGTCACGCGACTCGTCGTAGCGCCTTGTCGCCCCCCCAGAGGTGCCGTAACTTCATGGTCCTTTCGAGGGTTACGGATTTTCCACACAATCGCGCGAGAGAGAACGATGTCCCAAGTCTGCACCATCTGCGGCAAGGCTCCGCAATCCGGAAACCGCGTGAGCCACGCCAACAACAAGACGCGTCGTCGGTTCGAGCCCAATCTCCAGACCGTCCGCGCGCGCGTCGGCGGCGTCGCTCGCCGAATCCGGGTCTGCGCGAGCTGCATCCGCGCCGGTAAGGTCGAGAAGCTCGCCTGAATCTCACGGGACCGGGTCGCAATCGCGGCGTCCACTCTCGCCAACCCGGATCCTCCGAGGTTCATCCCTACTTCGAAGCGACCGGACCCGCGTCCCGCCAGCGAGGATCCTCCGCGATCAGGTTGTGGCTGAACAGGACGGCGCCCGCTACGCCGTCGTCGCCCAGGCGCCCGGCCGTCTCGTGGTACTCGTCCGGGTCGAGCCGGTCGATCCGGACTCCCACCCACACCCTTCTGCGCTCGACCGAGGCCGGATAGTCCCTCACGACGCTGACCACGGCATCAGGAGTATCCCGGTAGACCATCGGGACCACTTCGTCGACCAGCCCGCCCGCAAGCCAGGCCTCCCAGTGCTGGGCGAACGAGCGCAGCGCCTCCGCGGGTCGCGGCATGACCGCCGCGGAGAGGATGGCGCTCGAGCGCACGGTTCGAAGATCGTAGCGGAGCAGCTCCACCAGCCGCGTCACGGCGCGTTCACCTCCCGGAGGCGCCCAGCCGGTCGGATAGCGGATGTAATCGAGGTGTACGCCGTCGATGGGGTAGCGCGAAGCGAGCTCCAGGACGAAGCGGCGCAGCTCGGTTCGCACCGCGGGGTGCCCGGGATCGAGGAACCACCCCTCCCCCACCAGTCCCCGTCGATCGAGCTCGGCGCGCGACAGCAAGCGCATCGATCCCCCGCCGGGCTCGCTCACGAACCATTCGGGATGACGGAGGAAGACGTGAGCGGGGGCAGGCGGCGGGTCCGCCGCCGACCAGGCGAGCAGCGCGTTGACCCAAACGTGGACCTCGAGTCCACGGGCATGAGCCTCCTCGATGGCCGACCCGAAAGGGTCGACCCATCCCGCGCCTCTTGGAGGTCGGGCTGGCGCGGGGAAGACTACGCTCGGGAAGTAGGCATCCCAGCGGCCCGAGGCCTGGAGGTAGAGTCGCCGGCATCCCAGCCGCTCGGCCATCCTGAGAGCCGTGTCCCACTCCGCCTGACTCTGAAGCGCGTTGCGGACGATCCAGACACCGCAGGGAGGAGCTTGAGCAGCTGTCGGGGTGACGGTCCAGAACAGCGCCGAAAGGGTCAAAACGGTACGAAACGGGACCGCGGCGGACTGGACGAAGTGGTGAAAGGAGAGTAACTTAGGAGTTCTCTGATACGATATTTTCCAGCTTCGAACCCTCCTGGAGCCAAGCATGCCCAACTTCGACCTGATCGCCCTCAAGAAGCAGTACAAGACCAACAACATTCGGGTCCTGATCAGCCGTATGTTGAAGCAGCACCCGGAGTACGGCGAGTCCGCGTTCGTCACGTACCAGGTGCGTGACAGCGGGGATACGCGGCTCCAGGTGTGCGCGACCCGAGATGAGGTGCGCCAGGTGTTCATCAGCCCCCATTGCCGCGACGCGATCACGGTGCGCCGCGGAGCCAACGGCGCCGAGAAGAAGCCGGACGCGGCCTGACCAGCGGGCCCGCCGTCAAGCGACCCCCCGTCAATTCACGGACGGCATGGGCTCTAACGGCCGCGGTGTTGCGCGACCGTCGCGGAACGCGCGCAGGACCTCCTCCAGCACCCAAAGCGGCGGGACTCCCACCAAACGGTAGCCATTGAGGAAGAACGTCGGGGTGCCGGCGACCGCCAACGACTGACCCAAGGCGAAGTCGGCGGCCACGACGGCGACATGCGATCGTTCGCTGAGTGCGCGTGCGAACGCGTCGGCGTCGAGTCCCAGTGAATCCGCGTAGCCGATCAAGTCGACGTCCGTCAGTCGGTCCTGGTGAGCGAAGAGAAGATCGTGATAGGACCAGAACGCTCCCTGCCGCGCCGCCTCCACGGAAGCGATGGCGGCACGCTCGGAGGCGGCGTGCGTCGGCAGAGGGAAGTGACGATAGACGAGACGTACGTCGTCGGGATGGCGGAACAGGAGTGAGTCGAGAACGGGCTTGGCACCAGCACAATAGGGGCACTCGAAGTCGCTGAACTCAACGATCTCGAGAATCGCTTGCTCGGGCCCACGCGCCGGGCCGGCGAGGGGGTCATACGTCTGGGCTGCGGCGGGCCTCGCCGGGAGAGCGAGGGCCAGAAGCGCGACCGCGAGACGGATCACGGCGGTGTTGTCGCCGCCCGCTCGACCTCCACGAGGCGCGCGTCGAGCGCCGCTACCGCCTCTGCGACCTCCGCGGAGTCGGGGCTCGCCGAACGATTGAGCAGGGTCAGGAGCTCGTGGAAGCTCGATTCGGCCGTCAGGACGGCAGCGGCCAGGGTCGAGTCGGGCGCCGCGCTGCCACCCGGGCCCCACCCGCGTTCGATCGCCTCCTGCCGGGTGGCGTAGAGCTCGACGGCGCGGCGACGGGCGGAGACCGGATCGTTCTCCACCTCGGCTGGGAGGAGTTGAATCCCCGCTCGGATCTCGGTGATCAAGGGACCGGGACTTCGGGGCGTGGCGGCATCCGCGGCCACGGTGTCGTTCGATGCGGGCGCTGAGGCGGATCGTGGCTCGCTGCCCCCGCAGGCCGGGAACGCACCCAACAGCCCCGCCGCCAGGATCCGAAGCGCACGCAAGCGCCGGTCGATGCTACTCCTCGGTCCGGGACTCGCGCGGGGGCGGGGCGGTACCCCCGTCGGGACCGATCAGCTCCAGATAGGCGATCTCGGCGCCGTCGCCGTGACGGAAGCCGCCACGCATGACCCGGGTATAGCCCCCGTTTCGGTCGGCGTAGACGCCGGCCCAGTAGGAGAAGAGACCCTGGAGCACCTCGGGGCTGTTCACGTAGCGTGCGGCCTGCCGGCGCGCATGGAGGTCGCCGCGCTTGGCCAGCGTCACCAGCTTCTCGGCGAACGGGCGAATGTGGCGCGCACGCGCGTGCGTCGTCTCGACCCGTCCGTGCCGGAACAGGCTCGTGACGAGGTTGCGGGTCAACGCCAGTCGGTGGGCGGCATCACGCCCGAGTCGGTTGCCCTTCTTACGGTGTCGCATCGCCTCTTCCGGGAGGGCTACTCCTCCTCGACCTCTTCCTCGAGCTCTTCATCATCCTCGTCGAAGGCGCCCTCTTCTTCCTCCTCGAGCTCGAGGCGGATCTCGGGGAGGCGCCTGAGCTCCTCTTTGTCCTGCAGCTCGTAAACGCCATCCCTTTCCTTCACGCTCATGCCGAAATAGAGGCCGTGCCGCTGCAGGAGGTCGGCGATCTCGGACAGGGACTTCTTGCCGAAATTGCGGAACTGCAGCATGTCCGACTCGCTCTTCTGCACCAGATCGCCCAGCGTCCGGATGTTCGAGGCCTTGAGGCAGTTCCCCGAGCGTACCGACAGCTCGAGCTCGTCGACCGGTCGGGCGAACAGCTCCTTCAAGCGGTTGTGCTTCTCCTCGAGATCGGCGTCGAGTTCCTCGTCGATCGATTCGAACGAGAGGAAGTACTCGAAGTGGCTGCGCAGAATCTCCGCCGCCTGCCGGACAGCAGCTTCTGGATCGATCGCGCCGTTGGTCGTGACCTGAAGCATGAGCTTGTCGTAATCGGTTCGCCGGCCGACGCGCGTGTTCTCCACCACGAAGTTCGCTCGCACGACGGGACTGAAGATCGAATCGATCGCGATGAAGCCGATCTCCTTGAGCCGTTCGCTCTGGTGCTGATCGGCGGGGACGTACCCTCGGCCGCGCTTGGCGTAGACTTCGATCGCGACCTTCTTTTCCTCGTCCAGGGAGAACAGAAGCAGATCGGGGTTGAGGATACGGATCTGCGCATTGTCCTCGAAATCGGCGGCTGTGACATCGTCACGCTTTTTGGCCGCGAGCCGAAGCGTCGCCTCGTTGATCCCATCGGGCATCGTGAGGACCAGCCGCTTGAGGTTCATGATGACCTCGGCGGTATCCTGAACGGCGCCCGGGATCGTCGAGAACTCATGCAGGACGCCGTCGATCCGGACCCCCCACACCGCGACGCCTTCCAGCGACGATAGAAGGACCCGTCGCATCGCGTTTCCCAGCGTCAGCCCGAAGCCGCGCTCGAGGGGCTGAATGATGAACTCCCCATAGGTGTCGTTGTAGGAGTCGGCGTTCTTCTCGACTCGCTTGGGGAGGATGAAATTCTCAAGCGCCATTCGGTTCCTCCACTTGAATTGCCCTCGATACAAGAATTGCCCCCACTATCACTTCGAATACAACTCGACGATCAGCTGCTCTTCGGCGGCGATCGGAATGGTCTCCCGTGTAGGGAGCTCGAGCATCCGCCCCGTCAGGGTCTTGAAGTCGACCTCCAGCCACGGCGGCGTGCCCTCTCTACCGCGGCTCTCGATCGCGCCGAGGATGAGCGGCATCTCGCGGCTCTTTTCCCTGACGCTGATCTCCTCGCCTGGCGCCACCCCGTACGACGGGATGTCGACCACGCGCCCGTTGACCAGCAGGTGGCGATGGCGGACGAGCTGGCGCGCCGCCTTGCGCGACGGCGCGATCCCGAGGCGGTAGACCACGTTGTCCAGGCGCCGCTCCAGCATGACGAGAAGGTTCTCGCCGGTGACCCCCGACTGGCGTGAAGCTTCCTCGAAGTAATTCTTGAACTGCGTCTCCAGCACGCCGTAGATACGCTTGACCTTCTGCTTCTCGCGCAGCTGCAGCGCGTACTCGGACTGCTTGCGTCGGCGCGCGGCAGCTCTCCCGTGCTCGCCGGGCGGATAGCCGCGACGCTCGATCGCGCACTTTTCGGTGTAGCAGCGCGTGCCCTTGAGGAACAGCTTCTGCTCCTCGCGGCGGCACAGCTTGCAAACAGGACCGGTGTAACGTGCCATCAGACTCTCCGTCGCTTGGGCGGGCGGCAGCCGTTGTGCGGTATAGGCGTCACGTCCTTGATCGATCGGATCTGAAGCCCTGCCGCCTGCAGGGCTTGGATCGCCGACTCGCGACCCGATCCGGGTCCCTGAACGCGCACGTGGACCCGCTTGACGCCGAGGTTGAGCGCCTCCTTGGCGGCGTTCTCAGCCGCGATCTGGGCCGCGAAGGGAGTCGACTTCTTGGATCCCTTGAAGCCGCTCTTGCCCGCCGATCCCCATGTGATCGCGTTGCCCTGCATGTCGGTGATCGTCACGACCGTGTTGTTGAACGTCGCGGAGATGTGCGCAACGCCCTCGGATTCGATCACCCGTGTCTTCTTCTTGGTCTTTCCCTTCGCCCCTTTGGCCATATCTACTCCTTCAACACCTGCGTCACTTCTTGGCGACGGCCTTCTTCTTACCCGCGATCGCCCGACGCGGCCCCTTCTTGGTCCGCGCGTTGGTGTGCGTGCGCTGTCCGTGCACCGGAAGCCCGCGACGATGGCGCAATCCGCGGTAGCAGCCGATGTCCATCAGCCGCTTGACGTTCATGTTCACTTCCTGCCGCAGCGCACCCTCGACCTTGTAATCCTTTTCGATGACCTGACGCAGCTTGTTGACGTCGGCATCCGATAGCGCATGGATACGCGTGTCGGGATCAACGCCGGCGCGACGCAGGATCCGTTGGGCGGACGAGCGTCCGAGACCATAGATGTAGGTGAGAGCGATCTCGACCCGCTTGTCACGCGGTAGATCCACTCCTGAGATACGCGCCATCGTCTACCCCTGCCGTTGCTTGTGCCGCGGGTTCTTGCAGATGATGCGGACGACGCCGCGGCGTCGCACCACCTTGCAATTCTCGCAAATTGGCTTGACCGAGCTCCGAACCTTCATGTTCGACCTTCTTTCGTCTTCACGCCGCCTGCGTCAGCACCTCGGGTCCGATCGCCGTGATCGCCACCGTGTGCTCAAAGTGGGCGGAAAGGGTGCCGTCGGCGGTCACGATCGTCCACGCGTCTTCCAGCGTCCGAACGCCGGAATCGCCGCAATTGACCATCGGCTCGATCGCGATCACCAAACCGGGGTCGAGCGAAAGCCCGCGACCGACGCTGCCGAAGTTCGGCACCTGCGGATCTTCATGCAGGTGCTGACCAATGCCGTGGCCCACGAGCTCTCTAACCACCGCGAAGCCGGCCGCCTCGACCACCTCCTGGATGGCAGCCGAGATGTCCCCCAAATGCCCACCCGGCCGGGCAGCTGCAATCCCTGCCGCGAGCGCGTCCCGCGTCACGCGCAGCAGATCTTCAGCATCGGTCGAGACGGTGCCGACCGGAAAAGTGCGCGCCGCGTCGGCGTGGTATCCCCCGAGCAGGACTCCTACGTCGATGCCGACGATGTCGCCCTCCGCGAGCCGCCTCGTCTTCGACGGGATGCCGTGGACGACCTCGTCGTTGATGCTGGCGCAGATCGTGGCGGGGAACCCCCCGTATCCCTTGAACGCCGGCCGCGCGCCGCGGTGGGCACGGATGATCGACTCCGCCAGTGCGTCCAGCTCGGCGGTCGTTACGCCGGGCCGGATCCGCTCCGCCAGAGCCTCGAGCACCTCGGCCACGACCCGGCCACTAGCGCGCATGCGCTCGATTTCCAGCGCGCTCTTGAGGGTCACCACAACCGGCCTGCGCCGAGGTTCAGGCGCCGGATTCGACCGTGACGAGCCGGCGAATAGCCGCCGCCACGTCGTCGATCTCCCTGTCGCCACGAACGGCCGAGACGCCAGTACGCTCATTGTAGTAAGCGAGGACGGGCTCGGTTTCCTGACGGTGTACGCTGAGACGACGCTGGATCGTTTCCGGCCGATCGTCCGCGCGCTGCACCAGCGGCCCGCCACAGCCTTCGCAGACGGCTCTTTCCCCCGCGGAAAGCAAACTTATATGATACAGCTTTCCACAGTTTTGGCAAACTCGGCGACCGGACATCCTCCGTATGAGCTCCCCCTCGGGGACCTCGATCACGATCACCTGGTCGACCCCTTCGCCTCTCTCTTCGAGGATCCGGTCGAGCGCCCGCGCCTGTTCGATCGTGCGCGGGAAGCCGTCGTAAACCGCGCCTGCGGCGCAGGCGGGCCGATTGAGCTCTTCGGCAACCAGGTCGAGCATCAGCTCGTCGGGCACCAGCTCGCCCCGGGTCATGTAGCCCTCGGCCACACGTCCCAGCTCGCTCCCCGCCTGGACCGCCGCGCGCAGGAGGTCACCGGTCGAGATCCGACACAGCCCCTCCTCGGTCGCCAGACGGCCTGCCTGAGTTCCCTTGCCCGCCCCCGGCGGCCCCATCAACACCACATGCCTGCGTCGCCCCATGGTCAGCCGCCGTTCTCTACCGGTACCTCGGACCGCGGATCTTGCGGCCCTTCGTCATGAAACCTTCGTAGTGCCGCAGTAGCAGATGCGACTGCATCTGCTGCACCGTGTCGAGCGCAACGCCGACCACGATCAGCAGCCCGGTTCCGCCGATGAATTGGGGGATCGACTGGAAGGGACCCCAGCTGAAGATCAACATCGGCACGATCGCGATCCCCGCCAGGAAGAACGCCCCCGGCAGTGTCACCCGCGTCAGCACGTGATCGATGTACTCTGCGGTGCGCGCTCCCGGCCGCGTCCCCGGGATGAATCCACCCTGCTTCTTCATGTTTTCGGCCAGGTCGACCGGATTGAAGATGATCGCCGTATAGAAATAGGTGAAGAACACGATCAGCGCCGTGAATACCACGATGTACCACACCGACCCGAACTGAAACGCGCCCGCGAAGCGCTGGATCATGGGCGCATTCGGGAAGAACGCCCCGAGCGTGGGCGGCAGGAACATGATCGATTGCCCGAAGATGATCGGCATGACGCCTGCCGAGTTGATCCTCAACGGCAGGTGGGTCTTCTGCCCCTGACGGATCCGGTTCCGCCCGACGACCTTGCGGGGGATCTGAATGGGGATCTTGCGGACAGCCATCGTCATGGTCACGGTCGCCGCCACGATCGCGACCATGATGGCGAGGAAGGCGAGGATCGTGAAGATCCCGACGACCTCCGTTCGCCACAGTGTCCAGATCTGGGCCGCCGCGTTGGGGAAAGCCTCGATGATACCGAAGAAGATGATGAGGCTCATCCCGTTGCCGATCCCCTTCTCCGTGATCTGCTCCCCCAGCCACATGACGAACACGGCTCCCGTGGTCAGGACCAGGACCGTCAGCATCTGAAAGCGGATTCCGGGGAAGAGGATCGCGTCCGGACTGAGATTCTGGATGAACACCGCGTAGCCGGCCGCCTGAACCGCCGAGAGCGCGACGGTCGCGTAGCGGGTGTACTGCTGGATCTTCTTGCGACCTTCCTCGCCCTCTTTCTGGAGCTTCTCGAAGTACGGGAAGACGGCGGTCAGCAGCTGGAAGATGATCGAAGCCGAGATGTAGGGCATGATCCCCAGCGCGAAGACGGTCGCCTTCTGGAGCGCTCCGCCCGTGAACAGATCGAGCAGGCCGAAGAGGTTGTTCTGGCCGCCGGCTGCGAGCGTCAGCTGCTCGCGGTTGACCCCCGGCACGGTGATGTGCGAGCCCACACGCAGCAGGACCAGGACTCCCAGCGTGAAGAGGATCTTCCGCCGGAGCTCGGGGATCTTGAAGAGGTTGGGGACTTGCGGGCCGGCCATCGACTAGCCCTGCTCGCCTCGCGCCCGGGCTCTGCCGCCGGCTCCCTCGATGGTCTCTTTGGCGGCTGCGCTGAAGGCGTCGGCTTCCACCGTGATCGCTCGCTCGAGGCGACCCCGCGCGAGCACCTTGACCGGCCCGCCATCGCGGTCGATCAACCCCAGCGCGGCCATTCGCTCGACCGTGAACTCGTTCACGTCGTCGAAGCGCGCGAGCTGAGCGAGGTTGACGATCTGATTCTCGATTTGCAGGATCGAACGATCGAACCCGCGTTTGGGAATGCGACGCTGAAGCGGCATCTGACCGCCTTCGAACCAGGCCGGGATGCTGACTCCGCGGCGTGCCTTCTGGCCTTTGCCGCCACGGCCCGAGGTCGTGCCGTGGCCGGAACCGTTGCCGCGACCCACGCGCTTGCGCGGCCGACGCGAATCGTGGGGCGGCTTGAGCTCTTGAATCTTCATCAGGCTTCCTCGATCGTGACGAGATGATGAACCTTGCGAATCATGCCGCGGATCGCGGGGGTGTCCTGCTGCTCCACGCTACGCTGATGCCCTTGTAGCCCGAGCGCGCGCAAGGTCGCCTGGATGCGCGCGGGCTCGCCGATCGCGCTCTTGGTCTGTCGAATCTTGACCCGCTTGGCGTTCTTGGCGCTCAACCGTTACTCCTCCACCGCGACGGCGGTGCTGACTTCCCCTACCGGAGCTTCACCGATCGGAGTTCCCCCTACCGGCGCTTCACCCATCGGAGCCTCACCGATCGGAGTTTCCCCGATCGGCGCTTCCGCGAGCGGGGTCTCGACCGGCCCCTGGGCGGCCTCACGCTGGCTCGCCCGACGACGGCCCGGATACAGCTCATCGGCGGGCACCCCACGCTCGCGCGCCACGTCGGCGGCCGTGCGCAAACGCTCGAGCGCGTTCATCGTCGCCTTGACCATGTTGTGGGGGTTGTTCGACCCCAGCGATTTGGTCAGGATGTCGGCGATCCCGGCACACTCGAGCACCGCGCGCACCGGGCCGCCGGCGATCACCCCCGTCCCGGGAGCGCCGGGCTTGAGCAGGACGCGGCCGGCACCGAAGTGACCGACGATCTCGTGGGGTATGGTGGTCCCGACGAGCGACACGCCGAGCATGTTCTTCTTCGCCGACTCGATCCCCTTGCGGATCGCATCGGCGACCTCGTTGGCCTTGCCCATCCCGGTGCCGACCTTGCCCTGGCCGTCCCCCACCGCGACGAGCGCGTTGAACGAGAACCGACGCCCGCCCTTGACGACCTTCGACACTCGATTGATGTGAACGACGTTCTCGATCAGCTCACTGCGGCCGCGATCGTTCGCCATGGACCTCCGTCTGTCGCTTCAAGTCTCTGAATTGCTTCAAGCCTCTGAATTGCCTCGAGTAGGCGGCCTCGCCCGCTAGAATTTGAGACCTGCTTCGCGGGCGCCTTCCGCCAACGCCTTAACCCGACCGTGATACAGATAACCTCCACGATCGAACACCACCTGATCGATCCCCTTCTCCGTGGCGATCTTCGCCAACCGGCGGCCCGCCTCACGGGCCCGCTCCGTCTTGGAGCCCCGCAGGTCGAGCGCCAAGGACGAGACCCCGCAAAGAGTCCGGCGGTCGACGTCGTCCACGATCTGCGCCTGAATGTTCTTGAGGCTCCGGTGAACCACCAGTCGCGGACGGCTCGGCGAACCACCGACGCGTCGCCGCACGCGGCGATGCCGCCGTTGACGGGTAGACTCACGCTGTTCGCTGGGGGTCTTGGCCATGCTTCCTCCTCAGACGCCGGTCTTGCCGGCTTTGCGGCGGACGACCTCGCCCTCGTAACGGATTCCCTTTCCCTTATAGGGCTCTGTCGGTCGGAAGCCGCGCAGATCAGCCGCAGCTTGTCCGACCGCCTGCTTGTCGGGGCCCCGCACCTCGATGACCGTGGGCGTCGGGGTCACGATCTCGACGCCGGGCGGTGGGACGTACTCGACAGGACGCGAAAACCCGAGGCTCAGCCGCACTTTCCCTCCGCCCGCTTCGGCACGATATCCCACGCCGACGATCTCCAGCCGGCGCGTGTATCCGCTGGTGACACCCTGGACCATGTTGGCGACCAGCGTGCGGGCGAGGCCATGAAGGGCCCTGTCCCTGGTCTCCTCGCCGCTACGCGCGACGACGATATGGCCGTCCTCGACCGCGACGTTCACCGTTTCCGGTAGAGTGTTCGAAACTTCGCCCTTGGGCCCCTTCACGGTGACCCTCCGGCCGTCGATCGACACCTCGACCTTCTCTGGTATCGAGATCGGCTGCCTTCCAATACGCGACATCGTAGCTACCAGACCTTGGCGAGAATTTCGCCGCCCACTCCGGCCACGCGGCCCTGGCGGTCGGTCATCAGCCCATTGGACGTCGAGAGAATCGCGATTCCCAGCCCGTTGCGGACCCGCGGCAGGTCGTCACGGCCGCGGTACACACGCCGCCCCGGCCGCGAAACACGCTCGACTCCATGCAGCACGGGCTTGTCTTCCACGTACTTGAGATACACGCGCAGGACACCCTGCTTGCCATCGTCGAGAACCTTGTAGTTGGCAATGAAATGATTCTCGAGCAGCAGCCGGGCGATCTCCACCTTGATCTTGGACGCCGGCATGTCGACGCGTTTGTGCTTGGCCCGGCCGGCGTTACGGATGCGCGCCAGGCAATCGGCGATCGGATCGGTCATCGTCATCGTCTCGACTCTCCTACCCTACCAGCTCGCCTTGCGCACGCCGGGGATCTCGCCCGCCAGCGCCTGCTCCCGGAAGCAGATGCGGCACAGCCCGAACTGCCGCAGAAAGGCGCGGGCGCGGCCGCACCGGCTGCAGCGTTGGACAAAGCGCACCTTGAACTTCGGGGTCTTCTTCATCTTCGCGATCTTGCACTTCTTGGCCACGAACTCCTCCTGTTCGCCTACGCCGCGGCCTGCGGCGTCTCACGACCGGGCTGTCGGCGGAATGGCATGCCGAGCGCGGCGAGCAGAGCGAACGCCTCGTCGTCTCTCTCGCCGCTGGTCACGATCGTGATGTCCATCCCGTGGACCTTCTCCACCTTGTCGTAGTCCACCTCGGGGAAGATGAGCTGCTCCTTGATTCCCAACGTGTAGTTCCCGCGCCCGTCGAACGAGCGCGTCGGCACGCCCCGGAAGTCGCGTATACGGGGGATCGCCACGTTGATCAGCCGATCGAGGAATTCGTACATCCTCGCTCCACGCAGCGTCACCTTGACCCCGATCGCCATCCCTTCGCGCAGACGGAAGTTCGAGATCGCCTTTTTGGCGCGGGTGACGACGGGTCGCTGGCCGGTGATGGCGGCCAGCTCGTCGACCGCAGCGTCGAGCAGCTTCGGGTTGTCGATCGCAGCGCCCATCCCGACGTTGATCACGACCTTCTCCAGCCGCGGCACCTGGTGCACGTTGGAGTAGCCGAACTCCTTCATCAGCTGAGGCTGGATCGATTTCTCGTAGAGATCCCTGAGCCGTGACATCGCTACCTCTTGGGCTTCTCGAGCACTTCGCCGCTGGTCACGCTCTCGCGAACGCGCGTCCCGTCGCTGAGGACTCGCGAGCGAACCCGAGTCCCGCGCTGGGCCTTGGGGTCGTACAGCATGACGTTCGACAGATGAATCGGCGCCTCGCGCTCGACGATCCCGCCCTGCGGATTCTGCTGGGATGGGCGCGTGTGACGCTTGACGAAATTCACCCCTTCGATCAGGACTCGGTGCTTGTCTTGGAACACCGCCAGCACACGCCCCGTCTTTCCTCGATCATCTCCCGAGACGACGAGCACCGTGTCCCCCTTGACGATCCTGGGCATCTTACAAGACCTCCGGCGCAAGCGAGACGATCTTCATAAACCTCTTCTCGCGCAGCTCGCGAGCGACCGGACCGAAGATGCGGGTGCCGCGAGGCTCGAGCTGATCGTTGATGATCACGCCGGCGTTCTCGTCGAACTTGATGTACGTGCCATCCCGACGTCTCGTCTCTTTGGTGGTACGAACGATCACGGCCTTGGCGACGTCGCTTTTCTTGACCGCTCCGTCGGGGAGCGCATCCTTCACCGTCACCACGACGATGTCCCCGACCCGCGCATAACGACGCTTCGAACCTCCCAGCACCTTGATAACGAGGGCGCGCTTCGCACCAGTGTTGTCGGCAATCCGGATGACGGATTCCTGCTGCACCATGGTCAGCGGGCCCGCTCCACGATCCGGGCGATGCGCCACCGCTTCATCTTCGACAGCGGCCGCGTCTCCCTGATCTCGACCAGGTCTCCCACTTGAGCTTCGTTGTTCTCGTCGTGGGCGTGGAACTTCTGCGTGCGCTTGACACGCTTGCCGTAGAGCGGGTGCTCCACCAGTCGTTCCACAGCCACGACGACGGTCTTACTCATCTTGTCGCTGACGACGCGCCCGCGCCGGACTTTGCGACGATTGACGCGAGTCTCTCGGCTCTTCACGGTCTCATCCATCACGCCTTCTCCTCGCGAGCCTGCTCGCGCTGGATCGTCTTGCAGCGCGCGATGTCGCGTCGCAGCTGCCGGATGCGCAGCGGACTATCGAGCTGACCCGTAGTATTCTGCAGCCGGAGCCGGAACAGCTCCTCCTCTAGCTCTGCGAGCCGATCCTTGCGCTCGTCGACGCTCAGTTCGCGGATCTCCGCCGACTTCATTCCTCTCCTCGCGTCACGATTCGGGTGCGGACCGGCAGCTTGGCCGCGGCGAGTCTGAGTGCCTCGCGCGCGGTCTTATCGTCGACCCCTTCGAGCTCGAACATGACGCGGCCGGGTTTGATCACGGCCACCCATTCCTCGGGGTTGCCTTTGCCTTTCCCCATGCGGGTCTCCGCCGGCTTCTTGCTGACCGGTTTGTCGGGAAAGATCCGGATCCAGACCTTGCCGCCGCGCTTGATGTGCCGCGTCATCGCTACCCGGGCAGCTTCGATCTGACGGTTGGTGACCCAGGCGGGATCGAGGGTCTGAAGACCGTACTGTCCGAAGGCCACCGTCGCTCCACGCGTGGCGATTCCCCGCCGTCTTCCGCGCTGTTGCTTGCGGTACTTGATCCGTTTGGGCATCAGCATCGATCGATCTCCTAGCGGCCCACCGGACCCAGGCGACGCCCGCCTTCGGCGATGACTTCACCCTTGAAGATCCACACCTTGACGCCGATCGTTCCGAACGTCGTCTTGGCGGTCGACCGAGCGAAGTCGATGTCGGCACGGATCGTGTGCAGCGGTACGCGACCCTCGTGGTATCCCTCGCTGCGCGCGATCTCGTTGCCACCGAGACGTCCGCCGCACTGAATCTTGATCCCTTCGGCCCCCATCCGCATGGCTGAGGTGACCGCCTTCTTCATCGCCCGTCGATGACTGATGCGCTGAGAGAGCTGGAAAGCGATGTTGTCGGCGACCAGTTGGGCGTCGAGCTCGGGCCGTTTGACCTCCTCCACCTTGATCGAGACATCCGCTTCCGTGAGGCGGGCCAGCTCGTCCCGCAGCTTGTCGACCTCGGAACCCTTTCGTCCGATGACCACGCCCGGTCGCGCGGTGAAGATGATGACCGTGATCTGCTTGGGCGTGCGCTCGATCTCGACGCGCGAGATCGCCGCGTGACCCAGGCGATTCCGCAGGTACTTGCGGATCATTTCGTCTTCCTGGATCCACTCCGGCATGTTCTTGTGGTTGAACCAGCGCGAGCGCCACGGCTTGACCACGCCCAAGCGAAACCCGATCGGCGACGTTTTCTGTCCCACTCTATTCCTCCTCGGGGGTCGCTACGACCACCGTGATGTGACTCGTCCTCTTGCGCACCCTGTACGCCCGTCCCATGGCGCGCGGTCGAATGCGCTTCCACGTGGCGCCGGGATCGGCGAACGCCGCCTTGACGACGAAATCCTCGGGACCGGATCCGCCTTCGACCTGCATGGCGTTCGAGACCGCCGACCGCAAGGTCTTCAACACCGGGATGGCGGCGCCCTTCTTCGCAAACTGGAGAATGGCGTATGCCTCTTCCACGTTCTTGCCGCGGATCAGATCGATGACCAGCCTCGCCTTGCGGGGCGTCACCCGAACGTGTCGGCTCACCGCGCGCGCTTCCATCAGGCCAGCTTCACTTTCTTCTCGCTGGCGAGCCGCCCTCCGTGACCCCGGAAGATGCGGGTCGGGGCGAACTCTCCCAGCTTATGGCCCACCATGTTCTCGGTGATATATACCGGGATGAACTTGTTTCCGTTGTGAACCGCGATCGTGTGCCCGACGAAATCGGGCGTGATCATCGAGTCGCGTGACCACGTCTTCGTTACTCGCTTGTCGCCCTTCTGATTCATCTCGTGAACCCGGGCGAGAAGCTTCTCGTCGACGTAGGGTCCTTTCTTCAGAGATCGAGCCATCGATTCAGCCCTCTACTTCTGGCCGCGGCGTCGCACGATGTACTTGGACGACGCCTTCGTCTTCTTGCGTGTCTTGTATCCCTTGGTCGGCTTGCCCCACGGCGTGGTCGGGTGACGGCCACCGGAAGACTTCCCCTCACCGCCACCCAGGGGATGATCCACGGGGTTCATCGCTACACCCCGCGTGGTCGGCCGGCGACCGCGCCAACGCGAAGCGCCCGCCTTGCCGAGCGAGACATTCTCGTGATCGAGGTTGCCCACCTGGCCGACCGTCGCCATGCACACCGCGTGGACGCGCCGGACCTCGCCCGAGGGAAGCCTCAGCAGACAGAACCGTCCCTCGCGCGCGACGAGCTGGACACCGGATCCCGCAGCGCGCGCCATCTGGCCGCCGCGCCCCGAGCGGAGCTCCACGTTGTGAATCGTCGTCCCCAGCGGAATGCGGGCCAGGGGCAGGGCGTTGCCGACCTTCACGTCCGCGTCCGGTCCCGACTCGATCACATCGCCTTCCTTGAGACCCAGGGGCGCGAGGATGTAGCGCTTCTCGCCGTCGGCGTAATGGATCAACGCGATGTTCGCCGAGCGGTTGGGATCGTACTCGAGCGCCGCCACCTTGCCGGGGATGCTGTGTTTGTCACGCTTGAAGTCGATCCGCCGGTAAAGGCGCTTGTGGCCGCCACCTTTGTGGTAGGCGGTGATGTGGCCCAGGTTGTTCCGGCCACCCGACGCGGGAAGCGACTCGATGAGCGAGCGCTCCGGATCCTTGTCGCTGATCTCGGTGCGGTCGACCACACTCCGAAAGCGCGATGAAGGCGTGACCGGCTTGAACTTCTTGATCCCCATGTCACTCTTCCATCATCAGATGTTCTCGTACAGCTCGATCGCGTCGCCTTCGGCCAGCGTCACGATCGCCTTCTTCCACGACGATTTGCGTCCCGCGAAACGCCCCATCCGGCGTTCCTTGCCGCGATGATTCTGCGTTCGCACGCTCGTCACCGTAACACCGAAGAGCTTCTCGACCGCATCGGCGATGTCTCGCTTGGTCGCCTGCGGGTCCACCGCGAAGACATAGGTATTGTCCCGTTCGACGAGCAGGGTCGACTTCTCGGTAAAGAGCGGGCGCCGGATGAGGCCATGGATCCTGTCCACGCTAAGTCTCCTCGCGCGGGGCCCCGCGCGTCTCCCATGCCTTGTTCTCGACGACGATCAAGTCGTGCAACACGACGTCGAGGGCGGAGGCGTCGGCGAACCTCTTGATCGAAAGCCACGCCACGTTCCGGGCCGAACGGTAGAGCTTGTCGTCGAAGCCCACAGTCAAGAACAGCACTTTGCGACCGTCGGCCGCGTCCCACTTGCCGAAGGCTTCAACCAGGCGCTTCGTCTTCGGCTCCTCGAACGATTCGAGCTCGACGATGCGCACCGCGCCCTCGCGGGCCTTGTCGGTGAGCGCCGAAGCGAACGCGGTCCGTCTGACCTTCAGGGGCACCTTTTCGTGCCAGTTCTTGGGCCGCGGACCGTGGATCACTCCGCCCCCCGTCCACAGCGGCGAGCGGTTCGATCCCGCTCGCGCGCGCCCGGTCCCTTTCTGACGCCAGGGCTTCGCGCCTCCTCCCCGAACCTCGGCTCGTGTCAACGTCGACGCGGTTCCGGCTCGCTGGTTCGTCCTTTCTGCGCGCGTCGCCTGATAGAGCGCATGCCTGTTGATCTCGGCGTCGAACCACTGCGTCGGCAGCTCCACCGTGCCGCGCTCCTCGCCATTCAACGCGTAGCAGGTGACCTCGGCCATCACGCCCCGACCTTCCGGATTCGGACGTAGCTGTTGCGCGCTCCTGGAATCGCACCCTTCAGCCACAGCAGCTGCCGCTCGGCGTCGACCTTGACGACCTCGAGGTTGCGAATCGTCGCGCGGCGGTTGCCCGTCTGGCCCGGCAACACCCTGTTCTTGAACGTGCGAGAGGGATCGGCCGACTGACCCATCGAGCCCGGTCGGCGGTGATGCGTCTTGGTGCCGTGCGATGAGTCGTATCCATGATGCCCGTGCCGCTTGATGACGCCCTGGAATCCCTTGCCTTTGGAGATCCCGATGACGTCGACCAGGTCACCCGGCGCGAGCACGTCGGCCGGCGAAAGCTTCTGGCCCGCCTCCAGGGTGGCGTCCGCGGCGATCGTGAACTCGGACAGGCGACGAACCGGACCCACGCCCGCCTTGGCGAGGTGGCCCAGCGCGGGCTTGGTCAGACGCCGCTCCGGCGCTTCGTCGAATCCCACCTGGACCGCCCGGTAGCCGTCGCGCTCGACCGTCTTGAGCTGGGTCACGTGATTGGGACCCGCCTTGATGACGGTCACGGCGAAAGCACGGCCGTCGTCGCCGAACACCTGGGTCATTCCCAGTTTCTTTCCGATCAATCCCGCCATTGCCTCAGACCTTGATCTCGACGTCCACGCCGGCCGGCAGATCGAGCTTCATCAACGCGTCGATCGTCTGGGGCTTGGCGTCCAGGATGTCGATCAGGCGTTTGTGGGTCTTCATCTCGAACTGCTCGCGCGATTTCTTGTCGATGTGAGGCGAGCGCAGCACGGTGAACACCTGCCGGCGACTCGGGAGCGGCACCGGCCCGGAAACGATCGCACCCGTCTTCTGGGCGGTGCGGACGATGTCTTGTGTCGACTGATCGATCACCGCGTGATCGAACGCCTTGAGTCGGATCCGGATCTTGTTCGCCATGCCTCGCGCGCCTCTACTTGTGGATCTTGGTGACGACGCCGGCGCCGACGGTGCGACCGCCCTCGCGAATGGCGAAGCGCAGCCCCTCGGCCATCGCCACCGGCGTGATCAGGTCGATCTGCATCGTCACGTTGTCGCCGGGCATCACCATCTCCACTCCCTCCGGCAACTCGCACGTACCCGTCACGTCCGTCGTCCGG
>JBHEOA010000067.1:0-2578 GCA_046261835.1 Gemmatimonadota bacterium
GCGGGCGCGCGCGGAGATCGCGCTCGAGGTCGGCGATCTCCGCCAGCACCCGTCCCATCCCGAGATTCGCGTCGATCCCCAGGTCCCAGCGGCTACCGTGCGCCGCGCGACCGCGGGTCTCGATCTCGAGCCAGGCGAACCCCTTATGCGCGAGCCCGAGCGCGAGCTCGGTCGGCTCGGTGACGATCGCACCGTCGGTCGGCGAACGCTTCAGGACGTCGGCAGTGCCGATGCTCGTGTCCTCTTCGTCGGCGACAGCCGCGATCACGAGGTCGCCGGCCAGTCGGGTGCCCGAGTCGACCAGCGTCCGGACGGCGGCCAGGCAGGCCGCGAGCGATCCCTTCATGTCGTAGGCGCCTCGGCCGTAGAGGCGCCCTTCCTCGATATGTGGCTCGAACGGCCGCTCCATCCCATCGACACCCACGGTGTCGAGGTGACCGTTCAGCATGAGCGAGCGCCCGGTCCCCGCGCCGCGCAGTCGCCCCACCGCGCTCGCGCGCCCCGGAGCAGCCTCGTGGACCTCAACCTCCATCCCGAGCCCGCGCATCAGACCGGCGACGTGCTCGGCGATGGCTCGCTCCCCGCCCCCGCCGGGCACGAGCGTCGGGTTGACCGAGTCGATTGCGATGAGGTCGGCGAGCGTCCGCTCCAGCCATCCCTCATCGACGCGAATGTGTCGCAGTCCCTTCACGGTTGTTACTGAAGCAGCGTGAATCCTTCGTCAACAAAATGATGGTCAAAGGCGAAGACAGGGCCCAAAGCGGCATCGCGAATCGTGAGGAAGGAGACCGCATCGACGAGGCTGAGACTCTGCAAGCTTCTATCGACGAGCAGATCGAGACCCCGATCGTGAAGCGTCTCGTCGACCCAGACCAGTTCGAAGAGTGGGGCGAATCTCGTTCGTAGAATCTGGATGGCCCCGATCCCTAGGCGTCGGCCTGCCAAGGCATATGACTCGACCAGGACGTACGAGGTCGAAACTAGAGGCGCCTCCTGATCGCGCAATCGATGGAAGATCCGTGATGCCTGATCATGAAATTCATCGGACGGAGCGAGAAGGGCGAAGAGCGCGGACGTATCGACGAAGATTGGGTTCAGTCGAACGCCTCATCCAGATATCGATCGTGGTTCACCGAAACATCCGTAGCACCATCCCGATCCTCGAAGCGACCAATCCACTCGGCCGCACGGTCGTAGAGCTCGCGTCGGCTCGGTGTTTCCTTACCCAGCAACTCGTCGACCGAACGACGTACGAGTTCCGCCAATGAGATATTTCGCTCAGCGGCCAAGCGGCGAAGCTGGCGATATTGCTGCTCGGTCAGTTGGATCTGCGTGCGAATCATGGCCAGAGTGTAATCACATCATGATGTTGTGTCAACGCCTCGAGACGCCGCGCGCGCACGCCAGGGTGGCGGGTTCAGGCGGCGTATCGCTCCTCCACGGTCGCAATGAACAGAATCGTGCCGGCGAGACCGACCATGCCCGCCGTCCAGAATGGCAGCTCCGGCGAGACTTGCCAGAGCAATCCTCCGATAATCGCGGCCGGCGTGATCGTCAGGCTCCGCACGAGATAGTAGAGGCCAACCGTGCGGGCGCGGACGTGCGTCTCGGCGAGGTCGATGATCATCGCCTTCCGCGCCGGCTCGCCGATCTCACGCAACCCTCCCAGGACAAAGGCGCCGATCAGCGCCAGGAAGCTGTGGGCAAGGACCACGGCGACAGGAAAGAGCGCGAAGAAGACGAAGGTCGCGACAACGAACGGCTTCCGTCCGACGCGGTCCGCAATCCGCGCGGCCGGAACGTAGACGGCGATCGACGTCGCCATCTGGACCGCGACGAGAATGCCGAAACGAGACACGTCGAGGCCGGTGACATCGGTCACGTAAAGGATCACGAAAACCCCCGCCAGCCCCTCGCACGTGCGAATCACGATGTCGGAGACGAGGAGACGCTTGAGCGCGCCGTGGAACGACCCCCAAACGCCGCGCATCGTGACTGTGTCGGCCGCGCTGATGGGCAGCCGGATCCGGTGGATGAGGAGAGCGGTCAGACCCGCGAGGACGAGGGTGGCGGCGAAACCGGCGCGGAGGCCGGCGATGATGCCGAGCGCGGCGATGAGCGCTCCGCCGATCAGCGGCGAGATGACGATCGGGACGCGCTTGAGGATCGACTGCACGGTGAAGCCCATCGCCCGCATCTCGCGCGGGAGGGTGTCGCCGACCACCGCGAAGATGGCTGGCGACGCCATGCTCTGCCACGCCATGGTGCAGACCAGGCCGACGAAGACCCATGGCCATGACGGCGCGAGCAGGTAGATCAGGTAACCGACCGACGCGAGCGCGAGGAAGGAAAGGAACGCGCGCCGCCGGCCGACGCGGTCCGCGAGCCAGCCGCCGGGATACTGGTAGAGCGCGTCGAGCAGATCCTGCGCCGCGCCGAACGCGCCGACGGCAAGCGCACCGGCGCCGAGCGCCTGGAGGTACTTGGGCAGGAACTTCTTCCACAGCTCCTCCCCGAACCCGAGGAGGAGCACTCCGAGCGATGCCAGCGCCACGTTGCGCTCGAGCGCGAGATAGGC
>JBHEOA010000068.1:0-7924 GCA_046261835.1 Gemmatimonadota bacterium
AGAATCATGAGCGTCATCCCGGTGGCCATCCCGATCAGGGGGGCGAGTGGGATGAACATGAGGGTGGGGATCACCTTATCGACCTGGAGCACACCCCAGCCGGCGTGGGCGATCCCCGCCCCCGCCACTCCGCCGATGAGCGCGTGGGATGAGCTCGTCGGAAGCCCCCACCACCACGTCAGCAGGTCCCACACGATGGCCCCGATCAGCCCCGTGAGGACGACCCACACGTAGCTAGGATCGTCGTGCTGAACCCGAACGATCTTGGCGATCGTGTCGGCCACCCTGGGCGCGAACACGAACATGGCGATGAAGTTGAAGAACGCGGCCCACAGGACGGCCCATTGGGGCCGGAGCACGCGCGTCGAGACGATCGTGGCGATCGAGTTCGCGGCGTCGTGGAAGCCGTTGATAACGTCGAAGGTGAACGCGACCCCGACGGTGAAGATCACCAGGATCCAGACGGGGTCCACGCCTCAGGCGTGCTCGAGGACGATGCCCTCGAGAATGTTGGCCACCGTCTCGCAGGCATCGGTGGCGCTCTCGAGGTTCTCGTAGACGTCCTTCCACTTGATGATCGCCACCGGGTCCCGGGGGTCATCGAAGAGCCCGGCGACGGCTTCGCGCAGGAGGCGATCGCCTTCGTTCTCTAGGCGATGGATCTCGACGCACCGCTCCTTGATCGCGCGAGCGTTCTTCATGTGGCGCAGGCCTCCGACCCCATGCTGGATCTCCTGCACGGCCTTGAGGAGGGTTTCCGCGAGGCCACGAGCTTGCGGCGTGAACCGGTCGATGCGGTAGAGGGCGCACTGATCGGATGCGGCCTCGGCGAAATCCATCACGTCGTCCAGACGCGCCATGAGGCGGTGGATTTCGTCCCGGTCCAGCGGAGTGATGAAAGTTCCATGAAGCATCTCGAGGCAATCGTGGGTGATGGTGTCGGCGCGGGTCTCGAGCTCTTTGATCCGGCGCGCACGGCCCTGTATGTCGGCACCGTCGGACATCAATGCCACCAGTTCCCGGCACGCCTCGACGGTCGTAGCCGTGTGGTCGTCGAAGTAGTCGAAGAAGCCTTCTTCGCGGGGGAGGAGCTTACGCAACACGGCATGCTAGCATAGCCGGCGCCCCGGGGTCTTGTCTAGGCGACCCGGAGGTAGGCTCGACGTTCGCTGGATCCCACTTCCGGAGGGGCCGTCGGCGCTGTATCTTCAGAATGACGCGTCGCACGCTTTTCACCCATGATCCGTTCAGGACCATTTGGCTCAAGCGCGAGAGTATCAAACCCTGCTCTCGGCCGCCGTTCTCGGCGTGGCGCTCGTCCTGGCGGCGGCGCTCGGAGCGCGGGCGGTCGAGCGCATCAAGGTGTCGCGTCAATCGGTCACTGTGACGGGCTCGGCGAAGAAGCAAATCCGCTCCGACATGATCATCTGGCGCGGCTGGGTCGCGCACCAATCGAACGACCTCCAGAGCGCGTACGCCGATCTCAAGGCGAGCATGGGGACGCTCAGGGCCTACTTGTCCGAAAAGGGCGTGCCCGCCGATCAGATCGTCGAGACCCCGATCCAGACGATCGCCCTCCATCCGATCACCGAACGCGGCATGGAATCGAGCGAGATCGTAGGGTATCGGCTCCAGCAGGGGGTCGAGATCCGCTCGACCGACGTCGACGGCATCACGCGGATCTCGCGCGAGGCCACCGAGCTGATCAACCAGGGCATCGCGCTCGAGTCGATGGCCCCGGAGTATCTGTACACCAAGATCCAGGAGGCGAAGGTCGAGATGCTGGCCGCCGCGGCGCGCGACGCCAAGCTGCGTGCCGAGCAGATCGCCGAGGCGACCGAGAGCGAGATAGGCGCCGTACGGTCAGCTCGGATGGGAGTCCTCCAGATCACCCCTGCTTACAGCGTCGAGGTCTCCGACTACGGGATCAACGACACGTCGTCGCTCGAGAAGGACATCACCGCCGTCGTCAGCATGGAGTTCGAGATCGATTGAAGAAGGTTCACCTCGAAAGGAGGGTTTCGCTGTCGAACTCTGGTCAATTTCTCTCGCTAGTGTGTCCGGTGAAACGCACCGGAATCAGCCCCAACTGCAAACAGGCAAAGGTGGAGGTATGAAGCTTCGCATGTTCGCGGGCGCGGCGTTCGTGGCCCTGGTGGCCCTCGCCCCGCTACTCCTACCCGCGGCGCCCCTCGCCGCACAGGGCGTGACGACCGCCGCCATCGGCGGCACCGTTACGGACCCCGAAGGAAACCCGATCGAGAACATTACGGTCGCCGCGACGAACAACTCGACCGGGATCGTGAGGGGCTCTGTGACCGCAGAGGACGGTGATTATCTCGTATCGGGCCTCCAGATCGGCTGCTGCTATACCGTCGAGGCCAGCGGCCTCGGACACGAGTCCGAATCGGAGAGCGGCATCCGGCTGGAGCTGGGCCAGCGGCTGGACCTCGACTTTGCCCTCGGGCAACGGGCCGTGGAGATGGCCGGAATCACCGCGGTAATCACCGAGGTTGACCAGCTCATCAATCCGAGCCGTACCGGGCAGCAGACCCTGGTGACGGAGAACATGATCGAGAACACGCCTACGATCGGCCGCAACTTCACCGACTTCGTCGACAACTCGCCGATCAGCGGGACGGGGGGCGGCGCGACCGCCATCGGCGGGTCCAACAACCGCTTCAACAACGTCCAGATCGACGGCGTCACGGCGCAGGACTTCTTCGGCCTCGGCTCGACCGGCCAGCCGGGCGGCCAGGCGGGGGCCCGCTTCCAGTCGATCGAGGCGGTCAAGGAGTACCAGATCATCGCCGCGCCCTTCGACATCAAGCTGGCCGGCTTCACCGGCGGCCTGATCAACGCGGTCACCAAGACCGGCACGAACGAGTTCCAGGCTGCGGTCTACGGCTACTTCCGGAACGATGATTTCGTGCGCAAGGAGCTCAACGTCGGCGGTCAGGACGTGGTATTTGGTGACTTCGACAACAGAATCCTCGGAGCAACGGTCAGCGGCCCGATCCTGAAGGACCGTGTCCATTTCTTCGGCTCTGTCGAGACAGAGAGTTCCCAGCGGCCGGGAGGAGACCGCGCGATCGGCCGGGATGCACCGGCCGACGTCCACCTTTCAGAAGCTAACGCCGCGGCGATCGCGGCGCGCCTGGAGGAGCTCGGCGTTTCGCCCGGCGGGTTCGGTCCGGTCACGGTGGAGAACCCCAACAACAACTGGTTCGGGCGCGTGGATGCTGGGCTTTCGGAACACCACACACTGACGGTCCGGCACAACTACGCTCGCGCCGAGGACGACGTCGTGGTGAACCGATTCGGCGGCTCGTTCTACTCGTTCGACTCGAACTTCTACTTCTTCGAGTCGACCACGAACTCGTTCGCCACGGAGTTGAACAGCACGTTCGGACAGTCCGCGTTCAACGAGTTCAGGTTCGGGTACACGACGATCCGCGATCGGAGGACGCCGAAGACGCGTTACCCGTTGATCCTCGTCCAGGGCCTTCCAGATGAGGACGGGAGTGGTACGGTCACGGCCGTGGCCGGAGCGGAATTCTTCAGCCAGGCGAACGAGCTCGACCAGGATGAATGGGAGTTCACGAACAACTTCAGCTTCGACATGGGGGACCACCGGGTCACCCTGGGAGTGCAGGACCAGAACTTCAAGTTCCGAAACCTGTTCCTCTCGGGGATCACCGGCGAATGGACGTTCTCGAACCTGGCGGCCTTCGAGGCCGGCACCCCCAGCAGCTTCCGCCGAAATGTCCTGCACCCCTCGGTCGACGACCCCAACGCCCGATTCACGGTCAACAGCCTCTCTCTCTACGGGCAGACCGAGTACAACGGGATCGAGAACGTGGTGCTGACGGCCGGCCTGCGCTACGACGTGCCATTCATTCTCGACGACCCGATCCGGAACGAGCCGGTCGAGGAAGTCGTCGGCCGGAACACGAGCGAGATGCCCAGCGGCAACGGCGTCATCTCGCCCCGGTTCGGCTTCAACTGGGACGTGAACGGGGAGGGGATTACGCAGGTCCGGGGCGGCGTCGGACTCTTCACCGGCCGTCAACCGTTCGTGTGGCTGTCCAACCTCTACACGAACACGGGCCTCTTCAGCGGCACGCTGAACTGTAGAGACGCCAACGTTCCGACCTTCACGATCGATGCCGACAACCAGCCGGAGGCGTGTGGGACGGCGGCCCCGAGCTTCCCGACCCCCACGGTCAACACGGTCGATCCGGACTTCGAGTTCCCGAGCGCCTGGCGCTTCGACGTAGCCGTCGACCGCGAGCTTCCGTGGAACATCGTGGGCACCGTCGAGTTCCTGTATACCAAGTACCGGAAGCAGATCTTCTTCCAGGAGATCAACGTCGACTTCGAGAACCCGGTGTCGATCACGCAAGGTGGGCGGCCGGTCTTCGGCACCCATCGCGCCGGCGCGCTCGCCGCGGGAGCCAACAACAACTCGGTCGCCACTCCCAACCGACTCGACAGCCGGTTCCTCAGCGTGGTCGACCTCACGAACAGCGACCAGGACCGGGCCTGGAACCTCATCTTCCAGGCCCAGAAGCGGTACGCCGACAACTTCGAGCTGAACGCGTCGTACACGCTGTCGGACGCCGAGGCCATCTCGGGGCTGACGTCGTCGATCGCGACCTCGAACTTCGGATTCAATCCGATCGGCACGACGACGCCGAATGATCCTCCCCTCGAGACGTCGGATTACATCCAGCGGCACAAGCTGTCGATCGGCGGGAGCTGGGACCCCGCCTCGTGGCTCACGTGGTCGCTGTTCTACGTGGGTAACACCGGCGACCAGTACTCGTACGTCTACGACGGCGACGTGAACGCCGACGGCTACGAGAACGTCGCGGCAAGCGATCGGTTCAACGACCTGATCTACGTGCCGGTGGACGCGAACGACATCACGCTCTTCGACCCCGCGGACTGGCCGGTCCTCGACACCTACATCAGGACCGAGGAGTGCCTGAACGAGAACCGGGGAAGGATCATAGCGCGGAACGAGTGCAAGGAACCCTGGCGGCACAGGATCGACACGCGCTTCAACTTCAAGGTACCGACGATCTCGGGTCACCACGGCGAGATCGTCTTCGACCTCATCAACGTCCTCAACCTCTTCAATGAGGACTGGGGCCGGAACGAGGGTGTGCCGTTCGCGGCGGTCGACCTGCTCAACCTGCGGGGCTGGGACACGGCCAACAACCGCGGCATCTTCGACCTCGACCAGGTCAATCTCAACGAAACTGAGACCGCGGCCGATCCGCTGACGACCTTCAACGTGACGAGCCGCTGGCAAGCCCAGATCGGCTTCCGGTACGAGGTCAACTAACCTTCGGGGCCACGGCTCCGAACAGCGGCCCGCGCGCTCGCCCGAGCGCGTGGGCCGCTCTACATTGCGGGCCGCGAATGACCTTCGCCTCCAGCTTACGACATCGAGCTCCGATCGCGCGCGCGCGCGCCATGGCGCCGGCATCCGTTGCCGCGAGGCTCGTTGCGCTCGCCGCCGGAACCGTCACGTTCGCCGTGGCGGCCTGCGGGCCGGCCGCGCGTCAATCGATCCGCAGCGGCTTGCCGGATGCGCCGGCCGCGCTCCGCGCCGAGGCCGCGGCGGCGATCCGCTTCGCGCCCGAATCCCTTGGTGTGTCGGCCGGCCCCGCGACAGAACCGCGGGTCCTGCTCGGCCCTATGATCGGCTATACCACCGACACATCCGCTCGCTTGTGGCTTCAGCTCGACCGCGGCGGCCGTCTCAACGCCACACTCCGGGGGCCGGATGGTGAAGAGGAGAGCGGATGGGCGATCGTCCACCCCGACGAGGGCAACGTCGCGGTCGTCGAGGTCCACGGGCTGGAGGCGTCGACGGAGTACACCGCGAGCCTCACGCTCGACGATCAGCCCCTCGAGGTGCGACCCGTGGTCCGCTTTCGCACGTTCCCGCCGGACGGCGTGCGCGGCCGCTACCGGATCGCCCTCGTCTCATGCCCGCGGGTAGTGTGGGATTCACTGCAGACGATCTGGAGTGTGATCCCGCGCGACCGGCCCGACGTTCTCGTGTGGCTGGGAGACAACAATTACTTCGAGCACGGCGACTCGGCGGCGGGGATTCCACCCGATTACACCAGTCTCAGGCGAATGGCGTTTCGGCACGCGCAACTGAGAGCTCTCCCCAGTCTCCAGACCGTCCTCCGCACCATTCCCAACGTGGCGATCTGGGACGACCACGACTACGGGCCCTCGAACTCGGGGCGTGAGTACGCGATGCGCGAAGGATCGGCGGTCCTCTTCACTCGCTACTGGGCCAACGCGTCCTACGGGGGTCCGGGTCTCGACGGCATCTGGAGCCAATTCCGGATCGGAGACGTCGACGTCTTTCTTACCGACAACCGCTACTGGCGCGATTCTAACGAGACCCCCGACTCCCCCACAAAGACGATGCTGGGCGCGGCACAGAAGGCATGGCTCAAGGAGCGGTTGGCGGCGAGCCAGGCCCGGGTCAAGGTCGTGGCGGTGGGGAGCCAGGTCCTGGCCGACTACCACGAGTGGGAGTCGTATGCCAACTATGCCTACGAGCGGGACGAGCTTCTCGACTGGATCCGCGACGAGCGCATCGACGGAGTGGTGTTCGTCTCGGGCGACCGTCATCTCTCCGAACTCCAAAAGGCCGAGCCCGAAGGGATCTACCCACTTTGGGAGCTGACGGCGTCGCCGGCCGCCAACCGTCCGTTCGTGACCGGCCTCGAGATCCCCAACCCGATTCGCGTCGACGGCTACGGAGCCGGGTTCAATTACGGGACCCTCGACATCGACACCCGTGCGGGGACGATCACGTTCCGGGTCGTGGACGTCGAGGGGCTCGAGGTGTTCGCTCACACCGCTCGGCTCGACGATCTGCGCTTCGCTCCGGCGGCATCCCGCCGTTAGCAATACGCCTCGCCGATGACGGCCCTACCCATCCCATGACGTTGCGCGGCGGCGATCGGGCCCCGTCGCTCAGGCTGCCTGACCGGCCGGGTCACGAGGTCACGGTCGAGCCGGCGGGCCGGCCGATCGTCCTTCTCTTCTTTCCGCTCGCCTTCAGCTCGGTCTGCACCCGCGAGATGTGCTCGGTTCGCGACGACTGGTCGCGATGGCGGGCGCTCGACGCCGATGTCTATGCCATTTCGGTCGACAGCCCGTTCGTTACCGCGAAGTTCCATGACGAGCATGACCTCCCTTTTCCGGTCCTCTCCGATTTCAACCGCGAGGTGTCAACCCGATTCGGCATTCTGTACGAGGACTTCTACGGTCTTCGGGGGGTCGCCAAGCGAGCCGCCTTCGTCATTGATTCTGATGGATCGATCGTCTACGACTGGGTCAGCGATGACGCCGAACTCGTGCCGGATTACGAGACCGTGAAAGCTGCGGTGGCGGGGGCGGCGGAGCGCGAGGCCTAGGGCCGGGGTAACTACAACTCATGATGGGATTTCGCTTCCGCTCGCTTACCGTGCTCGTGGGTCTGGTGGCGACGGGGTGCGCGCCGGCGGAGGTGCGTGGGCCTGAGCTCGGGAGCCGCGTCGAGCTCGTCGTCCTCGGGACGACGGACGTCCATGGCCGACTCGTCCCCTGGGATTACTTCACCGGTCGCGAGGTCGACTACGGGCTCGCGCGGGTGGCGACCCTGGTCGATTCCATTCGCGCGGCCGAGCCGCACGTCCTCCTCCTCGACTCGGGCGATCTCCTCCAGGGAAACCCCCTGACCTATTACTGGGGCGTCGTCGCGCCCCCCGATACGCACCCCGTCGTCCACGCGATGAACCTGCTCCGCTACGACGCCGCGGCGATCGGGAACCACGAGTTCAACTACGGTCTCGATGCGCTGGGCCGCGCGTTCGAGGACGCGGCCTTCCCGCTGCTGGCGGGG
>JBHEOA010000069.1:0-16419 GCA_046261835.1 Gemmatimonadota bacterium
GGATCGGAGATGTCGATGATCGTCGTCGCGTGAGGGTGCGCACCTTCGTCGCCGGCGAACGCTCGCGTTCCGACCGCATGCACGTCCTGGGTGAACGTACCGGCGAGCATGAAGCGTCCGATCTCGGCGCGACGATCGACGTCGACGATCGAGATGCCGCCCGCCCCACGGCGGGCGACCAGCGCATTGCCGCCGCTCATCCACACGTCCCCGACCGTCCCGTCCGGGAACGGCACCAATCCCAGCAGGTCCACGTTCCAGGACTCGCGGTAAGCGACGTTGACGGTGACGCGCGCCGTGGCGAGGGTCTGCCCCGCGTTGATCAGCCGGGCCTCGACGACCGTCGCGCCAGGCCTCAGTGGTGCGGTCGAGACCGACACGCCCCGGCCCAGCTCGACCGGCAGACCCAGGTAGAGGTCACGGGTCGAGACCCAGACGACCTCGCCCGTGGCGCCGGCCGCGAGGATCGCGCGCAGGCTCTCGGGGGCACCCCAGTCTACCTGGAGGCTGCCCTCGATTCGCAGAACCGTCGAGATCGTGACGTGGAGCTCGGCGGAAGGAGGACGAAGCTGGACGCTCCGCTCGACCTGATCGGATCCAGCGACTTCAATCGTCACCACGTAATCGCCAGCGGCCAGCTGGGCGAACCGCGCCGTACCCTGATTGTCGGTTAGCTGGCTCCGGCCGCCCGGACTCAGACGGACATCCGCCCCTATGATCGCGGAGCCGTCCTGAGCGCTGACCACGACGACGAGCGTCCCGCTCTCAGATGGGCCGGACGTCCCACCGCCATTACAACCGGCCGCCAGAAGGATCGCCATCGCAGGAAGGAGTCGGGTTCTCACGCGACCCCTAAATACCCTGGCAGGGGGCGAATGTTTAGCCGCCGGTGGTCACGACGCGGTCGCATCCAGCGCTTCCTCGAGCGCCCGGAGGAAGCCGGCGACCTGGCGTGGAGTGATCGTCAGGGGCGGTGTGAGCTCGATCACGTTGCCCCACTGGCCTCCTGCGAGCGCGAGGTAACCCCGGTCGGCGAGCCCCGCCGCCAGGCGGCGGGCGGCGAGCGCGTCTGGCTCTCGTGTAGCACGATCCGCGACAAGATCGATTCCCCAGAGCGCGCCCCGACCCCGAACGTCGCCGACCACCGGGTAGCGCCTCGCGATCCGCAGGAGGCCGGCGCCCAGCCACCGGCCGATCGCCCGCGCTCGTCGTGGAAGATCTCGGCGCGCGATCTCGGCCAGCGCGGCGCGCGCGGCTGAGACGGATGGTGGATGGGCGAGGAAGGTCGTCGTGTGGCGCGCTTCCCCCGGAGCCTCCCACTCCGCCATCAGCTCGCGACGACCGACGATTGCCGCGAGCGGCATCCCACCCGTGATTCCCTTCCCCATCGTCACCAGGTCGGGTGCGAGCGATCGACTCGCCCACCAGCGGCCGGTCCGCCCGCCGCCCGTCAGGATCTCGTCGGCGATCACGACCAATCGGCGCGCGCGCGCCTCCGCGCCGAGTCGCGCGAGCCATCCCGGCGGCGGCACGATCACGCCTTCGCGTCCCTGGATCGGCTCGACCACGACCGCCCCCAGGCGCGGGCGGGCCGGATCGCCCTGCCAGGCGTCCACCTCCGTCATGGCTGCGTCGAGACAGGCCAGCCCGCACGTCGGGTAGGTCAGCCGATAAGGACAGCGGAAGCAGTCGGCATAAGGGACTCGCAGCGTGGCGGGGACGAGCGCGTCCTCGAAGGGAGCGCGAAAGTCGCGTCGCGCGGTCGCGCGCAGAGCGCCGAGGCTCGTGCCGTGGTAGCCACCCTCGAACGCGACGACCCCCAATCGCCCGGTCGCGAGGTGCGCGGTCTTGAGCGCCAGCTCGACCGCCTCGGCGCCCGAGGAAGCGAAGTAGCAGACGCCATCGGCGACCGGCGCCCGCGCCGTGAGCTCGCGGGCGAGCGCCACGCGGTCTGGATGTGGCGCGGCGTCGCCGAGCGCGTGGAGGAGACGACCCGCGGCGCGCTCGACCGCCGCCACCACCCGCGGGTTCCGGTGGCCGACGAGCGCGGCGCCGAACCCGCCGGTCATGTCGACGTAGCGATTGCCGTCAGCGTCGAGGACCACCGCACCGCGCGCGCGGTGCCAGGCGATCGGGACGCCACCGTCGACGGCCCCGACCGCGGGGCTCGGCTCACGCCGGACAGCCAGTTCGGCGAGGCGGCGGCTGGTCGGACCCGGAGGCGGAACGCGTACGTCCGGCAGCTCGCTCCCCTTCGGATCGGCGTGGTAGGAGCCGGCCGAACCTCCGCGCACGCGCGGGGTCACGCTAGGAGGATTCGCATCAGTTGGCTGACCGTCCCAGCCTACGCGGGGGAACACCGCCCGCGGGTACAAGCGGGATCATCGCCCGAGCTTGCGCGCGAGCGCCAGAAGCGCGATCCGGTAGCTGTCGGCGCCGAAACCGTACACCGCGCCCACGCACGCCGCCGCCAGGACCGAGCGCCGCCGCCACGACTCGCGCGCATGGGTGTTCGACAGATGGACCTCGACCACGGGCTTGCCGAACGCGCGAACCGCGTCGGCCAGAGCGTAGCCGTAATGCGTCAGGGCGCCGGCGTTGAGGAGCGCTCCGTCGGCCCAAGGTGCTCGCTCCTGGAGACGGTCGATCAGCACGCCTTCGTGGTTCGACTGATGCCACTCAAGGGTAGCGCCGATCTCCTCCGCCACCGGTGCCAGACCCGCCTCGATCTCCGCCAGGGTCGTCGTACCGTAGATCGCGGGCTCGCGTGCTCCCAGGGTCGCCAGGTTCGGTCCGTTGAGGATCAGCGTGTTCATGCGAGCGCGGACGCGACCCAGCGACCGATCGCGCCGTTCTCCAGACGGTGAACGACGACCTCGCCCGGCGCGATCGGCAGGACGGCATGGAGCACACCGCCCGCGCGCTTCTTGTCGTGGGCGATCCGGGCCAGCAGGGTCGCGCGAGCGAGCGGGATCGGCGGCCGCACCGGGAGCCCGAGGCTCTCGAGGATCCGCGACAGGCGGTCCGCGACGCCGGGCCGCGCGAGCCCCTCTGCTTCGGCGAACCGCGCCGCGGCGACGATTCCGATCGCCACCGCTTCGCCGTGGGTGAGCGCGCCCTCGGCGGTGGCCTCGATCGCGTGGCCCACGGTGTGGCCGAGATTGAGGACGCGGCGCTGGTCGGTCTCGCGCGGATCCCGGGCGACGATCGCGGCCTTGACCCGCGCCGCCCGGCCGACCGCTTCCTCAACGATCTCCAGGCGGCGCGCGCGGATCGCATCGGCTTCGCGCTCGCAAAGGTCGAGGAGCGCGGGGTCACCGATCATGCCGCTCTTGACGACCTCGGCCCATCCCGACAGGTAGTCACGGTCGGAGAGGGTCAAGAGGCACAGTGAATCGGACGCCACCAACACCGGCGGGTGAAACGTCCCGATCACGTTCTTGATGCCGGCGAAGTCGATCGCGTTCTTCCCGCCGATCGCCGCGTCGGACTGGGCCAGGAGCGTGGTCGGGAAGATCGCGAGCGGGATACCACGCTTGTAGGTCGCCGCGGCGAGTCCGGCGACGTCGCTCACCGAGCCGCCGCCCAGGACGGCGAGCGGTGAATCACGGTCCGCACCCGCATCGACCAGAGCGCGCCAGAGAACGGCGAGCGCATCGGGGCTCTTGGCGGCTTCGCCCTCGGCGAGCGCCATCGGCCGCACCTCCCAGCCGGATGCTGCGAGGCCTTCCTCGAGCGCCCGTCCGTGGAGCGACCAGACGCGACCGTCGGTCGCGACGACGACTTCCCCGGGCCGCATTTCGAGACCGGCGAGTAGCCCACCGGCCTGGCTCAGCGTGCCCCGTCCGAGAAACGTGGTCTCAGCGATCTCGTGCGGCGGTGTTGCACCTAGTGCGCGCAGGACGTCGACCGCGACCGCCGCGGGGGGCCGACCTTCGGCATCGACGCGGTGATGGAGCGCCTCGAGCCGGGGGCCGCGCGCGGCAACCAGCTCACCCAGCGCCAGGACGGGGTCGCGGCCCGCGAGAAGCGGGCGCGCGGCTGCGGCCGCACCTAGCCGCTCGGCCAGCGCCTCGGGCGGCGCGTCGAGCCAGACTCCCGTGCCCCACGACGAGAGCTGCGCGAAGCTTGCGGCGTTCTCGAGCGTCCCGCCTCCCAGCGCGAGCACGGCCGGGCCCGATAGAGCCGCCAGCCGCTCGACCGCACTGCGCTCGGCCGCGCGGAACGCGGGCTCACCTTCGGCACTCCACAGCTCGGCGATCGGACAACCCATTGCGCGCTCGATCTCGCCATCGATGTCGTAGCAGGGAAGGCCGAGCCAGCTCCCCAGCAACTCGGCCACGGTCGTCTTGCCGGATCCGGAGAGCCCGGCCAAGAACACCCGCTCGATCACGTCTCCTCCGCGGGCGCCAGGGCTTCTTCGATCGGTGATCGGGGCGGTGTCATGAGGCGGACCGGTGGGGTCGGCCTGCGCCACGGGATCCGTTCCAGGATTCGCTCGTACGCCGCAACGGTATCCTCGAGGCGATCCCCCCCGAACGTGTCGGCCACGGCCCCGGCGAGGACGAGCGCGACCATCGCCTCCGCCACCACGCTCCCCGCCGGCACGATGACGACGTCGCTGCGGACGTAGGGACACTCCGCCTCCTCGCCCGTCGCCAGATCCACCGAGCGGAGGGGGCGGCGTTGAGTCGCGATCGGCTTGAACCACGCGCGAACGACGATCGGCTCTCCGTTGGTGACGCCAGCTTCGATCCCGCCGGCGCGATTCGTCCGCCGCGTCACGCCCTCGTCCCAGAAGATCTCGTCCTGCGCCCCGCGACCGAGCACCTCGACGTCGTCGATCGCGTCGCCGACCGCCATGGCCTTGACGGAAGGAATCGACAGGAGCGCGCGCGCCAACGCCCCCTCGATCCGGCGATCCCACTGGGCGTACGAACCGAGCCCCGGCGGAACGCCCAGCGCGACGACCTCGGCGATCCCCCCGAGCGTCGTCTCCTCGATTTTCGCTTCCTCGATCCGGGCGAGCATCCGCGCCTGGGCGGCGTCGTCGGCGCAGTAGAGCGGCGAGCGGTCGCGTGCGTCGAGGAGCGCGTCCCAATCGCGGTCGCGCGTGGCAGTCACGGGCTCGGCCCGAACACCACCCAACGCGACGACGTGCCCGAGGACGCCGATCCCAAACGAGCGCAGGAAGGCGTGAGCCGCCGCGCCGAGGGCAACGCGCATCGCCGTCTCGCGCGCGCTCGCCCGCTCGATCGCCGGGTTCGCGTCGTCGAAGCCGTGCTTGAGCATCCCCACGAGGTCGACGTGCCCCGGTCGCGGCACCGTACGGCGCGGCTGTCGCTCGTGCGGGATCCGGCTCCGGTTGGGGAGCGTCATCGCGATCGGAGCGCCCGTCGTCTTCCCCTTCCAAACCCCGGCCACGATCGTCGCCTGGTCGCGTTCGATCTTCATCCGCGTACCGCGCCCGACTCCGCCTTGGCGGCGGTGGAGATAGCCGTCGATGTCGGATTCGGAGAGCGGCAGGCCTGCGGGCAGGCCCTCGAGGATCCCCACGAGTAGGTCGCCGTGCGACTCGCCGGCGGTGAGCCACCTCAGCAACGCGGGTCTCCGAGGGTCGGGAGGGTTACCGGCGTGTGGAGAACGCCCCTCGGAGGCGCCGCCGTCATTTCTCGGAAGATCCACCACCGAAGGACCGACCCTCCGTTATGACACGCACCCGGTTTGAACGCCTCCGAGGAGCATTCTCCGCACGCCTGTCGCCCCCCAGGTCCGCGGCGGCCCGTGACGCGGACGTGGGCGCCGCCAGCGAGCCGCCGACGAGCCGACCGCGGGAGACTTGTGAGCGGCGGCGCTCGGGAGGATGGATCCCGGCGACGTTAAAACCGGGTACGGTCGAAGAACCGGAGCGGCCGGTAGAACGGACTTCCGCGCGGTCCATCTTCAAGGGTGGCGTCGCCGAGATCCATCCTCCCGAGTGCCGACAACCACGAGACAATCGAGGCCGCTTCATCCGTGGATCACCTGCGGCGCCAACTTCCGCGCCACGGCCCAGAAATCTTCCTCGTACGATTCGGCGGCCGCGGGATCACCGTCGATGAGGAGCGCTGCCCCGAGACACGCCTGGTAGATCAGCATTCCGAAGCCGTTGAGCGTCCGGGCGCCAGCGGCGTGCGCGGCGCGCAGGAAGGCGGTGACGGGAGGTGTGTAGTTGAGGTCGACCGCGAGGGCCGCGGAGCACCAGCTCTGGTAGGGTATCGCCGGCGCCGAACTCTCACCGACCCCGCGCACGATCGGCGTGGCGTTGACCACGATGTCGAACGGGCCTGTTGGTGTGAGCTCGTCCCATCCGAGCCGCGGGAATCGCTCGCATCCTGGCGGATCGACCGCGGGATCGCGCGACACCATCGTCACCTTCGCCCCGGCGTCGGCGACCGCGCAGGCGACCGCGCGCCCCGCGCCGCCTGTTCCGAGGATCACGATCGACCGGTCGCGGAGGGGCTCCTCCACAGCGAGAACGGCGCGGACGAAGCCGTATCCATCGGTCGAGTAAGCGATCCAGTCGTCCTCTTCGCGGATCACCGTGTTGGCGGCTCCGATCCGTTCGACCAGCGAACCTCGGCGGGCGCAAGTGGCGGCCGCCTGCTCCTTGAAAGGCGAGGTCACGTTGAATGCCGAGAGATCGCTGGACCAGAGAGCGCCCCATGCATCGTAGCGACCCGGGGGAACGGGATAGCGACCGTACTCGATGGCGATCCCTCGTCGGGCGCCCATTCCCTCCCAGAGCGGCGGGCTCAGGCTGTGACCTACCGGCCATCCGACGACCGCCAGCTGGTAGGAGCTCGAGCTCATGTCCCCGCTCCCGCGGGGCGCGGAGACTCGCCGCCCGTCCGCGCCAGGTCTTCGAAGAAGTCGGGGTAGGAGATCACGACCCACTCGGCGCCTTCCAGGCGACTGGGACCGCGCGCCAGTCGCGCGGCAACAGCGAGCGCTATGGCGATCCGGTGGTCGCCCGCGGCGTCGAGCGCGCACCCGCGGAGCCGCGTGGGGCCCTCCACCTCGAAGCCGGTGTCGGTCGCCTCGATGCGCGCTCCCATTGCGCGAAGGCCGGTCGTGATCGCCTCGATCCGATCGCTCTCCTTGACGCGCAGCTCGCCGGCTCCGGCGACCCGGGTCACGCCCTGCGCCTGGGTCGCGAGCACGGCGACCAGCGGAAGCTCGTCGATCGCCCGCGGAACCTCATCGCCCGCGATTTCGACGCCGACGAGTCGCTCGCCGGCCACGCGGATAGTGCCGCGCGGCTCTGGGCCGGTGGCTTTCAGCTCGGTGGCGACCTCAGCCCCCATCCGGCGCAGGATCGTCAGCAAACCCGACCGCGTGGGGTTGAGCCCCACGTCCTCGGCCACGATCGCGCCGCCGGGGCTGGACGCCGCCAGCACGAGAAAGGGAGCTGCCGAGGAGAGGTCGCCGGGAACGTCCACGTCCATCCCCTCGAGAGGCCCGGGCCGGAGGTGGACGCGCGAGGCGCCTTCTTCCTCCCGGTTGACCTGGGCCCCCATCGCGGCCAGCATCCGCTCGGTGTGGTCGCGCGAGATCGCCGGCTCTTCGATCGAGGTTTCGCCTTCGGCACCGAGCCCGGCGAGGAGGAGGGCCGACTTGACCTGAGCGCTGGCGACCTCGAGACGGTGCGCGCGCCCAGCCAATTGCCGCCCGGTGACGGCGAGGGGTAGCCGCCCTGCCTCCCCACGCTCTTCGATCGCCGCCCCCATCGCGCGGAGAGGATCGACCACTCTCCGCATGGGGCGCCGCCGCAACGAGCCATCCCCGGTCAATGTCGCCATCGCCTCCGTACGCGCGGCCAGGAGACCCAGGAGCAGCCGGGCCGTGGTCGCCGAGTTCCGGCAGTCGATCGGCGCCGCTCGCCATCCGCCGCCACCCCTCACGAGGGCCGTTCCTGGCGATGGTCGCTCGATCCCGACACCCAGCGCGCGCAGCGCTTCGAGGGTCGCGGCCACGTCATCTCCCGGTGCGAGGTTCGTGACGCGCGCGCGGCCCCGTGCGATGGCGTTCAGGATCAGCGCGCGATGGGAGATCGACTTGTCGCCCGGCACCCGAAGCCGCGCCAGTACATGATCGACCGGCTCGATCGTGATCGACATGCGGGTTCCGGCGCTCCTTACACCTCCGCGGGTTGCGAGCTCAGCGCCGCCCGCAGACGCTCCAGCGTCTCCATCATCGCCCGGAACTGGGAAAAGGTCAGGCTCTGAGGTCCGTCGGAAAGGGCCGCCTCGGGATCGGGGTGGACCTCCACCATGATTCCGTCGGCACCGGCCGCCAGCGATGCCGCGGCGAGGGGCGGCACGAGATCGCGCCGTCCGGTCGCATGGCTCGGATCGACCACCACCGGCAGGTGTGAAAGGCGCTTCAGCATCGGCACCGCGGCGAGATCGAGAGTGTTCCGGAGGGCCGTCTCGAAGGTTCGGATCCCCCGCTCGCACAAGATGACCTGACCATTACCCTCGGCGGCCACGTATTCGGCGGCGAGCAAGAGCTCTTCAAGGGTAGCGCTCTGACCGCGCTTGAGTAGCACCGCGCGATCGGAGCGCCCCACCGCCTGGAGCAGGCGGACGTTTTGCATGTTGCGCGCGCCTACCTGAAGGATGTCGGCGATCTCGGCGACTTGCTCGACGTCTTCTGCGGAAACGACTTCGGTCACGATCGCCAGCCCCGTCTCCTCACGCGCCCGGGCCAGCAGCTCCAATCCTTCGAGCGCTAGCCCCTGGAACGAGTAGGGCGAGGTGCGCGGCTTGTACGCGCCGCCGCGCAGGACCCGCGCCCCGTTCTCGCTCAGGAAGTGGGCAGTCTCGAGGATCTGGCGCTCGGACTCGACCGCGCAGGGACCCGCGATGACGGTAAACCCGCCGCCGCCGAAATCGAACCCGAGCCCCCGCACGACGGTGTCTTCCGGCTGGAGCTCGCGGTTGACGAGCTTGTACGGCTTGAGGACGCGGACGACATCGTCGACGCCTTCGAACGCGCGGATGCGGTCGATCGGGAGGCGTCGGTCCTCGCCGATGACCCCGATGACCGTGCGCTCTTCTCCGCGAACGATGCGGCCGATCTTGAGACCCTGGCTATTGATGAAGCGGACGAGCTCCCCCATCGCCTCGATCGAGATGCCGGGCTTGAGGATCACGATCATCGGCGCCCCCTCATCGTTGACCTGCGCTCATCGGTGGCTTTCGATCCTCACGAACGTTGTTCGAGATCGGGTCGCAGCGCCCGCGCCGCCCCCAGATACACGTGCAGAGGTTCCGCTCCGTCTTCGAGCAGCACCAAGATGAGCGCGCGTACGACACGCGCCAGGCCCTCCACCGCCGCCTCTTGCGCGCCGAGGAGTGGCACGTGGCTCCACCCCAGGGCTCGTGCAGCGGCTGGAGCGTGCGCCGCGGTCAGGTCGCGCGTCTGGGTGAACCAGATCGCCACGACGTTTCCGGGATCGACTCCGTTTCGCTCGACCATCGCCAGAAGCAAATCCTTGGTCGCTCCTTCGATACCCTGGGCCGAGTCGTCGGGCGCCTGTACCGCGCCGCGGATCGCCCGCAGCGTCACCGGCTCGCCCGGGAACGAAAGTGTACGCCTTCGGCTGGCGAGGAGAAACCCAGCCCGCTCGAGGTGGAGGTCGATCGTTTCGTCATCCCAAAATATGTCTCTGGCTCATCCTGGATCGCTTGGCAGAATCCAGCACCGCGATTTCGTTTTCCTCCTGCCATCATCGCATTTCGATCACTCTCTCCAGTGAGAACTGTAGTCGCCGAGTCGTGGCACAGACGGTGCACGCTAGAGCTCGGCTTTCACCTAACCCTGAAGGATCATGATCGAACGCTCATCGTCCTCCATCGTCGCACTCTCGACCCGCCTCGCGCTGGCCGTCTGTGTCGCTTTGAGCGGCTGCTCCAAGTCCGGCGGAAGCCCGACCGGTCCCGAGCCGCCCCCACCACCGCCGCCCCCAACTTCGGGCGTGGTGGCCTCGACGACATCGCTAGCCTTCGGCGCCGCCGAGGTAGAGCGTACCGTCACGCTCACCAACCAGGGCGACCAAGCCGTCGCCTGGCGTGGCGAGGTCTCCGCGGCGTGGGTCGTGGTGACTCCCTCCTGGGGGATCCTTCCCCCGGGGACTGGGACCGTTACGGTGCGGGTCGCGCGGCAGGGGTTGGCGCCGGGCAACCACACCGGTCAGGTGAGAATCGTCATCGGGACGATCACGATCCCGCTGGACGTCGTTGCCGAGGTTACCGCGCGGCCAATCGCCGCGATCGACCCGGCCGCGATCGAGCTCGGCGCCGATGACGCAAGCGCCACGGCTCGGCTGACCAACGCCGGTAACAGCCCGCTCACGTGGTCGCTCAACGGCCCTTCGTGGGTGAGCGCGAACCCCGGCTCGGGGACGCTCGCGGCAGGGGCGAACCAGACGATCACGCTCACGCCCAATCGCGCGACGCTTCCGGCGGGGGCTCACACCGCGACCCTCACGCTGACATCCGACGGCGGGACGACGACGATCACGCTCAGGGTTGTGGTAGCCGCGCTACCGAAGCTGAGATTGGAGCCCCCAAGCCTCGATTTCGGCAGCTCCACGACCGCGCTCGACGTCATCGTCGCCAACGACGGCGGCCGCCCCCTTACATGGGGCGCCACGGCCAACGCTAGCTGGGCGCACCTCTCGACGACGAGTGGCACGCTCGTCCCCGGAAGCTCGCGGACGATCACCGTGACGATGAACCGCGACGGTCGGCCAGCGGGAAACTATCGCGCCACGCTGACCTTCGCTTCCGATGGCGGGCAGGGTTCGATCGCCATCGAGATGGACGTCGCCGAGGCTCCGCCGCCACCGCCACCGCCGCCACCACCACCACCGCCGCCGCCACCACCGCCTCCCTCTCTGGTCGCGCTGGCGGGGCAGGTGGTCGACCAGTTCACCAGTGCCGGCATCGCAGGGCTGACCGTTCACTTCGATGGGGGCGTCGTGGTGACCGATGCAAATGGCCGCTTCACGGTCCTGGGAACTCCTTCGAACTCACTCAGGCCGCTGGCCATCTCCGGGATCTCCATTCATGGCCGTACGACGTTCGCACGAAGCTCCGACTCGCGGTGGCTCGCGATTCCGTCGTCGTTCAACATGAGCGCATTCGACGACATGGCTCGCGAGTTCGAGCCGCGCACCATCCGCTGGCTCGTTTCGCCCCAGATCTATATCGACACGCGCCCGCAGGGGTTCGCGGGGGGCCCCCAGCTCGACCAGTGGATCCAAGAGGTCCAGTCTGTCGCGGGGACCTTCGTGTCGAGCTGGACGAACGGATCGATCAACCCACGGTCGGTGACGGTGACGGACTCACCACCGCCGGACGGCACTCCCGGCACGATCGTCATTCACTTCAACGAAGATCCGGGCCGCTACTCCAGCTCGCAGACGGTCGGCCTGGCGAGCACGGGCTGGACCTCCCGCCGCGAGATCTCCTCGGGGACGATCTGGCTGCGCTACAGCCTGGTCGCCGGCCAGGCATGGGCACGGACCGCGGTGATCGGCCACGAGTTGGGCCACGCGCTCGGCATGGGTCACATGGACGGCCCGACCGCGAGCATCATGACGCCTCGAGTGTCGACGGGGTCGCTCACGACCTTCGACTCCGCGGCCGGGTCGATCGTCTACAGTCGCTCGCCTGGCAATACCTCGCCCGATGCCGACAACCAATCGTACTACGTGGGCGCGCTGGCACCGGCGGGCCTTCCGGCTGGCCACTTCAACTGGGTGTGCGACGCGCCCAGCCGGGGTTCCGACGCGCCCCGGGGCGCCGGGCGGATCACGCCGTAGCGCTGCGGCGCGAGAGGACTTCGATCCCTTCGTCGGTCACCAGGACGTCGTCTTCCCACCGTACCCCGAACCGCCCCGGCAGATAGACCCCAGGCTCGACGGTGACGACGTCACCCGGCTCGAGCGTGATCCGGCTCCCGGTCACCAGGTAAGGCGCCTCGTGGATCTCGCGGCCGAGCCCATGGCCCAGGCGATGGGTGAAGTCGGGGCCCCACCCGGCGGCTTCGATGACCGAGCGGGCGGCGCGATCGACCTCGCCCGCGACCGCTCCCGGTCCCGCAGCAGCGAGTCCCGCAGCCTGCGCCGACCGCACGGTCTCGAGGACGCGCCGGAACTCCTCGGGCGCGTCCTCGGCGGGCGCCATTCCCTCGTCCCACCAGTAGGTGCGTGTCAGATCGGCGGTGAAACCATCGCGCCAGCCGCCCCAGTCGAGCAGGACCGCGGTGCCCGGCTCGAGCGCGCGGGCGCCCGGCTCGCCGTGCGGCACCGCGCTCGACGGACCGAACTGGACCAGCGCCCACCCCTGGCAGCCGCGGTCGGCGAACGCGCCCACGATCCCGCGCGCAAGCTGCTCTTCGGTGATCCCGCGGGCGACCGCGGGCACGACCTCGTCGTGGACCTCCCAGGCCGCGGAGATGGCGCGCCTCAGCGTGGTAAGCTCTTCCGCATCCTTGCGCCGGCGCAGCTTCTCGAAGAGCGGCGCCCCGTCAGCCAGCCACAGCCCCGGACCGGCTGCGGCCAGACGGGTCGCGTCGTGGTAGGCGGTGGTCGGCTCGAGCCCCCACGTCCCCGGCTGCGCCACGATCTCCTGTACCGCCAATCGGAAGGGGTCCTCCGACTCGGCCCACGGCACGATTCGCAGGTCGGGAACCTGCTCGGACAGGCGCTCGGCTTCGAAGCCGGGACATACGATCCACGGCACGCCCGATCGCGGCAGCCCGAAGCACGTCAAGCGCTCCGACCGTTCGAGAGCGATCCCCGTGAGATAGGTGAAGTTGACGGACGGGGTGGCTAGCAGCCCTCCCCACTTCCGGTCCGCGAGTTCCGCGCGAGCACGCTCGCACCGTTCGGTTTCGCTCACTCGGTGATACTCACGCCCTTTCCAAGGCGTGTCAACACGAGGAGCGGAGGGGTCAGGAAACGACTTGGAGGGTCTGTGCGGCGAGAGCGGCGGAAGCCTTCTCGACCGCGGCCCGCACCGAGCCGCCCAGCTGCGGGCGATACTCGGTGGCGTGTGCCAGCACCGTCACGGTGAGCGGTTGGTCGCCCGCCCGGAGGTCGAGAGCGTGGACGCTGCGCCGGATCCGCTCGGCGAGCATCGAGGCGCCGTGGTGCGGCGTCTCCGGGGCGAGAATGAGGAACTGGTTGTCGCGGTAGCGAGCGACGATGTCCGCCTTGCGCTTCTCGAGGACGAGCGCCTGCGCGACCTGGCGGTGAACCTCCTCGACCCCTTCCTCGCCGTGGGCGAGCCGGATCGACTCGATCTCGGCGATAGCGATCATAAGGATCGAGAGTGGCGACGCGGCAAGGATGGCGGGATCGGCAACATGGCCGGTGAGCTCCCGCACGAAGCCGCGCACCTCTTCGGCCACCTCAGCTGGAAGGCGCCGGCTCTTGACGGCCCGGACCATGCCCCGACGGAGGACGACCAGGCGCTGCTCGGAGTCGGGAACGACGCGCCGCACGGAGATGTCGACCGGCCCCCCGGGACACTCACCACTCACGGTGAGCACGCTCTCGCCGTTCCAGAGATCTACCAGATCGAATCCCTCACAGTGGGGTCGAGCGTCGCTGAAGAAGTCCCCTCCGATCAGCTCTTCAGGAGTCCGACCCAGGAATTGCGCGTAGGCGGCGTTGCACCACTCGATCCGTCGATCGCGCCCGACGATCGCCATGCCCACGTCCACGAGGTCGAGGGCCGCGCAGAGCATCTTCTCGTCGAGCACGGTCCTTCCTCCGTTCATTCAGGTGCGGTCCCTCGCTCCGTGAGGACCTGGCAGAGCCGCTCGGGGAAGTCGCTGATCAAACCGTCGACTCCCAGGTCGAGCAAGGCGTGCATCTCCCCTGGGTCGTTGACCGTCCACACGTACACCTCGCACCCCACGCGATGCGCGGCGTCGACGAACGCGCCGCTCACGATCCGAGTCCCGTACCAGTGAGTCGGAACCGCGAACGCGAGCCCCGGGGGCCGATACCCGTCCCAGTCGTCGGATCTCACCCGGCGCAGGAACTCCGCTACCTCGTCGGGCCCGAACCCCGTCAGCGAAGCGCTCGCGGCGGCCCGGTAACGACGAACCGGCTCCTGATGTAGCGAGAAGACGAGGGCGCGATCGTCCGCCCCGGTGGATTGCAGGACTTGTGCCAGCCCTTCCTCTATCGGAGGATCGACCTGCTTGATCTCCACCACGACGGGCGTATCTGGAAACGCGTCACAGACTTCCCGCAATGTCGGGATGGTGATCCCCTTCCCGCGGAAGGGGAACGTGCGACCTCCCTCGGGCGAAAAGCGGAAGCCCGCATCGAGCTCCCGCAACTCGGCGAGCGATCGCTCGCGCAAGAGCCCGCTGCCGTTGGTCGTACGCTCCAGTGTGGCGTCGTGGAATACGACGATCTCGCCATCGGCGGTGCGATGAACGTCGAGCTCGAACGCTCCGGCTCCCTTGTCGAGCGCGGCGTGGAAAGAAGCGAGAGTGTTTTCAGGATGGGTCCCACTCGCGCCCCGATGTCCGAACCTGCGCGGGAGCGGTGGGCCGAAGAACCGATTCATAGCGAGAGTCGCGCGGCGCCGAGGTCGATGAGCGCTTTGTCGAGCTCGGCCAGGGTGCGCACTCGACGAGCGCCGGGCGACGGCTCCGTATCGGTTCCCAGGCGATCGAGCCAGATCGCGCTCCAGCCAGCCGCCAGGGCCGCCGCCACGTCATGATCGATTCGGTCGCCGACCATGATCGGCGGCTCCTCACGGATCGAGAGATCGCGCTCCATCGCCTCGCGTGCCGCGTCGAAGGCCGCGGGATCGGGCTTGGCAGCGGGCAGCGCGCTCGAGAACACGACATGCGCGAAAAAGCCGGCAAGACCGACGGCATCGAGGAGCGGTATAAGGCGCTGATCCCAGTTGGAGAAGACCGCGAGAGGGTAGCCCGCAGCCCGCAACCTTCGAAGGGCGGGCCGGACGTCAGTGGGAACGCGCCACGCCTGGGGCGACGCGAAGCGCCGCCACGCGAGGTCGAAGAAGCGCGCGAAATCGAATCCGGCTCCGGCTTGAGCCTCTTCCAGCGCGCGTTGCGCCATGGCGCGCCACCAGGCCCGTTCGGCGGCCTCCAGCGCGGCAGGGCCGAGGCGACCGAAGGCGAGTGGGGGAGCCGCGTTCATCGCCGCCGCGAATCCACGCTCGATCGCCTCCGCGTCCAGCGCGGCGCCCGCTTCACGCGCGCACTCGGCGTAAACCCGTCCGACGGGATCGGCGACCTCGAGAAGCGTGCCAGCGGCGTCGAAGACGACGGGCCGCACGACGCTCGACGCTAACCGGCTGGGTCCGATGCCCCCGCCGCTGCACGCTCTGCGATCGCGCGCTCGCGGAATCCCTGGGGCTTGAGCCCGAGCGTCCGGTTGACGAGGGAATAGAAGTTCTCGAGCGCGACCGAGACCACGAGCTCGAGGATCTCGATCACCGAAAAGGATTGACGTACTTGATGGAACAGCGTCTCGCCGACCGCGTCCATGACCATCTGCTCGGCCAGTCGCAGCGCCAATCGCTCGCGCTCGTCGTAGAGGGTCGACTCCTCATAGAAGTCGAGCTCGTGAAGTTTAGCCTCCGTCATATCGCGACGGATGAGGCACCCCTCGAGAAGGTCGATCGAATACTCGCAGCCGTTGAGGCGGGCCACCTTGAGCTCGACGAGCTGCTTGAGCACGGGATCGATCTCGGTCTGGGCGTCAATCGCCTTGGACACGGAGGTGATCAGATCGACGTAGATCGGCTTGTGGGCGAGGATGGCGAGGTTCTCGGTGACCTCCCCCATGCGTTGCACCATGTCCTCGAACCCGCGTCGCACTGCTGGATCCTGGATCTCGGCGGGGTCGACGGGGGGAAGTCGGGCCATAGGGCGGGCGAATATCGCGGGTCAAGACCTGCCGGGGAACGTTGACTTTCTTGCAAAGGAACACCTAGGCATGATTTGTAAGAAATACGACACATGGGATTCCCAGTTGCGAATACAATGGAAGTCCTCCCCCGAGGAAGGGTTGTCCCCTAAATGTATACAGTGACGATGCCACCTCCGCTCGTATTGCACGATCTCCTTGACCGTGTCCAGTGGCCAGACGGCCTCGTCTGTCCCTGGTGCGGCACCCGCGAGCGCCTGACTTCGATCCTTGTGAATGGCGTGCCGCGACTCCGTTACGAGTGCATGACGTGCGACTCTCATCGCGGGATCATCCGGAGGTAGTAGGGTTCATCCCCGGGCCTGAGAGAAGGCAACCACTCAGCCCATTCGTCCGATGAACTCGACCAGCCGCCGCACGGTCTCGGCGGTCACGGTCGAGGGATG
>JBHEOA010000070.1:0-24648 GCA_046261835.1 Gemmatimonadota bacterium
ACGAGATCTTCGCCAACCCGAGCGGCGTGCAGGGCGACCTCCGCATGGCGACCGCCAGCGGCGAGGACGCGGGGTTCGACATCGTTTTCGCGAGCGACGCGAGGGTCACCGATCGTGGCTACCAGATCGAGATGGCGATTCCCTTCAAGAGCCTCCGCTTTCCGGACCGCCAGGAGCAGGTGTGGCGGGCGACATTCTGGCGGACGCGGCCGCGCGAGAGCCGCGCTCAGCACTCGTGGGCCGCGATCGACCGCGACGAGCAATGCTTCATTTGCCAGTTCGGCACGCTGACGGGAATCCGCGGCGTCCGAGCGGGTGGCGCGCTCGAGCTCCTGCCGGCTGTCATCGCGTCCCACTCGGAGTCGCTGGAGGATCCGGAGGACCCCGACTCGGGGCTGGGGAACGGCGAGTTCGACGGTGAGGCGTCGCTGACCGCGCGCTATGCCCATCCGTCGGGGATCACGATCGAGGGCACCGCCAATCCCGACTTCAGTCAGGTCGAGTCCGACGTGGCTCAGATCGACGTGAACACGACGTTCGCGCTCTTCTTCCCCGAACGGCGGCCGTTCTTCCAGGAGGGAAGCGAGCTCTTCGAGAGCTACTTCACGCTGGTCTACACCCGGCAGATCAACGACCCGCTCCTGGCGGCTAAAGCGGTCGGCCGGCTGGGCCGGACCGCCTTCGCCTACCTGGGAGCGTTCGACGAGACTTCGCCGATCATCCTGCCGTTCCAGCAGCGCTCGTTCGTCGGGACCGGCGACAAGAGTTTCTCGAACGTCGCCCGGCTCCGCCGCACGTACGGCGAGAACTCTTATGTAGGAGCGCTCGTGACCGACCGCAGATTCGAGGAAGGCGGCGGCGCGGGCGCCGCCTATGGGATCGACGGTACGCACCGTTTCCTCGACAGTTATCGATTCGAATACCAGATGGTAGGGAGCCATACGCAGGAGCCCGACGAAGCCGGCCCGACTGCCTCCCTCGAGGACTTCACGTTCGACGACGGCGCGCACACGGGAATCTTCGACGGCGAATCCTTTTCCGGCTGGGGCGGCTACGCGAGCCTCGAGCGCAGCGCCCGCTTCTGGAGTTTCGACTTCGACTACTGGACCTCGAGCCCCACCTTCCGCGCCGACGACGGTTTCGAGACGCGCAACGACCTGCGGAACTTCGTCGCATTCCAGGAGGTCAACTGGTACCCCGAAGGAAACTGGATCGACCGATTCGGGGCCGACATCCGGTTTTCCCGGACATGGACCTACGACGGCGGCAAGCGCGAGGGCTTCGTGAACCCGACCGTCGAGCTCCAGCTGCCGCTCCAGACCTTCGTCGAGCTTGGCCCGACCTGGGGGTACGAGCGGTTCCGCGACATCGACTTCGACGATCAGTTTGGCTGGTTCATGTTCTTCGAGACGACGCCGATCGAGGAGGTCTCGGGCGGATTCTACGTCGAGTTCGGCGACGAGATCGCGCGAAACCTGGAGACGCCGCTTCTCGGTGACGAGAGGTTCGTGGAGCTGTTCGGCACGATCCAGCCGATAGACCGGTTGACCATCGAGCCGTCGGTGCGCTGGTCGCGGCTGGAGGCGGACGGGGAAGAGGTCTTCGACGGCTACATCTTCCGGACGCGCACGAACTTCAACCTTTCGCGACGGCTCTTCGGGCGGGTGGTCGTCCAGTACGACGACTTCGACGAGACGCTGAGCTTCGAGCCGCTCATCACGTATCGGATAAACCCGTTCACGCTCTTCTACATTGGATCCACGAACGCATACGAGCGGTTCGACGCAGTCCCGGGTGAGAGGCCGGACGATCAGATGGTCCAGACCTCGCGGCAGTTCTTCACCAAGTTCCAGTACCTCTTCCAGCCCTGAGGTTTGCCGTTCGTCCGGAGCGAAGTCGAACGCTAGCTTGCCGGCCGTGCTGAGCCGGACCTCGCTCGTGGCCATTCTGATTCTCGTCGCGTCCGCGAATCCAGCGCGCGCACAGATCATCTTCGATCCCAATCGCAACCAGTCGATCGGCGCGACAGCGGGGCTGGCGTCGGGGGCCGGCGTTTCCTACCAGGAGATCCTCCCGACCGCGTGGGGTTTCCGGGGAGCGCTGTTCGGCTGGAACTTCGGAGACTCCTCCTTCATCGACATCGGGGCGAGCGGCCTCCGCGTGCTCTCCGACGACGGCAACCGCAGGATCTACCTGATCGCGGGCACTTCCTTCTGGCGCTGGTCGGACGAGGAGACCGTGCCCGAGTTCGACGACGAGGGGAACGTGATCGGCGAGCGGAAGCTCAGCGACACGAAGGAGAGCTGGGGGATCGGGGCCGGCGTGGGAATCGAGATGCCTCTCGCCACGCGCACGACGTTCTCGATCGAAGGGCTCTTCACCTACTGGTCGCGCAGCGAAGCCTTCCTGCCGCTTCCGCAGGCCTCGATCCACTACCAGTTCTGACCCAGGGTTCTCTTCTACAGGTTCTCTTGTAGCGAGGGAAGTCGTCCGTGGACGACGCGGCCCTCGACCAGGGTCGCAACGACGCGCGTCTCGGGCTGTCGGAAGACGGACTGGACGAAGCGCTCGAGCGGCTCGCCGGTCGCATCGGGGGGCGGCGCCAGGATCACGAAGTCGGCGGAGAGGCCCGGCGCGATGCGGCCCGTTTCCGGGAATCCGAGCGCCTCAGCGCCGGCAAGGGTCGCGCGGTAGAGGAGTTCTTCGGGGCTCACGCCGTCGGCGGTTCGCGAGCCGGCCCCGACTTCGTGATGGGATGGACCGAGGTAGGCGATGTGACGGAGGACGTCGAGGAGGCTGAGCTGTGGGCCGGCTCCCACGTCCGAGCCGGCCGCGATCGTGACACCGGCCGCGCGCGCGCGCGCGAGCGGGAACGCACCCGAGCCCAGGAACGCGTTCGACGTCGGGCAGCACGCGATCGCGGCTCCTCCGGCGGCCAGTCGCCGGTACGCGTCGTCCTCGCAGTGGACGGCGTGCGCGAACACCGCGCCAGGTCTCACCATTCCGGCGCGCTCATACACCTCCAGGTAGTCGCGCGCCTCTGGGAACTCCGTACGGACGCGCGCGACCTCCTCGGTTTGCTCCGCGACATGGGTTTGGAGTCTGAGGCCCGCCTCACGCGTGGTGCGGCCGGCGGCGGCGAGGAGCTCGGGAGAGCACGACAGCGCGTACCGGGGCGTCACGGCGTAATGAAGCCGCCCCCCGCCCGCGCCTTCCCACCGGTCAGCGAGCGCGAGCGACGCACGGATCCCTGGATCGGCCGGCTCGACGAGCTCACGCGGCGCGTTTCGGTCCATCAGCACCTTACCCATCACGATTCGCAGGCCACTGGCTTCGGCCGCTTCGAACGCACGCGTGGTCGCCTCGACGTGGACCGTGGCGAAGACGGAGGCGGTGCCCGTCCCCGCCGAGGCGAGCGCGGCGAAGAACCGCTCGGCTACGGCCGCAGCGTGGTCGGGGTCACTGAACGCCGCTTCGGCGGGATAGACCCAGCGATCGAGCCAAGCGAGGAGCGAAAGGCCGTAGCGTCCGCGGACATCGATCTGGGGCAGGTGGACGTGGGCGTCGACGAAGGCGGGGAGGATCAGCGCGCCGTCGGTGTCGAAGAGAGGCAAGCGGCGCGCGGCCAGGTCCCCTTCATCCTGCCATGGACCGACCGCCGCGATCCGGCCATCGGTGTCGATCTCGATCAGAGCGTCGGAGTAGACCTCGGCCCGGTCGATCGAGATGGGCGAAAGGAGGGGTCCGCGCAAACGCAACGCGCGGGACGGCGTGCTCATGGGCGCGACCGCCCGGGCTTCGTCAGGAGCCGGCTTGGGGTCCCGGCTCCTCGGCCTCGCGCAGCGCGGCCACCAGCGCGCGCGGGTCGACGGTCCCCACCAGGCGTCCGTTCTCGACGACCAGCGGAAGCTTGCCGCCGAGCGCGGCCAGGCGCGTGACGACGAGCTCGGCCGGGTCGCCGGGCGCGAGGATCTGTGTTTCGTCGGCCGGCTCGGCCACGTCGCGCGCCGGCGTGCCGGGAGACTTTTGAGCCGCCTCGACGAGAGCTTCCGGGGATGTCACGCCCACCAGCCGGCCGTCGCGCTCGATGACGGCGACTTGCGTTGCGGGATCGAGAGCGCTGGTCTGCGCCACAGCCGCTCGGACATCCTGATCGGCCCGGATCGCCGGCACGCGCTCGGTCACGAGCTCGCGCACGCGCATCCCTTCGACCGCGTCGCGCAGTCGCGCCACCCGGATCGAGTGGGCCGCGGCAGACCACAGGAACCACCCGATCAAGGCCTCCCATAGCCACGAGAACCGACCGGTCGTGATCGTGAGGCCGATCCCGATGGCGATCAGGAGCCCGGCGATCACCTGTCCCACCCGCGCGGCCGCGACCGTTGCCCGCTCGAAGTCGCCCATCGACCACCACAGGATGGCCCGCAAGATGCGGCCGCCGTCGAGCGGAAAGCCGGGGACAAGGTTGAATACGGCGAGGGCGATGTTGATGAGACCGAGCCACCAGAGTCCCGCCAGGATCGGTGGCGGCATCACGCCGGCTAACAGCGCCCGCACGGCGAGGATCGTGAGTCCCAGCACGATCGAGAGCGCCGGCCCCGCGGCCGCGATCAGGAATTCGGATAGAGCATCGCGCGGCTCGCCCCGCATTTTGGCCACGCCGCCGAAGACGAAAAGCATGATCTCGTCGACCCGCACCCGGCGCGCGCGGGCCACCAGGGCGTGCGAGAACTCGTGCGCGAGGACCGAGGCGAAGAGGGCGACGGCGAGGATCGCCCCGAGGACCCACCATACGACGGGGCCCGAGCGTGGCAGTTGTTGGGGCAAATAGCCGGCGGCGAGCGACGCGGCGACGAGCATGAAAATGAGCAGCCAGCTGGGATCGATCGTGACCCGGATCCCGAGGATCCGTGCTATTGGGATCGACCGTGCCATCAGTGAGTCGCGCAGTGGTCGTCGGAGCGCGAGGGCATCGAAGGCCAAGCTATCGCCGAGGGAACGGCGCGCCAGCAATCAAGCCACTCGGGAGGGCTCGTCGGCCATCGGCAGAACGGCGCGCTAGATTGATGCGCCGTGATCCAGCGCCAGGCCCGCTCCGCCATCGCCGTCCGCGGCGCCAGGCAGAACAACCTCAAGTCCATCGACGTCGATTTCCCGCATGGCCGGGTCTCGGTCGTGACCGGCGTCTCGGGCTCGGGCAAGTCTTCGCTCGCGCTCGACACGCTCTACGCGGAGGGTCAGCGACGTTACGTGACGTCGCTCTCGACCTACGCGCAGCAGTTCCTCGAGCGGCTGCCGCGGCCCGACGTCGACCGGGTCGAGGGGCTTCCGCCGGCGATCGCCATCGAGCAGGCCAACCCCGTCATGAACCGCCGCTCCACGGTCGGCACGGCCACCGAGGTGTACGACGTTCTGCGCCTCCTCTTCGCCCGCGCCGGCAGCCCTCACTGCGAACGATGCGGCGCCCGCGTTCGTTCGTGGACCGCGACCGCCGCCGCGGACACGCTCGTTCAGACCGAGGCCGGGTCGGCCTGGTATGTGACGTTCGCGCTCCCGGTCTCGGAGGCGCTGACGCACGAGGTCCTGATCGAGAACCTGCGCGCCATCGGGTTCCTGCGGCTCCTCGCCGCGGGTCGAGAGATTCACCTCGACGAGATCGGGGGGACTGGGCGTGACCTGACGCGCGAGACGCCTCTGTTCGTCGTGGTCGACCGCCTGCGCTCGGGAACGACGCCGCGGACCCGCATCGTCGAAGCGTTCGAGCGCGCGTACGCCGAGGGCGAAGGCGAGGCGTTCGTCTTCGCACGGGACGCGACCGATCCCGCCGAAGCGCGAGCGTTCAGCCGCCATCATCGGTGCGACGCATGCCGCACGCCGTTTCCCGGGCTTCGGCCGACGCTCTTTTCGTTCAACAATCCGTACGGGGCGTGCCCGGCGTGCGGCGGTTTCGGCAACCTGCTGGAGTTCGACTCCGACCTCATCGTGCCCGACCCAGCCCGTTCGTTGGCCGAAGGCGCGCTCGATCCATGGACCAAGCCGCGCTACACCCATCGGCGCGAGCGGCTGCGTGCATTCGCTCGCGCGACGCGAATCGCGTGGGACGCGCCGTGGCAAGAGTTGCCCGCCGAGGCGCGGCGTGTTCTTCTCCATGGAGGGACGTATCGCCGCACCCGCTTCGGTGGCATGATTCCCTACCTCGAGGCGCTGACCGCGAAGAAATACAAGGCGTACGTCAGGTTCTTCCTGCGCCAGTATCAATCGTATCGCGAGTGTCCTGAGTGCCAGGGCTCGCGTCTGCGCCGCGAGGCGGCGAGGGTCGAGGTGGCGGGAGCGACGCTCCCCGATGTCGTGACGTGGCCTCTCCCGCGCGTCGCCGAGTGGATCGAGTCCCTCGTAGAGCGCCCGACGGCGATCCACTCCGTGCCGACACACTCCGGAGGTGCGCCGTCCGTGCCGGGTCCGCCGGCCGAGGTCGTCGAACCGATCGCGCGCGAGCTCCGGCGACGGGTCGCGATCCTACTCGACGTCGGCCTCGAGTACCTGACGCTCGACCGGTTGACGCGCTCGCTCTCCGGCGGCGAAGCGCAGCGGATCGCGATCGCCAACGCGCTCGGGAGCCCGCTGACCGCGGGGCTCTACGTGCTCGACGAGCCTACGGTCGGGCTCCACTCACGGGATACCGCGCGCATCGTGGGACTCTTGGGCGAGCTAGCGGAACGCGGCAACACCGTCGTCGTCGTCGAGCACGACCTCGACGTCGTACGCGCGGCGGACCACGTCGTCGAGCTCGGCCCTCGCTCGGGGGGCGACGGCGGCAGCGTCGTCTTCGCCGGTTTGCCTGGCGCACTCGAGGTCGCCGCGACGACGACCGGCGCGTGGTTGCGCGGCGAGGCCTCGCTCCCGGCACGGACGCGACGGCGAATGGGCGCGGCGTGGCTCGTGGTGCGCGGGGCGCGTGAGCACAACCTGAAGGCCATCGACGTTGCGTTCCCGATAGGGGCGATGACGACGGTGACGGGCGTTTCGGGGTCGGGGAAATCGACGCTGGTTCACGACGTCCTGGTGCGTGCGCTGGAACGGCGGTTCACCCCCCGGGGGGGAAGCGGTCGTGATGGCGCTCGCCAGGCAGCCAGCCGCAGGGACCCTGTGGGTGCGCACGACGCCATCGAGGGCGTCGAGCGGCTCGCTGGGGTCGTCCTCGTCGATCAGTCGCCGATCGGCAAGTCACCGCGGTCGAACCCTGTTACCTACGTCCACGCGTTCGACCCGATCCGGCGGATCTTCGCGGACACGCCGGGCGCCAAGCGACGCGGCTATGGGCCCGGCCATTTCTCGTTCAACACCGCCGAAGGCCGCTGTCCCGAATGCCAGGGCGACGGACACGAGCGGATCGAGATGCACTTCCTGCCTGACGTCTTCGTGATGTGCGAGGCGTGTCAGGGGCGGCGCTATCGACCCGAGGTCCTTGCGGTGACGTGGCGTGGCAAGACGATCGCGGACGTCCTGGCGATGACGGTGAGCGAGGCGATCGCGTTTCTCGAAGGAGAGCCCCCTGCGTCGCGGGGCCTCCGCGTGCTCCAGTCCGTAGGACTCGGCTACCTCGCGCTCGGCCAGCCCGCCACGACGTTATCGGGCGGCGAAGCCCAGCGACTGAAGATTGCGCGCGAGCTCGCGCGCCGTCCTTCGCGTCCCAAGGGAGCCGGGCGTGGCAAGAACCGGACGCGCGACAGGGAATCCGCGCGCGGCATGCTCTACGTTCTGGACGAGCCGACCACCGGCCTCCACAACGCCGACGTGCGCGCGCTCATGCGGGTCCTCGACGAGCTGGTTGCGCGGGGTAATACCGTGGTCCTCGTCGAGCACCACCTCGACGTGATCGCGCGCGCCGATTGGGTCGTCGATCTCGGGCCCGATGGAGGCGAGGGGGGTGGGCGCGTCGTTGCCGCGGGACCGCCCGATGAGATCGCCCTTAACGAGGAGAGTCATACCGGGCGCGCGCTGCGAGCCCGAATCGGAGCGCGGGAGGCGGCGCTTGTTTAGCGGGAACGGTCAACTGCTGCAGCCCTCCCCTTCATCCGGTGGAAACGGTCTCTGGCGGATTTGGGGAATGGCGGTCTTCGCCATCGCCATGGCCGCTTGCGGCGGAGACGAGGGACCCGCCGCGCCGGGAGGCAGCAACGGCGTGATCCTGACCTACGTCACGCCGCGACTCCAGGTCGTGCCGGCCGACACCTCTGGACGAGTCGAGCTCGCTCTCGAGGTGCGGCAGGCAGTTCCTGCCGGCGGGAGCGAACCCTTGGCCGGGGCTCGGCTGCGGGCGGTCCGTAGCAAGGGACGCGGGGCTCTGTCGAGCTCCGTCGTCGTCGCCGATGATGAAGGAATCGCGCGCGTCCAGGTCACTATGCCGGCGTCTACCGACAAGACCGCGATCGTCGTCTCGCTCCAAAGCGACTCCGACTCGTTCCTCCCCTTCGACGTCGTCAGCGCCCCTGTCGTTGCGCTCGATCTAGCTCCGGGAGAGGTCGTCCATATCGATCCGCCGCGCGACGGGGCGATTCTCCGCGTAGCGGAAGAGGTCGGTGCCCGGTACGTCCTGATTCCGTACCAGACAGACCTCGAGCGCGGTGGAACGGCGTACCGCTTCCTGCACCAGCCGATGAACGCTCGCGGGGCAGGTGCGGCGGCCTTCGGCGCTGCATCCGTCGCCCGGCCGTACCGCGCTGCAACGGCCGCGTCACCCGATCCCGGCCGCGACCTCGTCCTGGGGGGGATCGAACCCGGACCCCTCACGCCGTCTGCAGCGGTGGCAAGCACGGTGCCGATCAAGTCATGCCGCATCTCGGCTGACCGCGAAGCGCCGCTCCGGTACCTGGGACGGCGGATCGCGATCTACGTCGACGACGACGAGGACATGCATCAGGCACGCATCGACTCGCTCGGCGCGGCGTTCGACGACCTCGTGGAGCCTTCGAACACGCAGGTCTTCGGATCGATGAGCGATCTCGATGGCAACGGAGTGGTGCTCGCGATCTTCTCACCCGCGATCGAAGGTGTGGGCGGAGCTTACTGCGATTCGGTCAAGCTTCAGCGGCTCGAGGCGTTCTACGTGAGGTGGAATCCTGACGCGCCAATCGGGGTGGCAATCTCGCTCATGGCACACGAACACCAGCACGTGATCAACGCCGGACACCACCAGCGTATCATTCACGAGGCGCTGTGGCTGAACGAGGCGCTTTCGCTGGCCGCCGAGAGAATCAGCGGAACGTGGTTCACTGTTCTGCCGCGCGCCTGGAAGACCCTCAACGGCCAGAACGGTGGGCTCACCATGCTCCCGCTCGAGTACAACCGCGCATTCGACGATACCTATATGATGTTCGCCCTATACCTCGGCGACCGCTTCGGCAGGGATGTTTACCTCCGCGTGGAGACGAACCGCTTCCAGAGCATCGCCAACGTCGAAACCACGACGGGCATACCGTTCGAGACTCTGCTGCGCGACTGGTTCGTGGCGCTCGGCGTGGCGGGGCGCGGCGAAGTGGACGACCCCCTTTACACATATCGCTCGCTGAACCTCCACGGGATGGAGGACGAGATCGCCGCGTGTAGCTGCGTCCCGGTAGCGCGGCTGGACGGTATGCGGCTCGAGCCGATGGTCCTGGGCGAGATGTTCGACACCTTCCGCACGCTCGACCGGGCGGATGCGGATTACTACGAGCTGATCGCTCCCGCCGAAACGCCGCATCGGGAGGTGTACTACGATGCGTATGGGAAACAAGGGGTAAAGCTCTCGGTGGCGAGGATTCAGTGACGTTCGAGTCGTCGATGGCTCATCGTGACCGTGGATTCACCTCGTCGGCGTCGGGGCACCCGCGCAGCGGGTCGTGGTCGGGGAGCCCCCTCGGCTCCGCCTGCGGGGTCCCCCCTCCCTCCTGTGCCAACGCCTCCTCAATGAATCCCCGGCCCCGATGGTCTATCACGACGCACACCTCGCCGAATTCTTGCGACCGCGCGCACGTGTTTTCCTATCACTCCCCCGCAACGTAGCGCGCGTGGACGACGCGACGTGGAGGGTGGGGAGCGAGCGGCTCGCGCCGTTCCTCGGCGAGCGCGGCAAGATGGCGCGGATGCCGGAGGGGATTCGCGTTTGGGGGGAACGGGCGGCGCGGGCCGGAGCGCTCGACGCCACGATGGGCGTGATCACGGCGCCGCGGGCGATGCTGGATCGGCGCGAGCCCGGCGAGATCGAGCCGGCCGAGGAGGAGGCGCGCGGGATCCTCGGCGGCGAGTACGGGATCGCGTATCTGGCCCAGGTCCGCGACGCGTTCGCCGCCTGGGAGCCGCTGGCGGTCTTCCCGTACGCGCCGGTCGCCGGCACGCGCGCCTTCCGCGAGGGGTGGCGCCGCTGGATCGGCGGCAAGGCGGCGGGCGGCGACTTCGCGCGGCCGGCGCCGATCGCCGAGCGCTTGACGCTCCCGGTCGCGACGGCGGGCGTGACAGGCGCGCTCTGCGCGACCGGTCTTCTCGTCCTCGATCCCGGCGATCGCGTCCTGGTGCCGGACCGTCATTGGGACGGCTACGACACAACACTCGGCGGCGTTTGCGGCGCCAGGGTTGAGCTGGTCCGGCTATTCGACGGCGACGGCTGGGCGATCGATGCCTGGCGGACGGCGATCGAGGAGACGGCACGCAGCCAGGCGCGCGTCGTCCTCGTCCTCAACTTCCCCCACAACCCGACCGGCTTCGTCCCCTCCGAGGAGGAAGCCGAGGCTTTCGCCGTGCTCACCGCCGAGTCGGCCGAGCGGAGCGGAAAGCCGATCGTCGTCGTGTGCGACGACGCGTACGAGGGGTACGTCTACCCCGACGACCGACCGCGCTGGTCCATCTTCTATCGTTTGGTCGATCGCCACCCGCGGCTCCTCCCGATCAAATGCGACGCGATCACGAAGGAGCTCCTGTTCTGGGGTGGGCGGCTGGGTGCGATCTCGACGGTGCTGCCGGAGGCGTGGGGCGCAGTGCGTGAAGCCGCAGCTGCAGTTTGGGAGAACAAGCTCTCCGGTTTGGTGCGTGGAATGATCTCGAGCGCCTCGACGCCGGTCCAGACCCTGGTCGCCCGGCTCCTCGAGGATCCGGTCGCGCTGGCTCGCGCGCGCGAGCCGATCTTCCGGTCGCTTGCCGGCCGCCATGCTGCTTTCAGCGAGGCGCTTCTGTCCAACGGCGCGCGGCAAGCGTTTCGGGCCGACCCGTTCCACGGCGGCCTCTTCGCGCTCCTCAATCTCCAGCGCGGAGAAGCGGTGCCGGCGGCCGAGCGCCTTCTCGCCGACCGCAAGATCGGAGTCGTCCCCTTCCATAACCCGAACCATGATTTGAACGCTCTCCGCGTCACTTACGCGACCGTCCCCCGGGAGAGGATCGAGGACCTCGTCGCCGCAGCCGTCGAGGTGGTGCGAAGCGTTTGAGGGGCGAGTTGACCACTCCGGTGAGGCGTCCTAGAGTGGAGGTGCCTTCATGAAAAGAACGACGACCCTCCTGGCGGCCCTTATTGGGACCATCCTGGCCGGAGTCCCCGAAGCGATAGCCCAGGATGAGACGCCCCTCGTCGACACGCAGGACCCCGCGGTCGGACAAAACATTTCGGAGGAGCAGATCAAGAACCTCCCCGTCGACTCACGCAATTTTCAAACGCTGATCAACACCGTGCCCGGGGTCCTCACTGACCAGACGCCGGCCCAGCCCACGGGTCAGACCGGCGCAGGTAATCAGTACATGATCGATGGGATCGTGATCACCGATCTTCCCGCTGGATCCGATCCGACTAGCGTGAACCTGGAGACCGGGACTCTGAGCGCTGCAGGCCAGGACACGATCCGAATCCGGATCAACCGCTTCGGCACCTACCAGAACGTCATCAGCGTCACGTCGCAAGGCGTGACGCGGACGGTGACGCGCAGCATCACGGTCGGGGCTGCCCCAGGGACCTGTCCGGTGGAGTCCCCTTCGTCGCAACGCTTCAAGCGCGGCATCGTCGGGCTCCTGCCCGAGGGCGTGACCCTATCGGGGCTCAGGCCCGTGGCCTTCCGCTACACCGAGCCGTACGGTGACCCGGCTGTGGCGCAGATCGGGTTGATCGCCGAGGAGGTCGTCCGAGTGTATCCGGAGGCCGTGGCGATCGACGCCGAGGGTCGGCCGGAGGGCATCTATTATGGTGTCCTGACGGGGCAGGTCATCGCGCGGCTCGAGACGCGCGCGAGCCGGGAGCTGAACGCCGGGGTCGCCCGGCTGGCGAAGGCCCTGGAGTAGCGGACGGGCCCAGCGGAACGTACCGGCATCGGAGGGGCGAGCCGATCGGGTCGCCCCTCCTCGCTTTCCAACCTCCGATTTCATGGCCCGAGTCCTGCAGGCACGATAGTTTTTCCGCGCCGCGGGTGGCGGGTCCTTTCTCCAATCGGAGGCACGACGTGGCGAAATGGAAGACGATCGTCTGGGGCCTGGTCGGCGCTGGCGCGGCCATCGTCGCCGGGACGTTTGCACGCCGCAAATACGAGGAGACCGTGCTCGAAATAGGGCGCGAGTTCCGTACCGGCGAGATCGTCGGGCGCGAAGGTGGCTATCAGTGTGAGCGTTGCGGGTACGTGCTCGCGATGGATGCCGGTAAGAAGCTGCCGCCGTGTCCCAAGTGCAGCCACACTCAGTACCTCAAGATCTCCTGATGGGTCGTCGCTGACGGCCCGCGGTCCTGAAGCAACGCGCTCCTAGAAAAGCTGGCTGGCATGTGGTGGGTTCGGTCGCCGCGGCGCGCTGCGGGCGCCCTGGGCGTGTCCTTTGTACTGGCGCTCGTCATTGCACAGCGCCCGACGCGGCTCTGCGCCCAAAGGGACGAAATACCGGCCGCGCCCATCGAGTTGATCCTCGACCTGTCCACCGCGATGCGGGGCCAGATCGGCGAGACGGAGAAGGTGGAGATCGCGCGGGAATTCGTGCGCGTCCTGAGCGCGGAGCTCGGCGGGGGCGGCACTCCTTCGACCCTCGGCCTGAGGGTGTATGGCGCCGACACGCCGCGGGCGTCCCGGGATTGCCAGGACAGCCGGCTCGTCGTCTCCGCCGGTGACACGGAGGCGGACCTCGACGCCGCGCTGAGCGCGCTCCAGCCGCGCGGCGTGGCTCCGCTCGCCTACGCGCTCGAAAGCGCCCTGGCGGACACCGCCCGCACGTACGTCTTGATCGCAGGGGGACTCGGTGAGTGCGGTGGGGACGCATGCGGCGCCTGGCGTGCGCTGGCCGCGCGCGTCACGAATCGGAATGCTCGTCTCCATGTCGTGGCGATCGCGCAGGATCCTCGGGAAGTCGATCTGCTCAAGTGTCTGAGCCGGGCCGGCTCGGGCACGTTCCTCGTGCTCTCCGATCCTGCCGATGCGAGCCGCGCCGCCGCCGAGCTCGCTTTGATCCTCAAGAACCAGGGCCTCATCGATGTCCGGGTTTCGCTCGGCGGCAGGGAAACGATCTCCGTACCGGTCCGCATCCTCGTCCCCCGTAGCCGCGATGTCGTAGCTGTCTTTTCGGGGCGCGGTCCGCACCCTATCCCGGCCGGGATCTACTCGGTGGTCCTCGAGACGGCTCCGCCGATCACGCTCGAGCGTATCATGGTGCTGCCAGGGGAGACGGTGGCGATCGATCGCTCGGATTTCGGTCGCCTCCAAGTGGAGATGCGTGACGCGGAAGACCGCGCCGGGCGAGTTCCCCTCACCGTTCGCAAGGGACTCGGCCGGACCGAGGTGCGGTACACCTTCACCGGTGAGACGATCGTGCTGCAATCGGGGACGTACGACGTCGCCGTCGACCTCGGTGACTCCGTTGTAGCGCGGCGGGGGGTCGTCGTCGACCCGGGCCGAACTACGCGGATCGTGCTCGGTGGCATCGGCACGCTGCTGGTCGTTTCTCCGGAGTTCCCCACGCCACCGCCGACATCTGTGATTCTCTCCCGCGGTGCTGACACGGATACGCTTCAGGTGGGCGAGCCCGCGACGGTTCCCGCCGGTCGTTACCGCCTGCGTGTAGAGACGATCCCGGTTTTCGTCAGCGACGAGGTCACCGTCGATCATCACGAGACGACCACGATCGAGCTTCCATCGCTCGGCTCTTTGCGCGTGTCCGTGACGGGTCCGCAGGGCCCGATCGAAGGCGTCCTCGCGCGGGTGAGCGAGCCGCTGACCGGCGAGCGGTACGGACCTGTGGCGTCAGGGCAAGCTCATCTCGTCATGCCGGGCACGTATCGAATCGACCTCGAGACGGTGCCGGTCCAGCGGATCGACAACGTAGTCGTTCGCCCGGGCGAGGAGACGATCGTCGAACGGCGTGGTTTCTCGCGCGTCGTCGTTTCGCCCCCCACCTCGGGTGCGATCTATCGCCTGGAGATCTTGGTCGCTCCCCGCGGACGTCGTCTTGCCCAGGTCGTAGGACCCGCGCCGTCCGTGACGGTCGCTCCCGGCAGGTATCACGCGCGTGTCTCGCGCGGACCACAGCTCGTGTGGGAGGGAGAAGTCGTCGTTGCGCCCGACAAACCGGCCCGGATAGATTTGCCGCGGCCGTAGCGCGTTCGGCGTACCGTTCTCCCGGCCTGAGGGGGATCACGCGATGACGCTCCTGGGAGTGCTTCTGTTGCTGCTGGTAGCTGCGGTGGCTGGAGCGTTGGGCCAGGCGATCGTGGGCTACTCCGCCGGGGGATGCCTGGTTTCGATCGCCCTCGGCTTCGTGGGAGCGCTGCTCGGCGGCTGGATCGCCGGTCAGGTCGGCCTTCCAGAGCCCTTCCCGATCGTCATCCAGGGTCAACCCTTCCCGCTCGTTTGGTCCATCATCGGCGCCGCCTTGTTCGTGGCTCTCTTGAGTTTGATCAGCGGTCGCCGGCGGTAGCGGCTGCGCTTCTAAGCATATTGTCCATTCTCGGTGACCTGGTTGACCAAGCCAGGAAGGCGAACCGGCGCGCGTGGCGCCTGGTCCGCGGCTGGACCGCGTTCTACGGTCGCAATCTCTGGAGGAAGGGAGCCCGTGATCAGGTCTTCTTTCTCGCCTCAGGCATCACCTTCAACGTCCTCGTCACCATCGTACCACTGCTGCTGCTGACGATCTCGATCCTGGGAACCGTGGTCGAATCGTCGACGGCGGCCCGCGCGCAGATTCTCAGCTTCATCCAGCGCGCCATGCCGCTCGCCAGTCAACAGGCTGAGTCGATTCTCTTTTCCCTGGTCGAGGATCGAGGCATCCTCGGGATCATCGGTCTCGTCGGTGTGGTATGGGCGTCGACGCGTTTGTTCGGTTCCCTTCGTACCGTCCTCGAGATCATCTTCGAGATCCCCCGGGAAGAGCGGTTGGGCATTGTGAAGGGGAAAATTCATGACATCAAGATGGTAGTGCTGGTGGGAACGCTCTTTCTCTTGACGCTTTCGTTGACGACAGTCCTGCGCTGGGTTCAGAACTATGGGATTGGTTTCCTGGGGCTCGACGTCTACAACATCTCCTGGCTGACGACGTTCGGCAGCGCTCTCCTCGCTTTCGCCATCACGTATCTGATGTTCTACATCGTCTACCGCTATGCGCCCGATCGTTGGATTCCCCGCAGCGACGCGGCCATGGCGGCGTTGTTCTCCGGCCTGCTGTTCGAGTTGGCTAAACAGGTATTCGTGGCTTATCTGGCGGAGTTCGGGCGCTTCCTCCAGCTGTACGGGTCGTTCACCAACATCGTCATCATCTCTTTCTGGGTGTATTACTCGAGCCTCGTGTTCATCCTGGGTGGGGAACTGGCGCGGATCGCCCAGGTTCATCGTCGTAAGGGGATGCATCCCGCGTGGTCCGTCGACGTACCCTGATGATCCAGGCGCTGGTGGGCGCCCTGCTGATCCTCGTTCCTAGCGCCGTGTCGGCGCAGGCGCCACGCGATACCGTACGCCCCCTCGAGGAGCGGGGGTGTTGCCTCGATCAGGTGCCCGACGAGGCCGATGTCGGCTCGTTCGATATTGACGGGAACCAGGCGCTCGACGAGCCCACGATCAAGAACGCGCTCTTCACCGATGGGCCCGGCTTCCTCTCGTTTCTGCCGTGGACCGAGAAGCCTCGTTTCGACAAGCAGGAGTTCCTCAACGACCTTCGGCGCATCCACATCCTGTACCAACGACACGGGTACTTCAGCGCCGAGATCCAGTCGTACAGGGTGGAGCGCGACAACGGCGACCTACGGGTCATGATGCAGGTACGGGAGGGCGAACCGACACGGGTCGACTCCCTGGGGGTCGAGGGCCTCGAGACGATCGATGGAGACGAGCTTCGAGCCGAGCTCATCGATGTAATGCCGCTCAAGCAGGGAGAGGTCTTCAGCGAAGCGGACCTGCGAGCGTCGCGCGACACGATAGAGGCGGCCTTCCAGAACCGCGGCTACGCGTTTGCCACCGTTTTGCTCGAGTACCGCATTCGCAAGGAGCTGCACTCGGCCACCGTCACCTACTCGGTCGATCCTGGCGACGTCTATTACTTCGGACAGGTCCGAGTGGTGGGGGAAGAGCCAGGGGACGAGAACCTGATCCGGCGGCAGCTCGCGTTTCGCCACGGCGAGCTGTACGACCGCCAGGACGTGCAGACGAGCCAGCGGCGCATCTACGATCTCGCGCTCTACCGTCGGGTCGACATCGAACCGCAGCTCGCCGAGTTGAGGGGCGACACCGTGGACATCGTGGTAACGGTTGTGGAATCTCCACATCACGCTGTGCGGGTCGGTGTCGGATACGGGACCGAGGATCTGTTGCGCGCCCAGGCCTCGTGGCTCGACCGGAACTTCTTCGGCGGGGCGCGGCAGTTCGAGGCGCGGGCCACGTACTCGCGGCTCGAGCGCGAGGGCGCGTTGACGTACCGGCAACCGTCATTTCTGCTGCCCGACCTGTCGTTTCAGGGGACGACCTTCCTGCGATTCGAGATCGAGAGGAACTACACGGTCGAACGGCTCGGCAGCACCGCGCGATGGGCCTACACCTTGGGCCCCCAGACCCAGGCGCGAATCTCGACGACGTGGGAGCGCGACGACATCTCGGAAATCGACGAAGGCGTGCTGGTCCCCGAGCTCGGCCGCGAGTTCATCAACCCCAGCAAGCTGTTCTATGTCGATCTCTCCCTATCGCACGACACGACGGACTCGCTATTCCGCCCAAGTCGTGGATACCGAGCGGGGGGCGGCTATCAGCTGGCTATGCCGACCCTGACGACCGACTACGCGTACCACAAGTTCACCGTGCTCATCACGCATTACCGCCGGATACGCGAGGGGTGGGTGCTGGCCATGAAGCTCCTTCCGGGGGCGATCTTCACCTACGGCGGTGATCCGGAAGCGGGCGGCCACGGCCGCGTCCCCCTGTTCCAGCGGCTCTTCGCAGGCGGGGCCAACAGCGTGCGAGGTTACGAGCGCCGCCAGCTCGGTCCCAAGGACGATCCCGAGCGCTTCGGCCAGAGCCGTGACCCGGAACCGATCGGTGGCAACGGATTGCTGGAGACGAGCGTGGAGCTGCGGATACCGTTGCGGGGGAAGATCCACGGCGCCGCGTTCCTGGATGCGGGGAACGTGTGGCGGGATGCCGGCGACATCTCGCTGGGCGATCTCAAGTACACGCCGGGGGTAGGAGTGCGGTACGAGACGATCGTGGGGCCGATTCGGCTGGATATCGCCCGGAGGATCGCGAGCGACGAGAACCCGAATCTCCCGCGATGGGTGCTTCACATCTCGATCGGCAACGCGTTTTGACGCGATTCATGGTGCGACCCATGGCAAGGGGTTTCTGATGCGGAAGTGGGCCGAGCGGCTGCTATTCCTGCTGGCCCTGGTGGTGGCGCTCGTCGCGGTCCTCATCGTGGGCGGGCTCTTGTGGCTCCGCACTCCGTGGGGCCACGATTTCGTCCGCGGGCAGATCGTCGGCCGCCTCGGTGACGCCACGACGGGACGCGTCGAGCTTGGCGGTGTTCGCGGCGACATCCTCCATGGCGTGACGCTGATCGACTTCGCGCTGGTCGGTCCCGAGGGCGTCACGCTGATCGCGGCCGACACGGTGCAGGTCGGCTACGGGCTGCGGCCCTTCTTCCGGCAGGAGATCGTCATCGATCGTGTCCGGTTCGTCCGGCCCGAGATCAATCTGGTACGCGCGGAGGACGGACGCTGGAACTTCCAGACGATCTGGAAACCCCGTCCCCCGCGCCCACCGGAAGCGGCGCCGGGATGGGGGTCGTTCGTCGAGATCGGATCGATCGAGTTCGTCGACGGCGCGTTCGACGTCGGCTTCGTGGAAGGCGGTTGGGGGCGCATCGACTGGACGGACAACCGGTTCGTCGACCTCAACGGCGCTGTCGGCCTGGCCCTCCATCGCCGCGACGAGAACCTGAAGCGCTTCGACGCACGCGACCTGTCGTTCCGCGCCACGGCTCCGTCGCTGGTCGTCCGTCGGCTCGACGGCACCGGCGTCCTGACCTCGGATTCGCTGGCCTTTCAGGAGATCGACTTCGAGACCGCTGGCAGCCGGGTCCAGGTCAACGGCCTGCTAATGACGGGCGACCCCGCCGAGCCCGACTCGTTCGCGCTCGCGATCCGTGCGCCGCGCGTCGACCTCGAGGAGGTCAAGCGGTTCTTCCCCGAGGTGCGTCTCGGTGGTATCGCTCGCTACGAAGGTCGGCTGGTGGGCCCGGCCGGCAATCCGAGCCTGGTCATCGATCACGGCGCGGTCGAGACCGGCCGCTCGGAGGTCGCGATCGAGGGAGTCCTGGCCTCGCTGGGCAGCGGCCTGCGCCTCGACGTCGCGGCCGAGGTCGCGCCGCTCGACCCGGCCGACGTACGCTTGTTCGTCCCGGCATATCCGATCGCTCAGCCGGTCTCGGGCGCGGTCAGCGTCGAAGGGCCTCCACGCACGCTCGACGTCGAAGCCGACCTGAGGGCCGCCGCCGGCGCCTTCGCGCTCGAGGGCGTGGTCGACCTGTCGCGCGGGACGATCCAATACGACTTCGCCGCGGAGAGCCGCACGCTCGACGTCGGCGAGCTGATCGGCCAGCCGGGCGTCGACGTCGTGTTGACAGGCGGCTATCAGATCGAAGGGCGAGGCACCGGTGCGACCGATCTCGACGCCAGGGTCCGCGCGACGCTCGAGCGGTCGCGCGTCCGGCGCTGGGACGTGATGGCCCTCGAGACGCATGGACGGTTGCTCGGCCGGACCTATGTGGCCGACACGGTATGGGCGCGCCTCCCGCAGACCGTGTTGCGCGGTGAGGGCTCGTTCGGGCTCGCGCGGCACGGGACGATGGACGCCGCGGTCGCGTTGGAGAGCGAGGATCTCGGCGATCTGTGGCCGACGCTGTCCCAGTTCGGCGGGCATGGGCGCGCGACGGCACAACTCGCGGGGACGTACGGCGACTTCGACGTGACGTCCGAGATCGCGGCTGGCGATCTCGAGATCCAGGGTGTGCGGGCCGACTCGTTCATCGGATCGGTCCAGTTGACCGACGTGGGTGCGGCGATGCGGCTGGAAGCCGAGGGGACGATCCACAGTCTCACGGCCCCGACGGTGTATGCAGACACCGCGGCCGTCGCCCTGGACTACACCGCCGGGGTCATGAACGTCAGCACGACGCTCGCCCATCCGGGGAACGAAGTGACGACAGCGGCCGGGACGATCGACTTCACCGGCCCGAGCACCCGGATCGATCTCGTCCGCTTCGAGCACAATGCTCCCGAAGAGTTGTGGGTCATGGCCGAGGGGAGTCAACTCACCATCCAAGGAGGCCAGATCGTCGCCCGAGACTTCCGCCTCACCGAGGACGGACAGACCTTGCGCGCCGATGGGGTTTTCTCGCTGTCCGGCTCGTCCGACCTGACCTTCGCGGCCGACAACATCGATCTACAGGAGGTCGCGCGACACATCGGGCAGCCGATAGGGGACTGGGAGGGGCGCGCGACCCTGCATGGAAGGCTCCGCGGCACGCGTCTAGACCCCATCATCGAGATCGACGGCGAGCTCTCCCAGGGGAAGATCCGAGGCTTCAGCTTCGTGCGCGTTCTCGGGAACCTCGCCTACGACGACAGGAACGGAATGATCGATATCACGATCACGACGCCCGAGGAGGGGCACGACATCGTCATGACTGGCCGGATCCCACTCGACCTGGCGCTGATGGGGGGGGTGGATCGTCTGCCCGATCGACCCGTCGACGTGACTGTGCGGGGGGACAATACGGACATGTCGCTGCTCGGCGCGTTCGTGCCGGGGATCTCCGACCTCGCCGGCCCGATCGACTTGCGCGTGGACGTCCGCGGCACGGCCGAGTCGCCGCAGTTCGAAGGCGAGGCAACCGTTCAGGACGGGCGCATGACGGTCAACGCCAGCGGCGTGACGTATCGAGAGATCAACGGCCGGATCAGGTTCAACAACGACCGCATCACGGTCGAACGGATTGCGGGCACGGATGGCGACGATGGCGCGTTCCAGATCGACGGCGCGATCGCGATGGAGAACCTGCGCTTCGGCGAGCTCGACATCGAGATGTTAGCCACGGAGCTGATCGTCATGGACCTCACGCGGCGATTCGTCCAGGTCAATGGCAATCTCACCCTGACCGGAACCACCGATCGCCCAGTGATCGAGGGAGAGATCATCGTCGACGAGGCGATCTACCGCCTTCCCGAACAGCGAGGGAAGGACATCATCGATCTCGACGAAGCGGTGATCTACGTGCAGATCCCGGGAGAAGCGCCGGAGCCCGAGGTCGAGCGCTCGCCGTCGCTATGGGATCGCACCCGCATGAGCCTCGACGTCGTGGTCACCGACGACGCGGTGCTGACCGCGAGCAATGCTCGAATCGAGATCGCCGGCGACCTGTCACTGCTCAAGCCGGCCGGTGTGGAGACCCCGACGTTTTCAGGGACCCTTCAGGTGCGCCGGGGATTCTACGAGGAGTTCGGTCGACGGTTCACGATCGAAGGCGGAGAGGTATTCTTTTACGGCACGCCCGAGATCAACCCCGGTCTTCACGTGGTGGCCACACAGACGGTGCCTGACGTGGAGGGTGTGGGCGACGTCAACGTCCGCATCATCGTCGGCGGCCGGCTGCGGAATCCGACGATCGACCTCGAGTCGACTCCCGAGTTCGACAAGTCGGAGATCATCTCCATCGCTCTCTTCGGATCGCCGCGCACGTCATCCTCCCAGCAAGGGCAATTCACCGAGACAGTCCAGGGCCTGGCGATCGGCGCGGCGAGCGGCGGGCTCACGCAGCAACTGTCGGAGGAGCTGAATCTCGACTTGTTCGAGTATGGCCGAGTCCAGGAGGAAGAGGGTGAACAGGCGCACCTCGTTCGTGTCGGGAAGCTGATCAGCCCCGACGTTTATCTCACCTTCGAGCAGCAGTTCGGCGGCATCGAACAGGAGAGCGCGGTGGGGGTACGGTACCAGATGACGGAGATCTTCACGCTCCAGGCGACGGCGGGGCGGCAGCGGGAGAGGTTTGCGGGGGGGTTAGACCTGTTCTGGGAATTCACCTATTAGTGGCCGCGGCCGCTGAAAACGGCCAATCACTTCGACGGCCGTTCCGGCTAGTGACGCCATCACGCGGGCTTGGCCCCACGCGGATGCGCACTTGGGAAGATGAGCGGGGTATATTGATGATATGAACATGGTGAAGACAGTCTTTCTGATGACGGTCCTGACGGTCGGGCTCGTCCTGCTCGGCGGATGGTTCGGCGGCGAGGGCGGCATGGTCACCGCGCTCATCTTCGCCGGTCTCATGAACTTCGGTTCCTATTTCTTCTCTGATAAGATCGTTCTCAAGATGTACCGCGCGCGCGCAGTGGGGCCCGAGGAAGCGCCGGTACTGTATCGGGTGGTCGAACGGCTGACGCGGCGGGCTGGTCTTCCGATGCCGCGGATCGCGATCATCCCGAGCGAGCAGCCTAATGCCTTCGCCACGGGCCGTAATCCCAAACATGCGGTGGTGGCCGCGACGCAGGGAATCCTCCGGATCCTCGACGAAGACGAGCTCGAGGGCGTGATGGCCCACGAGCTGGCCCATGTCCGGCATCGCGACATCCTGATCTCGTCGATCGCCGCGACGCTCGCCGGGGCGATCATGGTGCTGGCGCGCTTCGGCCTGTTCTTCGGCGGCGGCGATCGCGATCGGGGGGCCGGCGGCGGCGCGCTGGCGCTGCTCATGGTCATCCTGGCGCCCATCGCGGCGATGATCATCCAGGCGGCGATCAGCCGCTCGCGCGAGTTCGCCGCCGACGAGGACGGCGCCGAGATCAGCCAGAAACCGCGCGCGCTCGCGTCCGCGCTGCGAAAGCTCGAGGCCGGGGCCAAACACATTCCGCTCGAGGGCAACCCCGCCACGGCTCACCTGTTCATCGTCCATCCTTTCCGCGGCGGCGGCCTCCTCAGCCTCTTCAGCACCCATCCGCCGACCGAGGAGCGCGTCGAGCGCCTGCTGGCGATGCGGGGCATCGGCTGAGCACGGCCAGACCGGTCGTCGTCCGACTCGCGATTCCGCTGTACGCGACCATATTGTAAACGTCAGCCCGGCTTTCGGGTTTGCGCGTCACGCTGGTCTACAATCCCGTATCCGGGGGCGGCACCGGCCGCGCAGCGGCCGAGCGCGCGGCCGAAGCGTTCCGGGCGGCGGGACACGACGCCGAGCCGATCGCGTGGGAGGCCGAACGAGGCGCGAGCCAGATCGCGTTCGAGGCCGCGGAATCGGGAGCCGATCGCGTGGTGGCGGTCGGAGGGGACGGGACGGCGGTCGACGTGGCGGCGGGTCTTCTCGCCGCGAGTCGACTCGTTCCCATGGCACACGTTCCTCGCGGCACCGCCAACGTGCTAGCCCTGAATCTCGGGATCCCGACCGGGCTCAGGAGAGCGATCGCGATCGCGGTTGGAGGCGTCGAGGCGCGGATCGACGTCGGGGAGATGCGCGCCGCTCAGGCGCCGGAAGGGCGCCCTTTCCTCCTCTCACTGAGCACGGGCCTCCACGCCGAGATGGTCGAGCGGGCCGATCGCGCCGCAAAGCGCCGCTGGGGTGTGCTGGCGTATCTAAGGGCCGGCTGGCCGGCGATCGGCGTGACGCCGCGCACGCGCTACCACATCCGGCTGGACGGTGAGGCGATCGAGGCGGAGGGAACGATGATCCAGGTGATGAACATGGGCGCCGTGCTTCGGCGGTCGTGGCGGCTCGCACCAGGCATCTCGCCGGTCGATGGGAAGCTCGATGTGATCGTCTACGGCGCGACGACGCTGCGGGAGTACCTGGCGGTCATGTCCCGGGTCGTTCAAGGCCGGCCGACCGCGACCGACCTGGTCCTCCATCGCGCCGCCGCGCGCGTCGCGATCGATGCCGAACCCGTCGCGCCCGTCCAGCTCGACGGCGAGATCGTAGGGCTGACACCCGCCCGAGTGGAGGTCCGGCCGCGAGCCCTTGCCGTCATCGTCCCGGCGCGCAGCGGTTGGCCCCAATCAGGGCACGAAACGGAGTCGGGTGCGACGACGGCGTGACGACAGGCCGCTTCCTCCTCGTTCTCCTCGTCGTGTGGATCCTCGGGACGTTCCTTTTCCCGATGCATGGCCTCATTCACTTCCTGCTCATACTGGCCCTTATCGTCGTGATCGTCGACCGGGTGGGTCGCGAGGCCTGACCTCGACCATGCGCCAGTCGGTCTTGCGAGTGCCGTCCGGTCGTACTGCCCGGGGGAACAGATCGTTGATGAACATGACCCCGTGCCCCACGAACACGCCGTCCTCGATCGTCACTCCGGCGCAGATGAAGCTGTGGGAGGAGATGGTGCAATTGCACCCGATGACGGGCCCGCGCTGGACCTCGACGAAGGCACCGATCTTCGTGCCATCCCCGATCGTGCATCCATAGAGGTTTACGAGGTCCGGCTGAGGGATGACTACGTCGCGGCCGAGGACGACATCGGGACGACGCGCGTCCGATCTCTCGGCGGGGCGTCGGCCGTTTTACCGTGTCGGCCCATCGTCGCTTTCTGACCCACCTTGACCGGCCGTCCCTCCCCGAGGGGCGCGTCATCCTGCGCCCCTCCTGTGGTTTACGCGTCCAGGGAAGGGTCTGGCACGATACTCGCCCGAGTCACCGCGAGCGGAGCGAGGGGCGGCCGGATCGCCGAGGCCAAGCGGTCAGCTCGGCGTCTCCGGCCGCCCTTCCTCATCCTCCCGACGCGCCACGGAGCACTCGCCGCCCTCGTCACAGGCGCACTCTGCGCCCTTGACCAACCCGGTAGTGTTCACAGCAACCCGCCGTATTTGAATCGTCCCGGTGCGACTCGTAGCTTGAGCGGGATATGGCCGAGTTTCTCCGCATACGCGGCGCGCGCGAGCACAATCTCAAGGATCTGGACCTCGATCTCCCGCGCGATCGCCTGATCGTCGTCACCGGTCTTTCGGGGTCGGGCAAGTCATCGCTCGCCTTCGACACGATCTACGCCGAGGGACAGCGCCGCTACGTCGAATCGCTGTCGGCTTACGCCCGGCAGTTCCTGGGTGTCATGGAGAAGCCCGACGTCGACCTGATCGACGGGCTCTCACCGGCGATATCGATCGAGCAGAAGGCGGGGGCGCGAAATCCACGCTCCACCGT
>JBHEOA010000071.1:0-8135 GCA_046261835.1 Gemmatimonadota bacterium
GCGGTGGGATTGGGCGCCGGGGGGGTGGGGGGGCGGGAGGGGTGTTGCGGAATGGGGGGGAGAAGGGGAAATTAAAAGATTGTGGGAACGTCGCTGCGCGGTTTTTTGGGTTTACGCTTTGCGATAGGGGATAGAAAATGAAGGGAATCGTTCGTTCGGTTATGGTCGCGGGCTTCGTGGTGGTCCTCGCCGGTTGGGTGACGACGGCCCAGGCACAGACGCTCTTCGCGCTGGGCGAGACCGCTCTTCTCGATTTCTCGGGATCACTTCCAGGGGCGACCTACTACGCCCCCGACTCGGACGAGATCTACCTGCACGTATCGGTTACGCAGCGACGCCTGGCCGTCATGCGGGGTGGCGAGACGATCCACCGCTATCCGGTAGCCGTCGGCACGGGGGCGTTCCTCCGCCACCGCAACGCAGCCACGGGTGGGTGGCTCTTCGAGACGCCCGTGGGGGTTTACAGCGTCGGGCGCAAGGAGAGAGATCCGGTGTGGTACGCCCCGGATTGGTTCTTCGTGGAGAAGGGGCAATCGGTGCCGGCGCCCGACAGCCCGCGACGCTACTTCGCCGGTGAGATGGGTGAGTTCGCTCTGTACCTCGGCGACGGATTGGCGATCCACGGCACCAAGCGCGAGGAGTCGGTGGGTCGCGCCGCGAGCCACGGGTGCATGCGCTTGCGCAAGGAAGACATCGCCACGGTGTTCGGGCTGGCGGGCGTGGGTACCAAAGTCATCATCACGCCCTAGGCGCGAAGCCGGCGAAAGCTCGCCGGATAGCCTGTCAAGTCCTAACCCGTCAGCAGCCCTGGACCGCCAGGCCGATCGTGATGTTCAGCGGCTGGCCGTCCACCCACGCTTTCATCGTCCTGAAATCGGTCGTCTTCGGAGTGAATCGGAAGGCGATTCGCCCATTCGCGTCCGTGCGCCAGCTCTCATAACCCGGGGCCGGCGTTAGGCCTGCGAGAAGTCCGCCGCCGAGCGAGTAGCGGATCTCGGTCGACAGACCGTCCGCCGGACCGCCGCCGCCGGGGGCATCCGCCCGCCGCACGGCGCGCACGTGGATCTCGAGGGGGGTGTTCACGCACACGAGGCCAGCGGGCAGGACGTAGAACTGGCCGACGCCTTCGTTCCCGCTGACGATCGTCTCGGCGTTGAGCCCCGTGATATCGGCCAGTCGCCGCCAGACGCCATGGCCCGTGTCGGCCTCGACATGGAGGTCGAACGGCTGGAAGACGCCGAGCTGCGGCACCATGTAAGCGCGGCCGCTGGCGTTGACCGTGACCTCGCCGGTCAGACGGCCCGCGTCGTCCGTGGTCGTCCCATCGAGCGCGATCGCGACCGTACCCCCGAGGTCGATCCCGTTCTGCACGATCAAATCGGGTCGTAGCGACGTGACGCGGAGGGGCACCCCCGAAACCGGTTCGCCGCTGGGGTCGCGCACGACAATCGTGATCCGGAAGCGATCGGAGCCGTTCGCCCACACCGCAGGCGCGATCGACAGATTGGCGAAATGAGGATTCCCCACTACGCTCGTGCTCGAAAGGTCCGCGCTGATCGATCGATGGACCGTAATCGCAGGCCCGCCGACCACGGTCCGGCCCCCGCGGTCATCCGTCAGACGGAGCTGGGGGCGATAGGCGGACGCCCGGAACGGATAGACCATCGAACGCGAACCGAAGGCCGACACCTCGACGAAACCGTTTCCGTCGTCGGCGTCGATCTCCCACTTCACGATGCTCCCATCGGCATCGTTTCCCGTGCTGCTCAGCGTCACCGCGAAGGGTGCGTCGCCGGTCGTGGCGCTCCCCGTCAAAGAACCTGTGGGTCTCAAGTTCGGGCGCACGGCCACGATCGTGGCGGAGGCGAAACCCGTCGCCCCCTTGTCGTCGGTCGCCATCGCGCGGACGAGAAACGTTCCCTCGCTCTGATACGTGAACGAAGCGTCCAGGTCCGGCCGAGAGGCGGAAGCGTCGTAGCGGCCGTCGCCGTCGAAATCGATCGATACCGATGCCACCGCGCCGTCGATGTCCTCCGCGAGGACTCGAGCGCTCAGCGCGAACGGCACCTCCCCAAACGTCGCGGAGGTCGCGAGGGAGATCGTGGGAGCGGAGTTGGGCGGCCCCGCCGGCGCATCGACTCGGACCGAGCCGGTGGAGGTTGTCCTGGCGCCGCGGTCGTCCTCGACCGTTCCCGTGAGCCCGTATGAACCCTGGGCGAGCGTGAGGACGGTGTCGATTGGCGCGATGCGCTCGATCGTGAGCGGGACGGTACCGGTAACATCGACGCGGTACCGAGCCACGACCCCGTCCGGATCTGCGCCGGTCAGGCGGACGCGGACGGCGAGTGGCGCCGATCCGGTGGCCGGGTCGATCGCCAGCACGGCGGTCGGTTGCGCGTTGGGCGGGAGATTCACGGACACCGTCCAGACTCGCGTCGTGGTACGCTGACCGTCAGACACCGAGGCCTCGATCTGATAGCGTCCCGTGTCGGATAGGGCGAAGAGATAGGTCGCGGCGGTCGAGGCGATCGAGCCGTTCAGGCGATAGACGTATTGCAGCGGGTTGCCCGCCGGGCTCTCGGCAACGACCTCGAACGTCACGCTCTGGCCCGCCGTGATAGCGACGCTAGTGGTCGAGGGCGATACGTGGGTGAGAACCGGTGTGCTGTCGCCCGGGTCGATGGGGTCCAGAGGAGTTCCAGAATTAGAGCAGGAGACGATCGCGAAAACGAGGGAAGCCATTGCGAGACGGTGCAAGATGTGCATCACGGTATCGGATTTCCGTCGGAAAAGACTCAAAGTGGCGAGACCACGGTTGACACGGTCAACCGGGCCCGGATATACTGTCTCAAAACGAGTCAGAACTTACGCCCCGCTCCATTCCCTTCGGGGATGGAGCCCTCCGCGCGAGCATCGAGACTGCAAAAATCATACCGTCGGCTTCGGCCGTCCAGTCAGGAGAATTGCCCATGACTTCACGCCTCGTGCGGCGCGCCGCGCTGTGCTCCGTCTTCGCGCTTTTCATCTTCGTTTCTTTCCTGATGACGGCCTGCTCGTCGAGCGGCGTGGACGGAGCCTGTACCACATGTCCGGTTCCGACCAACGCCGCGCTCCGTATGAGCGTCGAGTTCGACGCCTTTTCGAGTGGCCTGGAGCCATCGGCTTTCCGATTCCACGATCTCAGCCGGATCGAGATCGCGATCGAAGGCGGTAGCGAGGGCAGGCAAACGCTCCAGCTTACACCGCCTCAGGACGCCGCGTTCCTCGATGTCCATTCTGGAAATTACACGATCTCCGCTACGGGCTATCTGGGTACCGATCTGGTTCTCTTCACGGCCGGGCCCCAGAGCGTCACCGTGGTCGAGGGCGACACGGTCGACGTCCCGCTGGATATGGTCGCTGCGCTCGGGGAGGTCGTGTTCGAAGTCGCGGGCCAGCGGACGGGTACGATTCACGCGGTCGCGGGTCAGGACGTCCCGTTCGTTGTTTCGGTCAAGAACACGCAGGGACGTCCGGTTCCGACCGCGGCGATCGTGGTGACGTCGACCACCGGCTTCGGAACGGTCCAGTTCGAGGGAACCAACGACACCGATGCCGAAGGACGCATTCGCGGCTCCGTCCGCGCGCTCCAAAGCGGCACTATCGGCGGCTTCGAGGTCAAGGTCGACGGCCGTCCCGTCCCGTTGGGAAGCAACATGCAGGTCCAGTTCGCGAGCGCCGTTGACGCATCCAGGAGCGACATCGTCACCGTGAGCAGGGAATCGCTCATCCCTGCGGACGGTGCAGACGGGACCGAGTTCACTATCCTCGTTCAAGACGTCGGCGGCAATCCCCTCGCGGGCGTGCCCGTGCTCGCGACCTCGAGTCGGAACGAGGGGGTCGACAAGAACGTCGATGTATTCATCCCACTACCCGGCTACGAGTCCGGCAAGACCGACAACTTCGGCCATTTCGCGTTCGCCATCCGTTCGACAACCTCGTCGTTCATGGAGTTCGATGCGCAGGGCCGTCTGTTCAGCCGCACCGGCTCGGGAACCACGTTCCATTCTGCCCTCATTCGTGTGATCGCCGACGGGATCCAGATCGATCAGCGACCCATCACCTTCCAGCCCGTCACGAATTCAACGGGCGCTTCGATGACCATATCCCCTCAGTTCAGGCGGGTCGGCGAAAGCGCCGAGATCGAGGTTCGGGTCAACAAGCTTCCCCAGTTCGGCGGCGACCCTGCCGTCGGCGTCTTCGTCGAGCTCACGAACGCCTTGTTCGTGAGTCAGAATTACCTGATGGACATTCGACCGGCGGGCAACTTCAACGGCTTCCGCACCAACGCTCAAGGAGTGTGGCGCGGAACGATCCGATCGACAACCGCGGGGGTGATCTCGCTTGAGGCGAAGGCCGATGGCCGGGCGCTCACAGGCACGCTGCGCAACGTGATCTTCCAGCCGTGACTTCGGGCCGTCGCGAGCGCCTGCTCGCGATCGCGGCGATCCTGATCGCAACTCCCCTCTGGGGTCAACCCGGCCCCACCACCGAGCGGTACGAGCTCCCCCGTTGGGGCGAGGGCTCGTTCGACGGCCGTTACCCCGTCCGCGTGCTGACCCTCGAGACCGCCCGGGTCCTCGACCGATGGGACGGCACCATTGGCCTGGGCGACACGCGGCTCGCCCTGTTCGACCGGCGGGTCGAGATCCTGACCCAGACGATCGGCGACATCGTCGGGATCGCCAACGTCGGCGTCAAGGTCGGCCTCGTCGATCCGGAGTCCCACCCCATCGGAATCGCCGTCGGCGCCAGGGTCTACCAGAGCTACCCCGGGCTCATGGACGAGGGTGTAAAGTGGATCGCCGAGTCGTTCTCGGAGATCAGCGACGCCGAGACCGAAGTGTCGGGGGTGGTAGGGTTCGCCACCGCGACGTGGCTCTCGGCAGACGATGCCACCGGCCACCACCTGGGTCTACAGGTCCACCGCCCGAACGAGTACCAGTTCGATGTCGCGGATACGGTCAAAGGCGGCAGCGGCAGTCTCAAGTTCGACGAGGGGCACGACGTGAGCCTCATGTGGGGTGTGGACCATCGGCTCGTGGGGACCAGCCTCCTCGCGCTCGGCGAGGCGGGGTGGTCGTTCGGTCTCGAGCGGGCGCGGCTCGGGCTCGGGGTCGACGCCGGTACCGAGCACTGGCGCGTGACTGCGGGTGTCACCTATCCGGGCGTCGAGACCGACCTGGCCACCGAGGCCAGAGACTTCTACGTCAACCCGATCCTGAGCTTCCACTACAGATTCTGATCTCCACCCTCCGCCCGCGCGCCGCCCTGTCGATCGGAGCGCTGTTCGTCCTGGGGGTCGCCGGGTGCCGGTTGACGACCTACGACATACGGAGCGACGAGCGGCTGGTCCGGATTCCCAGGACGTTCTTCACTCGCTTCGTGGTGGAGACCGGCGCAATCACCCTCCCCGCCTCCCTCGGAAAGGACAAAACGGTCGACAGCACGACCCTCGACCTCGAGGCCGCCAACTTCAACCCGCAGCATCCCGTCAGCGTCGACATCACGGTCGCCGACGCCGAAGCGCCGAACGTCTTCCGTCCCGTCGCCTCGTTTGATCTGGACGCGGGAGAGACCCGGGTGCTGCAAATCGTCCAGACCGGTCCGGGGGACGGCCTGGTCCGCGCCAGCCAGAGCGAGTCGATCAACATCCGCTTTGACGCGCGTGCGCCGGGGGCGGAGATCGGCGAGATCGAATTTCGGTTCACGATCCGGGTGCTCGCGCACAAGGAGACTCCGGGAACGGGCGCGGGCACGTTGCTCTTCTACTAGCGGGGCGTCGTGGCACGCCGGAAGAGTAGCCCCTCGGAACCGGCACGGTTCCTCGACGTCGCCCTTCCGCTCCCGCTCCATCGACGCTTCACCTACGCTCTTCCAGAGGACGCTCCGGATCCTCCGTTCGGTGCGCGCGTGGTCGTGGGCTTCGGGCGGCGGCGATTGGTGGGGTTCGCGGCAGAGAGCCACCAGCGGCCGCCGGACGCTGGGCGCGTGCGCGTGGTCGAACGGGTGCTCGACCCCGAGCCGGTCCTTTCGTCCAGCGAATGGGCCCTCGCCGAATGGCTGGCGCGCTACTACGTCGCGCCGCTCGGGCTCGTCCTGCGGCTGTTCTACCCTCCGGGCGCGCTCCTGGCGCGGGACGAGGCGGCCGAGCCCGCCCCGCCGCTCGAGCGGTTGCATGTACTTCCGGCCCAAGACCTCGACCCCGATGCGATCAGCCGCGCGCGCGCTTCACTGACACGAGCTCCGGCGCAGGCGCGGCTCTTCGAGGCTGCGCTGACGCTCACGTCACCGGCCGTCCAGGCGGCGCTCTGCGAAAAGCTGGGGGTCTCGCCAGCCGCGGTTCGCGCTCTCGCGGACCGGGGGCTCGTCCGCGTCGTCTCGCTCCCCGTCGTTCGCGACCCACTGGCCGATGGCGCGGAGCTCCCTGCCGCACCACCCGAAGGCCCCATCACCCCCATCCAGCGCGAGGCGGTCGAGGCCGTTCACGTCGCTCTGGCCGAGGCCCGGGCGGCCGGTGACGGAAGGCCGGACGGGCCGGCCCGCACCTTCTTGCTCCAGGGCATCACCGGGAGCGGCAAGACGAGGGTCTACGCGGAAGCGACCGAGGCGGTCGTCGAATCGGGCGGGCGGGCCATCGTCCTGGTCCCCGAGATCGGCCTCGCCGCCCCGACGGTGGCGCGCTTCCGCCAGCGCTTCGGCGATCGGGTGGCGCTGCTCCACAGCGCGTTGTCGGACGGCGAGCGGTCGGATGCGTGGCGGCGGATCCACGAGGGAAGCGCGCGGATCGTCGTCGGGGCACGCTCGGCGCTCTTCGCGCCGGTCGGTCGGGCCGACTTGATCGTCGTGGACGAAGAGCACGAAGCGGCGTACAAACAAGACGAGACGCCGCGCTACCACGCGCGCGACGTCGCAGTCTATCGAGCGGCGCTCGAAGGCGGAGTCGTCATCCTTGGATCTGCGACGCCGTCGCTTGAGACCCGCACCAACGCCGACCAGGACAAGTACCGCCGCATCGTCCTCGGGGAGCGGATCGCCCGGCGCCCGTTACCCGCGATCGAGATCGTCGACCTCAAGCAGCACCAACCCGTCGCACCGGGCCTCTCGGAAGGGCTCGTCGAAGCGCTGGCGCAGGCGCTCGACGCCGGAGATCAGGCGCTTCTCTTCCTCAACCGGCGCGGGTTCGCGTCGTTCCTCCAATGCCTCGCGTGCGGAGCGGTGCCCGAGTGTCCGAACTGCCGGATCTCGCTGACGTATCACCGGGGGCGGCCGCGACTCCTGTGCCATTACTGCGCCCATTCGGAGCCCGTGCCCGACGCCTGTCCCTCGTGTCGCAGCCTCGAGCTCGATGCCCGGGGGCTCGGTACCCAGCAGATCGAGGGCGCGGTGACGGCGCTATTCCCCCGATCGCGGATCGCTCGCATGGACCTCGATAGCACCGGGCTCAAGGGATCGCACGCGCGCATCTATCGCGCGATGCAGCGGCGTGAGATCGACGTCCTGGTCGGTACCCAGATGATCGCCAAGGGGTTCGACCTGCCGGGGGTTGCTCTCGTCGGAGTGGTGTCGGCCGACACCGCCCTCCACTTTCCCGACTTCCGCTCGACCGAGCGGACGTTCCAGCTCCTCGTCCAGGTGGCGGGTCGCGCGGGCCGCGGCGAACGCCCCGGGCGGGTCATCCTGCAGACCTTCCTCCCGGCCCACCATGCGATCGGCGCGGCGGCGACGCACGATTACGAGGGGTTCTGGCGGCGGGAGGCCGACGCCCGCGAAGCGCTCGGCTATCCCCCGGCGACCCGTCTCGCCAACGTGGTCGTGAGCGGCGCCCATCTGGAGGCGGTGGTCGAGGCGAGCGGCCGCGTGGCCGAGCGGGCCCGCCGGCATGGCGACGCGCTGGGAGCCGAGGGTGGGATCGAGGTGGTCGGCCCGGCGCCCGCGCCGCTCGAGCGCCTGCGGGGCCGCTGGCGCCATCACCTGCTCGTCAAAGCGCGGTCCGCGGGCGCCCTCGAGCGGTTACTGTGGGATCTCGCCCTGAACGACGACGCGCTGGTCGGCGCGGGGAACCGCCTCGAGATCGATCGCGACCCGGTGAGCCT
>JBHEOA010000072.1:0-11565 GCA_046261835.1 Gemmatimonadota bacterium
CCGTACTTCGTGTTGTTGCACACCTCGAGCCCTTCCTCGAAGTCGCGCACGCGAATCACCGAGAGCACGGGTCCGAAGATCTCCTCCTGCGCGATCCGCTCGTCGGGGCTCACCCGGTCGAAGATCGTCGGAGCGACGAACCAGCCCCGCGAGTGCTCTGCGTCACGGAGCGCATCGCCGCCGACCACGAGCTCGGCGCCGTCGCGCTTCCCCGCCTCGATGTACGCCATCACCGTCTCGAACTGGTGCTCGTCGACCGAGGGTCCGATGTCGCTCGATTCTTCGAGGCCGGGGCCGACCTTGAGTGACCGCGCGCGCTCCATGAGACGCCGCATGAACTCGTCGGCGATCTCTTCGACCACGATAGCCCGCGCGGTCGCGGTGCAGCGCTGACCGGTCGAGCCGAAGGCGCCCTGGGCCGTCCCCTCGACCGCCAGGGCGAGATCGGCATCTTCCAGGATCAGTACCGGATTCTTGCCCCCCATCTCGCACTGCACCTTTTTGAGACGTTGGGCGCCCGACGCATAGAGCTTTGTTCCGACGTCGTTCGAGCCGGTGAATGAAATCGCGCGGACGCGCGGATCCTCGACGATCGCCCGCCCCACCGTGCTCCCGCTGCCGTAGACGAGATTCAGAACGCCGGGCGGGATCCCCGCCTCGACGAACATCGCGACGATCATCTCCGCGGTCTCGGGGGTGAGCGACGCCGGCTTGAAGATGACGGTGTTCCCCGCGACCAGGGCCGGGGCCATCTTCCAGCAAGGGATCGCGACCGGGAAGTTCCACGGTGTGATCGCGCCTACCACGCCGATCGGCTCGCGAACCGTGTAGGCGAACGTGTTGGCCATCTCGGAAGGCATCGTGTCGCCCGCGAGCCGCATCCCCTCACCGGCCATGAACTCGAGGATGTTGAGGGTCTTCTGAACCTCGCCGCGGGCCTCGCGGAGGATTTTCCCCTCCTCGCGCGTGAGCGCTCGCGCCAGTTCTTCGGCCTCGTCCGACATCAGTCGATGGACGCGCGCGATCAAACGACCGCGATCAGGCGCCGGCGTGTCGCGCCACGCCGGGTATGCCCCCTCCGCCGCTTCGATCGCGGACGCCGCCTCGCTACCAGACGATAGCGGAAGCTCCCCGATGACGTCGTCCGTGTCCGCGGGGTTCAGATTGGGCGCGTAGTCGCCGGTCTCGGTCTCGCGCCACTCGCCGGCAACGTAGTTCCGATACCTGCGGCGCACCGTCATCGCTAGAACTGGCGGAGCTTCACGGGTGACCCACCGCTCCCAGCGCGTCGTCCATGATCTCGATCGCCTTGTCCACGTCGTCGGCCCCGATGTTGAGGCACGGCGCGATGCGGATGCAGTTGCCGTAGAGCCCGCCCTTCCCGATCAGGAGCCCCCGCACCTTCGTCTCCTCGAGGAAACGCGTCGTCTCCTTGGCCGCCGGCTCCTTGGTCTTCCGGTCTGTCACGAATTCGAGACCCTGCATGAGCCCCATGCCGCGGACGTCGCCGATCAAGCGATGTTTCTCCTGGAGGCGCTCCAGCCCGTCGCGCAGCCGCTTCCCCATCACGGTCGCGTTCTCGAGGAGGCCTTCCTCTTCGATCACCCGGATCGTCGCGCGGGAGGCCGCCATCGAGACGGAATTGCCACCGAAGGTCGATAGCGTGAGCCCCTTCCACTTCGATGCGATCTCGGGCGTGGTCGTCGTCACCCCGATCGGCATTCCGTTCGCGGCCCCCTTGGCCATCGTCATGATGTCGGGCACGACCCCGTACTGCTCGATTCCCCACCACTTACCGCCAGTCCGACCCCAACCGGTCTGGACTTCGTCGGTAATGAAGAGGCCATCGTACTTGCGCACTATCTCGACAGCAGCCTTGAAGTAATCGAGCGGCGGCGTGATGAACCCGCCCACCCCCAGGATCGGCTCGGCGATGAACGCGGCGACCGTGCCGGGCGTGGTCGTTCGGATCAGATCCTCGAGGTCCTGAGCGCACGCGACGCCGCAGGAGGAGGGCTCCAGCCCCAGCGGGCACCGGTAGCAGTACGGTGCGAGCGCGTGCTTGACTCCCGCTACGTAGTCCCAGCTCCGCCACTGGGCATGAGCGGTCATCGTAACGGCGAGCATCGAGCGTCCCGAGTACGAATGGCGGAGCGCGATGATCGTCTGGTTGCCCGTCGCCGCTCGCGCCAGCATGAGCGCGGTCTCGTCGGCCTCGGTCCCGCTGTTGGTGAAGAAGGTCTTGGAGAGATCGCCCGGCGTGATCGAGGCGATCTTCTCGGCTAGCTCGACGATCGGGGCGGTCGGATAGAGGGTCGAGGAGTGGACCAGCGTTTGCGCCTGCTCGACGATCGCGTCGGTCACCGTGGGATGACAGTGGCCCACCGAGACCGTCAGGATTCCGCCGAAGAAGTCGAGGTACTCGTTCCCCTCGTAGTCGTAGAGGAACTGACCACGGCCCCGGGCGAGGGGGAGCGGCGTCTCGTAGTAGCGAATGACCGCGTCCCACAGGTAGCGGTCGTGGCGTGCGTTGATCTCGGTAGAGCGATCGGCGACGGTCGTTCGCTCGTCCTTCATGCGAGCGGACCTCTCATGTGACCTTGGAGCGGATCCTCCGCAGGATCAGCTCCTCGTAGTCTCCCACTGAATCGCAAACGATGCGGCGTCCGGTCTCGTCCTCTGCCCGGAACGAGGCGTTCACCGTCACGCGGATCCCATCCCCGACCTCGCGCAGAAAGACATTGAAGCGACCCTCCGCGTTCCGCGTGGCGTCGTCGTCGCACTCCATGTAGTCCTCGGCGTCGCTGATCAGGATCCAATCGGTCGTCACGACACCCGAGGCGCGCTCGAGGTTGTCGATCGGCAGGCGCAGTTCCTCGAACGTGTCGATCGCGGCCTCCCACGCTTCGTCGAATGTGACGGTCTCCAAAACCTCGATCCGACCGGGCTCGTCGTCATCATCGCCTCCCCCGATCACGATTGGGCCGCAGCCGGTCGCACCGACCAGTACGCCGTAAAGGACCACCAACACTTTCGCTTGAAACATGACGTGACCTCCGTGACAAGGCATGGGCACCTAGAGCAGCTCCGCGATCTCTTCGTACGTCTCCGGTCGCCGGTCGCGATAGAACTGCCACACCTGACGCACCTCCTCGATCTCGTCGAGATCGAGATCGGCTACAACCACCGCGTCCCGGTCGCGTGGCCCTTGCGCGATGATCTTGCCGCGTGGGTTGACGAAGTACGATTTCCCGTAGAACTCGCCGATGTCCCACGGCTTCTCGTGCCCCACGCGGTTGATGGCGCCCAGGAAGTAGCCGTTGGCGACCGCGTGGGCCGGCTGCTCGAGCTCCCAGAGGTACTCGCTAAGCCCGGCCACCGTGGCCGAAGGGTTGAAGACGATCTCCGCGCCCTTGAGGCCGAGGATCCGCGCGCCCTCGGGGAAGTGGCGGTCGTAGCAGATGTACACCCCGACCGTCGCGACCGCCGTCTCGAACACGGGGTAGCCGAGGTTTCCGGGCTTGAAGTAGAACTTCTCCCAGAACCCCGGCGCGCAGTGCGGGATGTGGTGTTTGCGGTACTTACCGAGGTAGTTGCCGTCGGCGTCGAACACCGCCGCGGTGTTGTAGTAGACCCCCGCGATCTCCTGCTCGTAGACCGGAAGCACGAGCACCACGCCGTGCTCCTTGGCGAGATCGCCGAATTGCCGGCACGTCGGCCCCTCGGGAACCTTCTCGGTCAGCTTGTACCACTGCTTGTCCTGGCTGGCGCAGAAGTACGGCCCGTAGAAGAGCTCCTGGAAACAGACGACCTGGGCGCCCTGGCGAGCGGCATCGGCCAGGTAGCCGATGTGCTTCTCGACCATCGCCTGCTTGATCTCGTCGATCGGCCGGCTCGCGTCCCCGTCCGGGATCGCGGCCTGGACCAATGCGCCTGTCACGATGCGCGGCATGTGATCACTCCGAACGTTGTGAATAGTGCGTCAGCCGAGGTAACGACAGCGCCACTTTGACATCCCTTACCATATCACCTGTCCACGCCACGGTCGAGCCGAGGAGTACCGGTCCACGTACATTCAGCATGTGGAGGGCGGCACGCCGCGCTCCCAAGCCGTCATCATTCGCGACCTTCCCGGAGGAGTCTATGCTATCGTTCCGCTCGCTCGTAGTCGCCCTGCTCGCCACCCTCGCGCTCGTTGCTTCCGCCCGAGCGCAGGAAGAGTCGACGCCCTCCACGGCTCCAGCCGACACGCTGACGATCGACTGGGCGTTCACCGCCAACCAATACCCGTCTGCCGAACCGAATGCGGTGGTGGCGATGGTGTGCCCTTCCGCCGACCGGAAGGACCTCGTCCGCGGCTATATCTGGGGAACGGACATCTACACCGACGACTCGAGGGTGTGCTGGGCGGCCGTCCACGCCGGACTGATCGAGCTCGACTCCGACAGTGAATTGTTTCCGCGCACAGTCCTGGTGGTCGAGTACACAGGCCCTCAGGAATCCTATGTCGGCACCGAGCGAAACGAGGTCACGACTACCGGCTATGGACCCTGGCCGGGCAGCTTCCGCTTCGTGCTGCCGCCGGAAAAGACGACCGAACCAGACTGATCGCGCTACACGACGCCCGATTCTCGCAACCGGGCGATATAAGCCGCCGAATACCCGGCTTCCCTCAGTACCTGATCGGTGTGCGCGCCCAGGGCGGGCGGCGGCCGGCGGACTCCCGCCGGCGTCGCCGAAAGCTTGACCGGTGGACCAACGACCCGTAGCGGACCATCGGGCGCTTGAACCTCCGTAACCATCTCGCGCGCTCGCGCCTCGGGCGATTCGAGCGCTTCGGGAACCGATCGGATACGGCCGCAAGGAATTTCTGCGGCCGACAGCACTTCTTTCCATTCCGCCATAGAACGCCCCGCGAAGATCTCCTCGAGCGCGGAAATGAGCTCGGCCCGGTGGACGACCCGATCGGAGTTGGTCCGGAAGCGCGGATCTTCCCTCCACGCCTCGCGCCCGATTGCCTGGCAGAAGGCCGTCCACTGTCGGTCGTTCCCCACGCCGACGTTGATCCACCCGTCGGCGGCCCGGAAGGTCTGATACGGGACGATCGAGGGGTGGGCGTTGCCCAGCCGCGTCGGGCGTGCGCCGCCCGATAGCCATCCCTGGGCGTGGTAGGTCAGTAGAGAGAGGAGGCCGTCGTGGAGCGCCACCTCGACCTTCTGCCCCTCGCCAGTACGCGCCCGGTCTAGCAGCGCGGCCATCACACCCTGGACGGCGAGGAGCCCCGCTGTCTCGTCGCCAAGCGAGATTCCGACACGGGTCGGTGGGCCATCGGGGAATCCGGTCACGTCCATCACGCCCGACTCTCCCTGCACGATCACGTCGAACGATGGCTTCTCGGCGGCAGGACCGGTCTCACCGTAGCCGTTGATCACGACGTAGATCAACCGCGGATTGAGCTCGCGCGCCGACTCGTAGTCGAAGCCGAGACGAGCGAGAACGCCGGGCCGGAAGTTCGAGATCAAGACGTCGGCGCCCTCGATCAATCGCCACAGGATCTCGCGCCCCTCGTCGCGCTTGAAGTCGAGCGTACAGCTTCGCTTGTTGCGATTGACGGCCGTGAAGTAGGCGCTCGCCCCGCCCGGAACCCACGGTGGACCCCACCCGCGCGTGTCGTCGCCTCCATTGGGGTGCTCGACCTTGACGACGTCGGCACCGTAGTCGCCCAGGATCATCGTGGCGTAGGGGCCGGCCAGAATGCGCGTCAGGTCGATGACCCGGATCCCGCGGAGCGGCACGACGATCGGCCGGTCAGGCCGCGCGCGCGGCTTCGGGAACGGGGGCGGCTCGCCGCGACGTTCCCCACGCGACGTAGGTTAGGAACGCGATCAGGAAGCCGACGAACCAGGCGTAGGTGTAGAGCACATGAAACGCCTGCGGTACCGAAGCGGAGGGCACGAAGCCCGCAGCGGCGAGGAACCCGGGCACGTTGGGCAACACCGCAAGAGCGAGGATCGCGATCGTGCCCAGCCGCCAGCCATCGCGGTACCAGTAGGCGCCACCCGGCCGATAGAGCTCCGGAGTGTCGATACGGGTGCGTCGAACGATCCAGTAGTCGGCGATCATGATCCCCGCGACCGGCCCGAGCAGCGCCGAGTAACCGATCAGCCAGGTAAAGATGTATCCGCGTGTCGTCTCGATCAGCTTCCAGGGCATGATGAGGAGGCCGATCACCGCGGTCAGGACTCCTCCAGTACGGAACGAGATCCATCGCGGCGCGATGTTGCTGAAGTCGAACGCCGGCGAGACCACGTTGGCCGCGATGTTCGTCGTCAGCGTCGCGATGATGATCGCGATCATCGACACCACGATCAGGAGCGGGCTATCGAAGCGCATGAGGAGCGCTACCGGATCCCAGGGGGCGGCCTCGACCACCAGCACTTCACGGAAGCGAAGCGCCGCCGCGCAGGTCGCCGCGATCCCGATGAAGGCGAAGAGAACCATCGTCGTCGGAAGCCCCAGAATCTGCCCCCATGCCTGATCGGACTGGCTCTTCGCGAGCCGGGTGAAGTCGGGAATGTTGAGCGATAGCGTGGCCCAGAAACCAACCATCGCGGTGAGGCCGGGGACGAAGAGAAGCCAGAAGCGGCGCGCTCCGTCATCGACTTCGCCGCGGGCGATCAGCGCGGGCGAGACCGCTCCGGCTGCATCCCTAACCTCGGCGGCGACGACGAGCGGACCTTCCGTCACCGGCCCTGCCGGCGGGATCGCGATCGGCTCCGGCGTGAAGGGCGCCCAGGCCGCGGCCGTAAGCGCCGCGCGGGCCTCGGGCTCTGTCGTCCCGGCTCCCAATCGGTACTCCGTGGCTCGAGGCTCGCTCTCGTCCGAGAGCGGGGTGAGATGCACGGCACCCCCACGAACTACGAGAGACGGCCGGCCGAACTGGTCGCTGAACGAGAGTGCCCGGCCCAGACCTCCCGGCGTCGTCATCGCCCAGCCGAGGAGCGCGAGACCCATCACCAGGAGGATCGGCGCTCCCCATGCCTCCAACCACTTGATCGAGTCGGTTCCGGCCCAGGCGAAGTAGAGGTTCATCGCCCAGAAGACGACAAAGCACGCCAGCTCCCAACCGTTGATGCCGAGCCCAGCGATGACGGACGCATCCCCCATCGCCGGGAACGGGACCCGCGCGAGCGCGTAGATCGCGTGGCCCCCTATCCACGTCTGAATACCGAACCAGCCACACGCGACAAGCGCCCTGAGGAGCGCCGGGAGGTTGGCTCCGCGCACTCCGAAGGAGGACCTGAGGAGAACCGGGAACGGGACGCCGTGCTTCGTCCCGGCGTGCCCGTTGAGGAGCATGGGCACGAGCACGATCGTGTTTCCGGCGGCGATCGTTAGGAGGGCCTGCCACCACACCATGCCGCTGGCGATGAGCCCGGCTGCCAGCATGTAGGTCGGGATACAGACCGCCATCCCAACCCACAGCGCAGCGATGTGCCAGCGGTTCCACTTGCGCTGAGCGTCGGTGGTTGGGAGGAGGTCCTCGTTGGCATAGGGCGAGGTGGCCAGCGCCGCGCGATCGATCGCGATCCCGCCGCCGGCCGGCGCCGTCACGGCGTCTTGCCCTCGACAAGCATGGCGAGCGTTTTCTCGACCCGCCGCGCGCGGGTCTCGGGCTTCTTCGCCTCCTCGACCCAGCGGACGTATTCCTTGCGGTGCGTGTACGAGAGTTTCTCGAACGCCTGGCGAGCCGCGGGCGCGCGCTCGAGCGCCTTGGCGAGGTCATCCGGCGTCTCGACCGTGCGTGGCTCCGTGTCGCGCTGGACGACGACCTCGAGCCGGACGCCGATGTCTTTGCCGATCTTTTGGCGGATCGCCTTCTGGATACCGAGGATGTGCCGTCCGCCACCCATCGGCGCGATCGAGCCCCGGTAGGGCTCGCCGTCGAACGTCGGTTTGATCTTGACCTGCCCGCCCGTGCCGAACGTCTCGCGCACGTCGAACGGGATGGCGACGAACGCGCCGCCACCGCGACCCTCCTCGATCACGGCCTTGAACGAATGCTTCTTCTCTGCCATCAACACTTCAACGGCAATCAGGGCGCGGCGCTCGCGTCCAGCGCCATCAGTGCTTGCCGCCGGCGCCGGCGGTGCCCTTCATGACCCGCTCGTTCCACGACTCCCGCGCCAGACCCTGGTCGACCTCGACCATCGTGATGCAGCCCTCGACCGGGCACACCAGCTGGCAGAGGTTGCACCCGACGCACTCGTCCTCGAGGATGCGCGGCTTTCGCGTCCCTTGCGGGATCTCGATGCATTGGTGGGCGCCGTCCTCGCACGCCGCGAAGCATAGCTGGCACTCGATGCACTTCGCGGGGTCGATCTCGGCGATGATCTTGTAGTTGAGGTTGAGCTCGCCCCACTCCACGTAATGGGGCAGCGCCGCACCCCGGAACTCCTCGATCCGCGCGTACCCCTTCTCGCGCATCCACTCCTCGAGCCCACGCGTCAGGTCCTCGACGATCCGGAACCCGAAATGCATGGCCGCGGTGCACACCTGGACCGACGTGGCGCCGAGCAGGATGAAGTCGAGCCCGTCCTCCCACGATTGGACGCCGCCGATCCCGCTGATCGGGAGCGCGAACTCCGCAGCTTTGCCGAGCCGAGTCACCATGTGGAGCGCGATCGGCTTGACGGCCGGCCCGCAGTAGCCGCCGGAGGTCCCCTGTCCGTCGACCGAGGGGATAGGGCTGAACGTGTCGTGGTCGATCCCGATCACGCTCTTGAACGTGTTGACGAGCGACACGCCGTCGGCGCCGCCCCGCTGGGCGGCCATCGCCGGGTAGAGGATGTCCGTGATGTTGGGGGTCAGCTTGACGAGAACCGGGACCGAGGCATACTCGGCGACCCAAGAGGTGATCTCCTCGAGCACGCGCGGTTCCTGCCCGACCGCCGAGCCCATGCCGCGCTCGCACATGCCGTGGGGACAGCCGAAGTTGAGCTCGAGGCCGTCACATCCCGTGTCTTCGCTCTTGCGGATGATGTCGCGCCACTGTTCCCTGGTCTCCACCATCAAGGAGACGACGACAGCGTTGTTAGGGTACTTCTTCTTGACCTCCGCGATCTCGCGCAGATTGACGTCGAGGGGCCGATCGGTGATGAGCTCGATGTTGTTGAACCCCGCTACGTTTCGACCGAGATAGTGGATGCCACCGTAGCGTGAGGCGGTGTTTGTGATCGGCTCGCCAAGGGTCTTCCAAACCGCACCACCCCAGCCGGCATCGAACGCGTTCATGACCTGGTAGGCGGTGTTGGTCGGCGGCCCGCTCGCGAGCCAGAAGGGGTTGGGACTCTTGATCCCCGCGCAGTCGATCGACAGGTCGACTGGGCGATTACGCTGAATCATCTCGGACCTCCTTGGCCACGCACCTTGGGTCTGGGAACGAACGCAAGCGCCACGGTGCGGTAGCGGAACTCGATCACGCCGTCTTCGTTGTACGTGTCGAACAGTTGCTCGAGCGCGGTATTGAACCCGGCGACGTCGTCGACACCGTGCACCACATAGGAGCTCGACCACGCCGGACCGAGGAGCCCGTCTTTGTCCAAGGGCTGTACCTGAGAGAACGCGATCTCGCGCGGCTCGCTGACGGAGGGGTGCGCGAGGAGACGATCAACCGTCTCGTCGGCAGATGCGACCGGATACATCGGGCACCAGTCCTTGAGGAGCTGCTCGTACTGGAGCAGGAACGGGGTGCTGTGCTCACGGATGTTCCAGAAGGCGAAGCAAGGGGCTCCGGGCGCCAGGACTCGTGCGAGCTCGGCGAGCGCGTGATCGAGATCGAACCAATGGAATGCCTGGCCGGCCAACATCCACGACTAGGTCGCCACGCTGAAGTCTTGCCTGGTCGAGAACCCATTCCACCAACGCGGCCGGGTGATCGGGACGGTACCGCCTGTAGGCTTCGACACCCTCGGTGAACCGCTCGCGGGGATCCTTCACCACCTGATCCTGGATCATCGATCCTTCCCCACCCTCAACCATGCGTCGATCCCGTGCGCGGCGCGCTTGCCTTCGGCAGCGGCGTTGACGACCTCGGCACCGCCGTTCGCCAGATCGCCGCCCGCCCAATAACGCGGGTTCGACGTCTGGCCGGTCTCGGGATCGACGAGGACGTGGCCGCGCTGAGCGTCGAGGCCGGGGATCCGCGCCAGGAGATCCATGGGCCGCGCCTGACCGACCGCGATGGCCGCCAGGTCGACCGGCCTCTCGAAGGGCTCGCCCACGGGGTTGAGCGCCTCGTTCAGTCGTGCCAGCCGCACGGCCCTCAACCGTCCGTTGCCGACAAACTCGAGCGGATGCGCGTGCCAGACGAATCGCACGCCCTCGTGAAGCGCGTGATCGCGCTCGTGGGCGTAGGCGGGGATTTGCTCTGGGCCGCGGCGGTAAACCAGGAGAACCTCGGGCACTCCCAGGAGTGCCAGCTCGCGCGCCGCGTCGATCGCGGTGTTCCCGCCTCCGAGGACGATCGCGGAAGACAGCGCCCTCGGGTCGATCGCGTTTCCCGTCTTGATCGCCGCGATGAGCTCAGTCGCGCCCCAGACGCCCTGCAGCTCCTCACCCGGGATGCCGAGGCGCGCATCGGGTCCCAAACCCATCCCGAGAAAGATCGCGTCGTGCTGGCTCTCGAGATCGTACCACGTCACGTCGCGGCCAACCTCGACGCCGGTTCGCCACTCGATTCCGATCGCGCTCAGGTACTCGACCTCGTTGAGCGACTCGTCGGCCTGCATCTTGTACGGCGCCACGCCGTCGGTGTTGAGTCCTCCAGGCCACGCGTCCTTCTCATAGATCGTCGCCCGATGACCGAGCCGGACGAGCTCGTGAGCGCAGGCGATGGACGCCGGGCCACCGCCCACGCACGCCACCGAGAACCCGCTCGGCTCCCCTGCCTCGTACAGCTGGATCCCGCCGTGGACGACGTGGTCGGTGGCAAAGCGCTGGAGGCGTCCGATCATGATCGGCGGCTCCCCCTTGGCGTTGTACACGCATGCCCCCACGCACAAGACCTCGACCGGACAAACCCGCGCGCATGAGTGTCCGAGCGCATTGGCGTCGAAGATCGTCCGCGCCGCGGCGACCGGGTTATGGCCGTGGATCTGCTTGATGAAGAGCGGGATATCGATGTGCGTCGGACACGCCTGGATGCACGGCGCGTCATGGCAGAAGAGGCACCGTCCCGACTCGGTTCGTGCCTGGGCGTCGGAGAGCGCGGGCTTCTGGTCGGAAAGCCGGGTCTCGAGCCGGTCCGGGCCTAGGTTCAAGCGATCTCGTCTCCTGGGAGAATCTTAGAGTGTGCGATCCTTTCTCCGCAGCGTCAAGAAGGTGTCCGGCGGGATAGGCGAAGCATGGCGAGGACGCGTGACACGCAACTGCAGCCATGGACACGTTGTCAGGGGCCTCCCATAGGTTGTAGCCGTCGTGTGTGCCGAAGGCGTACCAGAACCCATGAAGCTTCCCACCGACCGACTCGATGTACGACTGAGCGGCCTTTCGGCGGTCCTCTGG
>JBHEOA010000073.1:0-5822 GCA_046261835.1 Gemmatimonadota bacterium
GCGTACGCAGCCGATCGCGCGACCATCGAGTCTGTCGTGGAGAAATTCGTGGAGGACCTCGTGTCGCACATGCTGATCGCCCCGAGCAATGCCCCTCCCCCTCTCGTTGTTGCGAAAGCTCCACCTGCATCCCGGGTGCCGTTCCATCCCCCGGTGCTGAACGTCTATTCGGACATGCAAGACCTGTTGACTCTCGACCCGATCCACGACGTAGACGCCGTGGGCTGGCCGATGCCGAAGAACGAAACAGCGATCTGACGTGATGCACTCGAAAGTCTGGAAGGAGCCCGGGTCGCTCACGATCAGCGTGGTCGCCATCGTCCGTGACGGCGAAGCGTATCTTGGGGCGGCACTGCGCAGCGTATTCGCATCCACGTACCCCGTCCATGAAGTGCTGGTCGTGGACGGCGGGTCCACTGATCGAACGGCCGAGATCGCGGCCGGCACGGGAGCTCGTGTCCTCCCTCAACAATCCACCGGAATCGCAGCCGCTTATAACGAAGGAATCGCGGCAACCAGCGGAGATTGCGTGGCCTTCATCTCCCATGACGACCTGTGGGATCCGACGAAGCTCGAAAAACAGGCGGCGTTCGTTACGCAGAATCCGATGGTCCAGATCTGTGTCTGCCACGTGCGGCATGTGCTTCAGGGGCCGACGGCGCCCCCAGGCTTCCGCAAAGAGCTTCTGGACCACCCCGTGCCGGGGCTGATCATGGAAGCGCTCTTAGCCCGTCGCGAGGCGTTCGACCTAGTCGGTCCCTTCGACACCGCATTCAGTGTCAGCAACGACACCGATTGGTTCGCAAGGGCCCGCGACCAGGGCCTTGCCATCGCGGTGCTGCCCGAGACGCTCGTGATCAAGCGGGTCCACTCGAATAACACAACATTGAAGCCCGAGGGATTCAGTCAGCAATTGCTGGACGTGGTTCGCGCATCGGTAGCGCGGAAGAGATCGCGCTACATGGGGGACGCGAGTTGAGGATCACTGTGCTGATCCCCTGCCACAATGCGGCACCATACGTCGAAGAAGCGCTCGAATCCGCCTTCTCGCAGGAAGTCGATCTGCACGAAGTCGTGGTCGTCGACGATGGTTCCACCGACGGAACCGGAGACCAAGTCCGAGCCTTCGGCGACCGCGTGCGGTATCAGTGGCAGGCGAACACGGGTATCAGCGGCGCGCGAAACGCGGCGCTCGCCCAGGCGACGGGCGACCTGATCGCTTTTCTCGACGCTGACGATGTGTGGCCGCAGGGCAGCCTGCGCGCCCGTCTAGCGGCCCTCCGAGAGGACGATCGGATCGACTATGCGTTTGGGAAGGTCGAGCAGTTCGTCAGCCCGGAGGTCGCTGAGGCAGTCGTGGCGAGACATCGTGCCGCTGCTGCTAGCGCCGTCTTTGGGGCTGCTCGGCTGGCGGGCGCCATGCTCATTCGCCGCCGAACGTTCGAGAGAGTAGGCGGGTTCGACACGAGCCTGCGGATCGGAGAAACGCTGGACTGGGTCGCACGTGCGGACGACCTCGGTATCAGGAACCAGTGCCTCCCTGAGCTCGTCCTGCGCCGTCGCCTGCATGCGACGAATTCCGGGCTGACCCACCAGGCCAATCGAACCGATTATCTCGTCGTGGCGCGCGCGGCTTTGGCGCGGAGGCGGCGGGCCGAGATGAACCGCTTCGTCTCGCCCCACGTTGTGGGAGACCCACCCTGATGTCGAAGCCACTTTATGCGCCATGGCCGACAGCCTCCCAGCGTCTCCTCCTCGACGCTGCGCTGGCCGATGGGCCCCGGTCTCTCGCGGTCTTCGACGAGTGGCTGAGATCGGTCGATCTCGAACAGGAGATCGGCTGGAGCTCGGTTCGCCTTCTGCCGCTGGCCTACCAGAACCTCGCGCGCCACGGTTGCACCGATCCCCGCATGGGCTTGCTGAAGGGGGTGTATCGGCGTGTCTGGCTGGAGACGAACCAGCTCTTCCACCGCACCGCGCCGCTGCTCCGGGCGTTCCATGACGCGGGAGTCGACCTGCTCCTTCTCAAGGGAGCGCCGATCGCCCTAGCCTACTATCGCAATTTCTCGCTCCGTGCGATGAGCGATATCGACGTATGCGTGGAGCGCAGGCAGATCGAGACCGCCGCGCGCGTGCTCGACGAGCAGGGATGGAAGCCGTGCGCGCCGCTTCGTTCGATGATCAAGCATCGGCACGCTCTCGAGTATCGACACGAAGAGCTCGGGTCGATCGACCTGCACTGGCATGTGTTGAAAGAGGTCCCGGACGCAGCGGTCGACGAACGGTTCTGGGCGGCTTCCGAGCCGCTCGACTTCCTCGGCATCCCGGTTCGGCAGCTCCATCCCGAGGATGCGTTCTTGCACACCGTGATCCATGGATTGTACTCGAATCATGAGCCACCAATCCGCTGGATCACGGATTCCCTCGCCATTCTGAGCTCGCGTGGCACTGACATCGACTGGCATCGGTTGCTCGCGTTCGCCGAGCGGCACCGCCTCCTTCATCGACTCGCAACCGGGATCCTCTACCTCGTCGAGCACCATGGCGTGCCCGTGCCGGACACGCACGTGAAGACTCTCCGCGGCGCACGCGCTTCGTGGGTCGACCGGCTGGAGATGCGGTGGCTGTTTCCCCCGCATCCCCGATCTCCGTTCGCGTGGGCCTGGAAGCGAGCCCTCGTTCGCTACTGCCGCACCACCCGCACGCGTAATCCTCTGAAGTTCGCGCACGGGTATCTCGTGTTCAGCTATGGTGCGGAAACCCCGCGGGAGCTGGCGGTCGCCATGGCGCGTACGCTGCGCCAGCTGCCGTTCAAGCTTTACCGGCGTCTAGTGTCATGCTAGGACCGCTGCGGTTCGCCTACCCCTATTACTCCCGGCGGGCCGGGAGACTGGCCTTCTCCACCGTCGCGACCGCGCTGCAATCGCTGCTCTTCATCCCGGCTCTGTTGCTCGTGCGTCGGGCATTCGACACTGCCATTCCGCGTGGCGACCTCGCGGGGCTGGTCTGGATCGGGGTGGGAATCGTCCTGATTCGGGCGGCGACGAGCGGCCTGTCCCTGCTGCTCCGCGCCTATATGCTGCGGACGACGCGTGGAGCGGTCGCGGACCTGAGGGGCGATTTGATGGCGCGCCTGTACAGCCTTTCGCGGCGCTATTTCACGCGGGCGGATTATGCCAACCTGCATACGCGGATCGTCCAGGACACCCAACGTATCGAAGCGATCAGTCAAAAGCTGTTTTCCGTGGCTCTTCCGGCTCTCCTGACCGTTCCGGTGCTCGCCGGTGTCCTGCTCTACCTCGACTGGCGGCTCGTCCTGTTGGGGCTCCTCTTGCTACCGCTGCTCTGGTTCGCGACCCGCATTACGAGCCGCAACGTGAGGAAACAGGTCGTCCGGAACCAGCGCGCGTTCGAGCGATTCAGCAAGAGCGTGTTGTTCGCGATCAACCACATCGATCTCACCAGGGTGCGGGCGTTCGAGAACGAAGAAGTGACCCGGCAGCGCTCCGCGATCGACGGACTGAGCGAGACCGGCCACCACATGGCGATGGCGTTCGCCACCCACGGTCAGGTCCAGCATACGATCACGTACTTCGGGGGCATTTGCTTGCTCGTCGTGGGCGGTGCTCTCGTGGCATCCGGCGGGATGACGATCGGTGAGCTCCTCGCCTTCTTCGTCGCAGCCAACCAGCTCGGTGGGTACGCCAACACGGTCCTTGGTTCGATCCCGGACGTGATCGCGGCGAGCCAGTATTTCGCCACCCTGCGCGACGTCATGATGCGAGGCGAGCCGGAGCCCTACAGCGGAAAGCGGCAGCCCGATCTGAGCGCCGGGATTGCGGTCCGGAACGTGACGTTCGCCTATGAAGGCGCCCCTGTCCTGCGCGACGTCTCGCTCTCTCTCCCTCCCGGATCGAACGTCGCCATCATCGGGCCCAACGGTTCAGGAAAGAGCACGCTCCTTCACCTCCTGCTCGGATTCTATCGTCCCCAGGCGGGCTCGCTCGCCGTCGGCGAGCTCGAATACGACGACGTGGATATGCGCGAGTTGAGGCGCGGCTTCGGATTGGTACCCCAGCGTCCAGCGTTCTTCCACGGGACCGTTCGCGAAAATGTCGGCTACGGGTTCCCCGACGCGTCGGAAAACGAGGTGAGGGCGGCCTGCCAGCAGGCGCACGCCGACGAGTTCGTCCAGAGATTACCGCAAGCTTACGAGACGCCGATCGGCGAGCGAGGCTTCCGTCTGTCGGGCGGCGAGTGCCAGCGCCTCGCCATTGCCCGGGCGCTCCTCGGCGATTCGCGCGTTCTCGTCCTCGATGAACCGACCAACCACCTGGACGTCGAGACCGTGGGCCGGCTCATGCGCGAGCTTACCTGCAACGACCGCACGGTGATCACGATCAGCCACGATCCGGGAGTCGTTCAGCTCGCCGACACGGTCTACTACCTGGCCGAAGGGAAGCTGGTCCGCCAGTCGTCGCGTGCGCCCGTAGCGATCGAGCTCGACGCGAGGCGCGAGGCGACGGTCGGCGGATGAACGAAGAGTCCCTTCAGGCGGCGCCTCCGATGGAGGCGGCGTTCAAGTACGATCATCCGGAGCTGAGCGAGGCGGCGCAGGTCGATTTCTTCGAGGTGATTCTCGAACGATCGCTCGAGGCCGAGCAGCGGCTCCGCCCGTTGCGGCTACGACTCGACGTTGGGGGGATCCAGATCGAGCTCGCGTTCGCCGGCGAGAACCTGTGCCCGTATGTCCTGCCCGCGCTGGCGCATCTCGAAATCCCGGCCCAGGACGAACCGGATCTCCGCATCCACGTCTGGGACAGCGATTCGACAGGCGTCGATTTCGTCGTACCGCCGGTCAGCCGCGATTGCTTCACCACCCGCGGTGACATCTGGGGAATGAGCAGCGCCCGCATACGGAGCGCTTTCCACTGGATCGAGTTCTCGGTCAACGTCTTCGACGTGGAGCGCCGAGAGGGCGTGTTCTGGGTGCGATCGAAAGGCTGCGTAAGCAACTGGACCCGCGGGTCGCCGCTCCGGACCCTGCTCCACTGGTCGATGGAGGCGAGCGGCCGACAGCTCGTCCATGCCGCGGCCGTGGGAACCGACGAAGGCGCCCTCCTCATCACGGGCCGTGGCGGAGTCGGGAAGTCCACCACGGCCCTGGCGTGTCTCGAGGCCGGGATGCAGTTCCTCGGCGACGACTATGTGGTGGTGGGCCTCGACCCGGAGCCGAGCGTCTACAGGCTCTATTGCTCGGCCAAGCTCACTGCGGAACAGCTTCGGCGGTTTCCAAACTTGGCCAGTCTGGTGGGGCCTGGCGACTTCCTGGAGGACGGGAAGGCTCTGATCGTCTTGGACCCGTCCATGAGGAGGCAAATCCCCCATTCGCTACCGCTACGGGCTCTGGTCACGCCGAGCTTCGCGGATACCCGCGAGAGTTTCTTAGGAACGGCCGATCCCCTCGACCTGCAACAGGCGGCGGCGATCACGACGATGTCGCAGCTGCCGCACGCCGGCCCCCGCACGCACGCATTCTTCGAACGCATGGCGCGCACGCTTCCCGTGGGGCGACTGCATCTGGGTACGGAGATCGACCGCATCCCCGCCGCGATCAAGTCCTTCTTGGAAGAACGCGCGGAGGCCGCTTCACCGGTTCCGTCGGCGCCGGTCGCCGATCAACCGCAACCACTGGTGAGCGTGATCATTCCTGTCTACAACGGCGCGCGGTTCATCGTCGAAGCCGTCCACAGCATTGTCGCTCAAGAGTACGGTTCGCTGGAGATCATCGTGGTGGATGATGGTTCGACCGACGAGACCGC
>JBHEOA010000074.1:0-15482 GCA_046261835.1 Gemmatimonadota bacterium
CGTTCCAGGGGTCGACCTGGCGGAGGAGTCGCCTACCGGCTTCAACGTGCGAGGGGGCTCCGCCGATCAGAACCAGCTTCTCCTCGATGGCGTTCCGGTCTACAACGCCTACCACACGAGCGGCGTGCTCGCGGGCGTCAAGAAGCGCCTGAATTGACGGTCTGCCCTCATTGCGGGGCCCGAACGGGAAGCGCCCAACGATCTTTCTTTATGCGGAGCCGCCTCCTACCCCCTCGACGGCGGCTCAGGCGAGCGTCATGGCGGCCGTTCGCGACTCCGGCCGGAGAGCGCGCAAGACCTCCCAGTAGAGAAGAACCGGGGTCACGTTGGACCAAATGTGATCCCGAGCCTCGAGAAGCCCGCGCGCCATGCCGGCCAGACCCTCCGGGCTGTGGCGCGCGGCCGCCTCCCGGTAGCGGGGCAGCATCTCGGGATGATGGAGCTCCGCTTCCTCGCCCAGCCCAACCGCCAGCGCGTCCTCGACCATACCGAGCAGGAACTCGAAGACGTGGTCGTGGGCCTCCCGGACCCGCGGGAGATCGGTGACCAGCAGAAAGAAGTGTGGGTCCGCCTGACCGAGCGCGCCGGCCTCGAAGAGGGCGGCGGCGAGGTCCTTGAGCTCCAGGACCGCGGGGTCGGCGAGGGCGAGCGCTCGCCCGGGTCGGCCGGCTGCGAGGGCGATCACGGCCTCAGCGTCATCGGCGGAGAGCTCGAGGCGCGCATCGACGTACGCCCGCACCTCCTCGTCGGACAGCGGAGCAAACGCCAGGGATTGTACCCGCGAGTGGATCGTTGCGGGCAGCGTATCGGGCCGGGTCGCCGTCAGCACGAACCGGGTCCGTGACGGCGTTTCCTCGAGAAGCTTCATCAGCATTCCGGTAGGCTCGTCGCCCTGTGGATGCTGGTCGACGTCGCCGAGGATGAAGATCTGCTCCGCGGCCTCGAACGGCGGGCGCGTCGCCGCGCGCGCGATCTGGTGGAAGTCATCCATGCGGAACGAGGCGGGATGATCGTATCCCGCCAGCTCACCGGCCGCGCGCCGCGCGAGGTCGGCTCCGCGGTCGTCGGCCTTGTAGTACGTTTCGGCGGGCCGCGGGAAATACCAATGGACGTCGGGGTGCTGGCCCCGCGCGATCCGCCGGCACGTCGCGCACTCGCCGCACGGCTCTGCGCCGCCGGCGTCCGCGTCCGAACGCCGCGCCGAAGGTCCGACCTGCTCGCACAGGAGCCGCTGCGCCAGCCAGCGCGCAGTCGTCTGCTTCCCCACGCCGGACGGCCCGTGGAACAGGAGCGCGGCGCCCAGCCGCCCCCGCGCGATCGCCGCGTTCAGCGCCGCCTTGACGCCCTCGTGTCCGATGAGCTCGATACGCTCGCTCATGACATCACCGCCTCCGGAGCCATCCCACCGGATCGATCGCGCGAACGCCCTGGCGGATTTCGAAGTGGAGCTTGGGTCCCTCGAGCGAGCCCGACTCCCCGACCGTCCCCACCACGCCGCCACGCGCCACCTGCTGGTTGATCGAGACCTGGGCCCGATCCAGGTGAGCGTAGAGCGAGTAGTAGCCGCCGTCGTGATCGACAATGATGGTCAGGCCATAGCCACCGTACCAGTCGACGTAGACCACCTTCCCCGCCTCGACCGCGCGAACCCGCGTGCCGCGCGCCGCGCGGATATCGATGCCGTTGTTGACGATCTCGGTGTTGTACACCGGGTGCCGCGCGCGACCGAAGCGGGCGATGATGTCGCCGTCGACCGGCCAGTCGAGCGACCCGTACTCGCCGCTCAGGGTCGACGCGACGGTCTCCGGCGCGCGGCCTTCCTCGGCCGCCTCGCGGCGCGCCAGCGCCTCGCGCTCGGTGCGGCGCCGCTCCAGGGTGGCGAGGAGCTGCTGCAGCCTCTCGGTCTCCTCCTCGAGCGCATCAGCCGCGCGGAGCTGCTCGGCGCGCTGGTTCTTGACGCGTCGGAGAACCCGTTCGCGGTCACGCTCATTGGCGGTCAACGCCTCGGCCTGCGCCACCCGCTCCTCGTGGGCGACGGTCAGGTTGGTGCGCGCCGCTTCGAGCTCCGCGCGATGGCGTCGGGTCTCGCGCTCGAGCGTGGCGATCCGGCGAACGAGCCGCTGATCCTGACCCGCGACCAGCCGCAGGATCTTGTAGCGGCCGAGGATCTGGGCGAACGAGTCGCCCATCAGCAGGATCTCGAAACCGCCGTAGCGCCCCAGCTTGTAGATCGATCGCAAGCGACGCGCGAGGATCTGGCGCTTGATCGCGAGCTCGTCCTGGGCCAGCGCCAGCTCGCGCGTGAGGTCGTCGATCTGCATGGCTCGCGTCTCGATCTCGGTCTCCAGGGTCTCGATCAGCCGGCGCGTGGCGCCGAGCTCGCGCTCGACGTCGGCGAGCTCGTTCAGGACGCTGGATTCGGTGCGGCCGAGTCGGGCCGCCTCGGAGCGCTTACGGCTGATCTCGCGCTGAAGCTCCTGAAGCCGCTGCCGTTGTTGCTGGAGCTCGGTTTCTGGATCCTGGGCATGGAGCGCGCACGGCGCGGCGACGGACAGGACGAGGGCGAGCATCGCCATCGTCGGACGAAGCGCCAGTCTCACCACCGTGCCAGGTGACGGCGAAGCGTCAGGACCGAGGCCACCGCGCCGAGGCACCCCCCAACGAGGATCCCGATGACGATCTGGAGCGGCGTATAGAACTCGAGCGCGATCACCCGCTGCTCGAGCGCGGTGTAGGTGGCCGTCAGGAGCAGGATCGCGGCCAGGCCGCCGATCACTCCCTTGGTGAAGCCCTCGAGCACGAACGGACGCATGATGAAGCCCCGCGTTGCCCCTACCATCTTCATGATCCCGATCTCATCCTCGCGCGCCATCAGCACGAGGTTGATCGTCGCGCCGATCGAGATGAACGCGATCCCGGCGAAGACGCCCCCGACGATGAGTCCCAGGAAAAGCGACAGCCGCTGGAGGAAGTCGAGCTTCTGAACCCATTCCTCCCCGTACTTGATCTCCTCGACGAAGGGGAAGCGGGCCGCGCGCTGCGCGACTTCCGCCACGCTCTCGGCGTTGCGGTAGCCTGGCTTGAGCGCGATCTCGACCGAGGCCGGCAGCGGATTCACCTCGAGATCACTCCACAGATCGCTGTACTCCGCGAGATCGGTGCGCGCGCGCTCGAGCGCATCGTCCTTGGAGACGTAGGCCAGTGAGTCGACCTCGGGATACGCGGCAGCTTCCCTCATGAGCGCCGCCGTCATCGACGGCTCAGTGCCGTCCTCGAGGTAGACGATCACCTCGACGCGCTCCTCCACGTCCTGCAGCACGCCATTGATGTTGAGCCAGACGAGGCCGAAGACCGACAGGGTGTAGAGCGCGAACGCGATGGTGAGGATCGAAAGGGCGGTGAGAAGCGGGGCCCGACGGAAAGCGAAAAAAGCCTCCCGCGAGGTGTAGGACGTCGCGCGGCGACGCCTACGAGGCGAGGGAGCGGGCTTCCGTGCCGTGGGCGCTGTCACGCACGATGGTCCCTTGATCGAGCTCCACGATGCGAGCGCGGGGATGCTCGGCGAGGAGCGAGCGGTCGTGGGTCACGAACAGGACCGCCATCCCGCGCAGGTTGATGTCCTTGAAGACCCGCAAGACCTCGAGCGCATTCCTCTGATCGAGATTGCCCGTCGGCTCGTCGGCGAGAAGGATGAAGGGATCGTTGACGAGCGCGCGTGCGATCGCCACGCGCTGCTGCTCGCCGCCCGACAGCTCGCTCGGCAAGTAGTCGGCCTTATCCGCGAGTCCGACTGCGGCGAGCGTGCGCAGGACCTTGGGCAGGATCTGGTCGGACGACGCGCCCGTCACCTCGAGCGCGAAGGCGACGTTCTCGCGCGCGGTCCGGCTCTTCAGCAGCCGGAAGTCCTGGAACACCACACCCAGGCGGCGCCGGAGCAGCGGGATCTCCCGCGAGCGGACCTTGTTGGAGGCGTAGCCCGATACGCGCACGATCCCGCTCGTCGGTCGCTCCTCCATCGTGACGAGCTTGATCAGAGTTGTCTTGCCGGCACCGGAATGTCCGGTCACGAACATGAACTCGCCTTTGCGGAGATGGAATGCGACATCGCGCAAGGCGAAGCCGGTCCTCGGGTACTCCTTCGAAACGTTCTCGAAGCGTATCAACTCGCCCCCACGTCTTCGGGTCGCAGGCGGATGTCGACGTACACCTCCTGCTTGAGACGCTCGACGAACGCCTCCTCCGCCTTCTGCTGCGCGAGCTGTCGGCGGATCCCCGGAGCGGCCTCCTCGAACGTGACGGGCTCGCCGCCGGCAACGCCGCGCGACACCACGACGCTGAAACCAGTCGGCGTTTCCAACGTCGCAGCCCGTCCGGGCTCGAGGCCCTCGAGCGCGCGAACGTAGGCTTCCGGCAGCCGCTCGCGCTCGATCTCGATGACCGCCGCCGCCGCCGAATCGGGGACGAGCAGGGACTGAAGACTGTCGACATCGGCGCCGGCGAGGATGAGACCCTGGATTCGCTCGGCCTCACTCTGGGCCCGGTCACGATCCTCGTCCGTGAACTCGTACGCCACCAGGATGTGGCGCGCGTGCACCTCCTCCGGGCGCCGGTCGAGCACCTGGATGACATGCATCCCGAACGATGTCTCGACCGGCCCTACGATCTCACCGATGGCCGCTTCGAACGCCACCTCCTCGAACGCCGCCACCATTCGGCTACGACCGAACCATCCAAGGTCCCCTCCCTCGTCGCGGTTCGACTCGTCGTCCGAGTGCTGGCGCGCCGCGGCGGCGAAATCGAGTCCCCCGAGGATCTGAGCCTTGATCGAATCGGCTTCGGCGCGCGCCCGTTCGCGCTCCACCTCGCCGGCCGTGACCGTGACGGGGATCTCCTCGAACCGGACGACGATCGCCGAGGGCGCGAATCGCTCCCGGTTCTGGTCCCAATAGGCGCGGACCTCCTGGTCGGTGACGGGACCCGGTTGAATCTCGCTGCGATGGCCCTCGATGTAGGCCTGGCCCAGGAGCTCCCGCCGCTTCCGCTCCTGGACGTCCGTCCGGTAAGCCGCGAGCGACCCCCACTGGCTGCGGGCGAGCTGACCTTGGAATTCCTCCTCAGAGGCGAAGCGGCGCCGCACCTCCGCGATCTCGGCTTCGGCCTGCTCGACGATCTCGTCCTCGGGGATGTCGATCATGGTGTCGCGCCGCGCGGCGGCGAGGATCACCAGGTCGCGGATCAGCTGCTCGAACGTCTCCTCAGCGAGGTCGCGGAACTCGGGAGCCCCGGGCTCGACGCCGATCTGCTGGGCGAGGATGAGAGACTGGTCGCGCCACTCCGACAGGAGAAGGATCTCGTCCCCGACCACCGCCATGATGCGGTCGCCGGCGATCTGCGACCCTCCGGGCGTGATCTCCTGCTGCGCGCTCGCCGCCGGCGCCGCCAGGGCGAGAGCGAGCGCGAGGGCGCTAGTTGCCCTGCGCATCGCCAGGCGGCTGGGCGGCCGCCGGGGACGTCGCGGTCGCGTCGGGACCACCCCCTCGCTCTTCGTACAGCGCGCGCAGGCGCTCTATGACCTCGTCGTAGCGGTCTTCGTGACGCTCGACGTCGACGCTCCCTGCCTGGCTGTCGGCGATGGCCGCAACCAGGCGCTGCTGTGCCTGGGCGCCTCCCATCTCGTCCACCCGCTGATTCAGCAGGACCTGGCGGATTTGCTCGCGCACGTCCTCGAACGAACGGTCGCCGTAAAACTCGCGGTGCTCATCGTAGTAGGTTCGCACGACCGAATCGGGTACCTCGAGACGCATGCGACTGGCGTCCCCGAGATAGGCCCGCAGGTACAGCGCGTCGATCTGCTCGTCCAGCTGACGCTGGCGCGTCGAATCGAGCTCTACGTTCCGGGTTTCGGCTTCTGCTATGAGCAGGCGCTGCTGCACCAGCGCCGCCATCGCCTGGATCATCTGGGTCTGGTCGAGCTGCTCGATGGCGCGCTGGTTACCCGGCGGCAGGTTGCTATACAGCTGATAAAGCTCGCCGAGCTTGATCGTGCCCGCTCGGAAGGTAGCGAGGTCCAGATTGCGCTCCTCGTTCGTCGGTTCGCGAGGCGGCTGCTCGTCGAGCAAGGCGATCAAGCGATCGATGTTCTGTTCGTAGAACTCGACGCCGCTCGTCTCCATGAGTCGCGTGATGTACGCCTGCTCGGCCTCCGAGCGGCGGGGGCTCGCCAGTTGCTCCTCGATCTCCTCGCGCAGGTCCTCGAAGGCGGGCGTTCTCCGCCCTTCGACTTTGATGATATGGAATCCGAACTGGGTCTCGACGATGTCGGGATAGAGCTCGCCCACGGGACCCTCGAAGGCGGCCGTCTCGAAGGGCCCGACCATCTGCCCCTTGCGGAACCAATTCAGCAGACCTCCCTGCGGGGCGCTTCGAGGATCGTCGGAATGCTGACGGGCGAGCGCGGCGAAGTCCGCGCCCTCCTCGAGCTCGCGAAACAGCGAGTCGGCCTCCTGGCGCGCCTGGTTGCGCTCGGCTTCGCCGGCAGTCGGCGGAACGCTGATCAGGATGTGACGGGCCTGGGCCTCCTCGCCGACGTTCTCGTCGTACCACTGGCGCAGCGTGTCCTCGGGGATCTGGATCTCGCTCCAGATGACGTCATCGCGGAACTGGTTGATGAGCAGGATCTCCCGCCATTCCTTCAGCTGGATGCTCTCTGGGGTGGTCAGCGCGTGCCGGTCGCGGGCGCGCTCCATGACGAGGTGGATGTCGATCAGCTCGTCCACGGCCTTGCGGACGTCGTCGACGTTCATGCCGTAGTTGGACCCCGCCATGTATTGGGCGACTTGCTCGACCGTGATCGTCTCGTCGCCCACCCTGGCGACGACAGCTTCTGTCGGATTCTCGCTCTCTTGACACGCGGCGAGTGCAGCGGTCAGCAAAAGCGCAAGCAAGCTTCGGGGTGCACGAACGCATGGGCTCGATGCCACGAAAAAGGATCTCCTGTGATCGGATGGGGATGGGAAATGGGGCGCCGGAAACGCCCGCTGTCGTATCACCCGCCTGCGCGGTCGAGAGTGAGGATAGGGGCGAGGCCCCACGCTTGCAAGCCCTGCACCATCGCGGCGATGAGCGTTTCCTCGTCGCCTGCCGCGAGCGTGATGTGGAGCGGTGCGACGCGTCGCACCGTCACCTCGACCTCGCCCTCGAGCGCGGCAGTCTGCAAGGCCATGAGCTTCGGCTCTACCCCCGCCGGCCAACGCAGTTCCGCTTCCGCGACCCGCGGTCGGACGACGATTCGAGCCACGCCGGCGCGCGCTCCCAGGGCCTTGAGGCGAGCCGCGTCGAGAAGGTGGCGCGCAGGTGTGGGCAGGGGCCCATAGCGATCCTCGAGCTCGCGCGCGAAGTCGTCGATCGCCGCGGGATCCTTGAGGCGCGCGAGCCGGCGGTAGAGCGCCAACTTCTGTTGACCGTCCGGAACGTAGCGGTCGGGTAGGTACGCGTCGGCGTCGAAGGCGAGCTCGGGCTCGGGGAGCCGCGCCTCCTCCTCGCCGCGCATCGACCGCACCGTCTCTTCCAGGAGTCTCAGGTACGTCTCGAACCCGACCGCGGCGATGAACCCCGCCTGCTCGGGCCCGAGGAGGTTGCCGGCCCCTCGGAGCTCGAGATCCCGCAACGCGATCCGGTAGCCCGCGCCGAGCTCGGTATGCTCCTCGAGGACGCGCAGACGTTTCTCGGCCTCGGGGGTCATCATGTCGCGCGGCGGGGTCAGCAGGTAGCAGTAAGCGCGATGGTACGAGCGGCCGACCCGCCCGCGCAGCTGGTAGAGGTCGGCCAGGCCGAAGCGGTCCGAGCGGTTGACCAGGATCGTGTTCGCGGTCGGGACGTCGAGCCCCGACTCGATGATGGCCGTCGTCACCAGGACGTCAATTTCACGGTGGAACAGGGCCAGCATGACGGCCTCGAGGTCCTTCTCCCTCATCTTGCCGTGCGCCACGCCGAGCCGCGCTTCGGGAACCAGGCGCTCGACCAGGTGCCGGGCCGCGTCGATCGTCTCGACGCGGTTGTGGACGAAGAAGACCTGTCCGCCGCGATCCAGCTCACGGCGGATCGCCTCCTCGACCAGCTCGTCGTCGAACCCGGAGACCCAGGTGACGATCGGCGTCCGGTCGCGCGGCGGAGTTTCGATGACGCTCATGTCGCGAAGGCCCATGAGCGACATCTGGAGTGTCCGCGGAATCGGCGTCGCCGACAGCGCGAGCACGTCGACCGATGCCTTGAGCGCCTTGAGCCGCTCCTTGTGGCGCACGCCGAAGCGTTGCTCCTCGTCGATGACGACGAGGCCGAGGTCGGCGAAGGTCACGGTCGGCGAAAGGAGCGCCTGGGTCCCGATCACGATGTCGACGGTTCCGTCGGCGACCCCGGAGAGGATGGCGCGCCGCTCGGCCGCGGTGTTGAAGCGCGAAAGCATCTCGATCCGGACCGGGTAGTCGGCCAACCGCTCGCGGAACGTCTCGATGTGCTGAACCGCGAGGACCGTAGTCGGCACAAGCACGGCGACTTGTTTGCCGTCCTGGACCGCCTTGAAGGCGGCGCGGATCGCGACCTCGGTCTTGCCGTAGCCCACATCCCCGCAGAGGAGCCGGTCCATCGGTTTCCTCCGCTCCATGTCGCGCTTGACCGCCTCGGCGGCGGCCCGTTGGTCGGGCGTGTCCTCGTACAGGAACGCCGACTCCATCTCCCGCTGCCACGCCGTATCCTCGGTGAAAGCGAAACCCTCGGCGACTTCCCGCGCGGCGTGAATCCGAAGAAGCTCCTCAGCGAGAGCCGCGATCGCCTCCGTGGTTCTCGCCTTCTGCCGTTCCCAGTGGCCGCTGCCCAGGCGATGGAGCGCGGGCGCTTTCCCTTCCTCGCTGGTGAACTTCTCGATCCTCGCGAGCTGCTCGACCGGGACGTACAGCACGTCCCCCTCGGCATAGGTCAGCTTGATCACCTCGACCGTGCCGCTTTCGGCGAGGGTCAATCGCTCGAGACCCTCGAAGCGGCCGATGCCGTACTCGAGGTGCACCAGGTAGTCGCCCGGCGCGATCTGAGTCAGGTGCTCGATCGGGGCGGCGGCGGCGTAGCGGCGACGGCGACGAACGCGACGGCGACGGTCGAAGATCTCGTGATCTGTGTAGACCGCGAGACCGGCCTCGCTTTCGATGAATCCCCCCTCGAGCGCGCCGACCGCCAGCGAGATCGCCGCCGCGACGTCGGGCGGCAGGAGCTCCTCGAGCCGCTCGAGCTGTCCCAGGTTGTCGCACAGGACGACCGGCAGCTCGCCGGCCGCCAGATGGTGACGCAGCGCCTCGGCGAGGCGCGCGGTGGAGCGCTGGATCGGCTCGGGTTCCCGCGTCCGGAAGCGGACCGCGGCGGGCCCCGCCTCGCCCTCGAGGTGGAGAGCGTGGAGGACGAGCCGCCGGAAGGGAGCGAGCGACGCCTGGAACCGCGCGGGAGGATCGTAGAGCGCTTCGGGTGCGGGGACCTCGCGATCCCACGATGCCTCGCCGTGGCGAGCGGTGATCTCTGACCACGCGGACTCGAGCTGGACATCGACGCGATTCGGTTCGTCGAGGACCACGAGGGCATCGGGATGGAAGTACTCGGCGAGCGAGCGGAGCTCGACGCCCTCACCCGGCGCCTGGCGCTCGCCGGGCGCGACGATCTCCGTGTCTGCCTCCGCGCTCCCCGACATCCCTCCGAGCCGCTCGCGCGCCGGCAGGATCTCGATCCGATCGAGCGACTCGACCGACCGCTGTGTCGCCAGGTCGAATGCGCGGATCGATTCCACTTGATCGCCGGCCAGCTCGACCCGCACCGGCTGGTCGTGCCGAAACGCGAACACGTCGATGATCCCGCCCCGGATGCTGAACGTGCCGACCTCGGACACCATCGCCTCACGCTCGAACCCGAGCGCTACCAGGCGCGCGGCGAGCCGCTCGAGCTCGATTCGCTCGCCGATCTCCAGTCGCAGCAGTCGCGACTCGAGAGCGGCCGGCGAGGGGATTCGCTGGATCGCCGCGCGCACCGACGTCACGCCAACGGCGATCCGGGCGTCGAGCAGTCCCGCCAGAAACTCGAGTCGTTGACCTACGACCTCGCGTTGCGGCGCGCGGTCCTCGTAGGGGAGGATCTCCCACGGCGGGTAGACCCCCGCCGCGCCCTCGCCGAGGAGCGCTTCGAGGTCGGCGTGCCACGCTTCCGCGCGCTCTGTCGTGGGAGCGATGACGACGACGGGGACGCCGAGGTCCTGGGCGAGCGCGGCCACCAGGACCGCCCGGGAAGAACCGGCGAGGTTCGTGGCGCGGTGATGCTTTGCGTCGCGTCCCACCGCGCGTCGGAGCGCGCGATAGGCCGAAGAAGCTCGGAAGCGCTCACCGATGATCGATAGGAGCAAGGGGTGTCCTCCGGGGCCATGCGGTGGGTGGAAGCGGGATCAATCTCGCCGCCGCGAGGCGCCCGGTCGAATCGCGCTCAGCGCTCCGCGCGCCTGCGTAGCGCCGCCTCCGCGACGAGCGCGATCAGCGCGAGGACGAGCACCCACGGCCAGAGCTCGGGACCTCGGCGTCGAGGGAAGAGCGAGGCGCGCCACGCCCCGGGCGGGGACGGGGTGACGCCCCACGCGGCGCGCCATTCGGCGGGCGCCACCGGTCGGAGGTCGCCCTCGGCCGGGTCCATGTTGACGGCGACGAACGCCGTGGAGCTCTCGGCGCTCTCCTCATCCTCCGCCGCCGCCGCGACCGCTCCGCTCGGAACCTCCACTCGATAGAGGCCCGGCTCCGCGGGACGCGGCGGAGCAGCTCCGGGCGCGACGATCCAGGTGCGCGGTGCGGCCGCGCCGAGTGGACCGGTGACGGTCGAGCGCGCGGGCGCGGGCAGAGGCTCGTCGACCTTTGCCTCCGCACCACCCGCTCCCCACTCGGGGTCCCAGGCCGCCAGGGCGGCGTCGGCAACGAGCGGGAAGACGGGTGTCGTGCCCAGGCGCGTGACGGGAGGCCCGAAGGGGAGGAGCCAGACGGCGACCGCACCCCGTGCCCAGAGTGCCGGCGCGCCCGTCGTCAGGCGCCACGCGACCTCGGGCGCGGGGCCGCCTTCGACGCGAAGGGCGCCGCGCACGGGCACCTCGGCGAGGAGATGCTCGGGAACCGGAGGAACCTCGGAGGCCTCGGGTCGGGCGGCGAGGGCCGCCTGTCGCTCCGCTGGTCCCAGCGACCACTCGAAGTCGGGAACGTCGAGGGCCGGGTCGGGCAGCCACCCGCGCGGCGGAGCGCAGGCCGGATCCGGACACGTCGGCGCGAAGAGAAGTCGGGTTCCGCCGCGCGCGAGGTCCCTCAGGAGGCGCGCCTCGTCGGAGCGGTACGCGCGGAGCGGAAGGAGCGCCAGATCCGGAGAGCTCGCGACGAGCGCGACGAGGCTCGAGGCGCGCTCGACCCGCGCCGCGCGGGGGGAAGCCGCGAGCGCCGCTTCCCAGAAGAGAGATCCCGGCTCGGCCGGCTCGTCGGGCGCGATCCATCGAACTACACGGTACTCGCTCGTGGAGCGGCCACGGGCCACCCATCGCCGATCATCGAACGGATGGCGGTCGGGTTCGCGAAACGCGAACGACGCGGTATCGGTGACGGTCCATGCCGTGGCTGCGGGATCGTCCTCGATCGAACCACCCTGTCTCACGGCGATCGCCCGCTCCTCGACCCAACGCTCGCCGATGCGCCGTCCGGCCACGACGAAGTCGGGTACCCCTTCTCCCCATGCGCGCGCCTCGAGTCCTACCTGGTCGGGCGCGAGCCACCGGGCCGCCGCCAGGGTCCGGTTCCCCTCGGATGGAGCCTGCCACACCCATACGGCCCGATACGCGGTGACGCCCGGTGCCTCCTCGCCCGATAAGCGCCCCTCAGGCGGATCGTCCACCCCGCCCGGAGCGTGGGCCCCTCGTGAGCCGTCCGTGAACAAGTACGACTCCGTACCATCGTCCAGGTGGGACTCCAGCGCGGACAAGGCGGCAGGCCAGTCGCTCGGGCGGGCGGTCGGCTCCAGTGAGGCAAGGCGCCGCCGCAAGGCGGGCGCGGGACCCTCCCACCACCCGACCAGGCGATCGGCGAAGGCCGCCAGGGCCAGCCGGTCCTCAGGCCCAGCGAGGGCGAGGAGCGTGTCAGCGCTCGCCCGGATCGCCTCCCACGCGCTCCTCCCCTCTCGCGTCTGATGAACGCTGGCCGAGACGTCGACCGCGATCACGGCTCGTGTAGGGAGATGCGAACCGGGCCCGCCGCTCCCGGGCGCCACCGGACGAGCCGCCGCCATGACGAGGAGGAGGATGACCACCGCTCGCAAGAGGGCGGTCCACCGAGCCGGGGAGATCCGCCGCGGCGGTCGATCCCGCCGCGCCCGCTCGAGCAAGTAGAGGGAAGAGAACCGTACGGGCTCCCCCCGTAATCGTGCGACTCGCTCGAGCAGAAAGGGGAGCAGCGCGAGAGGCAGGGCCAGCAAGGCCCAAGGATGAACGAATCCACCCATCCCTAACGGGACGATGGGAGGACTTGGGTGCCGTTCAACGAATTAGGTCGAACTACGCGTGGCGTCAACGGGAGCGCGCTCGGCGCCCGGTCAGCCACCGTCCCAGGGCGACCCCCACCGGCTCGTCTGTCGTGAGCGAGACGAAGTCGAAGCCGCGGTCGTGGGCCTGGGCCCGGTAGGTCGCCTCGAGCTCGGCCAGCGCCTCGGCGTATCCCTCCGCCAGCTCGGCCGGGCCTTCGCGCAGGATCTGTCCCGTTTCAGCGTCCGCCACTGCCCCCGCATCGCCCAGCCGGACGATCTCGCGCTCTGCGCGATCGAGGACGTGGAGGACGACGACCTCGTGCTTGCGGTATCGAAAGTAGCGGAGTCCCGGGAGGAACCGCTCCGGTGGGCCCATGAGGTCCGAGATCAGGACCAGGAGGCCGCGTCTGGCGAGCCGCTCGGCGAGGGCGCGGAAGGGCGCCTCGGGGGCGGTCCGCCCGCCGGCCGACCCGCTCAGCGCTTCCATGATCCGTGCTCGCTGGCCGCGGCCCGCGTGAGGCGGCACGAACGACGCCAGGTCTTCGGTGAAGATCGCGACCCCCACGGCATCCTGCTGGGCAAGCAGGAGGTGGGTGAGGGCCGCCGCCACAACCCGCGCGTACTCCCACTTGGTCGGCACGCCTTTCGATCCGAACGCCATCGATCCGCTGGCGTCGAGAAGCAGCATGGCCCTGAGGTTCGTCTCCTCCTCGCTCTCGCGGACGTACCACCGGTCGGTCCGCCCGTAGATCTTCCAATCGACACGCCTCAGGTCGTCGCCGGGAACGTACGGGCGATGCTCGGCGAACTCGAGCGAGCCGCCCCGCGCGGGGCTTCGATGGCGACCCGCCAGGAAGCCCTCGACCACGAGGCGAGCGACGAAGTCGAGGCTGCCCAGCTCGAGCAGTCGAGCGGGGGGAAGGAGATCGGGAGAGACGGGTTGACCGACCCGGCTAGTGGCCGGCATCACGGTCGACCGCGGCGACCAGCTCGGCGACGATGTCGTCGACCGTGACGCGGGCCGCCTCCGCCTCGTAGTTGGCGACCATCCGGTGGCGAAGGACCGCCGGCGCGAGAGTCCTGACGTCGTTCCGGTCGGGAGCGACGCGGCCCTGGAGCAGGGCCCGCGTCTTGGCCCCCAGCGTCAGGTACTGGCCGGCGCGGGGCCCGGCGCCCCAGGCGACGTAACGACGCACCGCCTCGGGCGCCTGGGGATGCGAGGCGCGACTCCGGCGCGCCAGGTCGACCGCGTAGGCGACGACCTCGTCGGAGACCGGTGCGCGTCGCACCAGGTCCTGGAAAGCGAGGAGCTCCGCGCGCGTGACCACCGGCTCGAGCGAGACCACGCCCTCGCCCGTCGTCGCGCGCACGATCGCGATCTCCTCGGCGCGCTCGGGATACTCGACCGCGAGCTCGAACATGAACCGGTCGAGCTGCGCCTCGGGGAGCGGGTACGTGCCCTCCTGCTCGATCGGGTTCTGTGTCGCCAGCACGAAGAATGGATCCTCGAGCGAGTAGGTCGTGCCGCCCGCGGTGACGTCCCGCTCCTGCATCGCCTGGAGGAGCGCCGCTTGAGTCTTGGGGGGCGTGCGGTTGATCTCGTCGGCGAGCAGGACGTGCGTGAAGAGGGGACCCGGCAGGAAACGGAGCCGGCGCCGGCCCGTCTCGGGATCCTCCTCGATCACCTCGGTCCCGGTGATGTCGGACGGCATGAGGTCGGGCGTGAACTGGATGCGGCTGAACCTGAGGTCGAGCGCGCGAGCGAGCGTCTGGACGAGAAGCGTTTTCGCCAACCCGGGGACACCGACCAGGAGGGCGTGGCCGCGGGCGAGCAGCGCGATCAGCACCAGCTCCCGCACCCGCTCCTGCCCCACGATGATGCGGCCCACCGCCTCGTCGATCGCGCGGCGGATGTCGAGGAGCCGCTCGGCGAGGGCGACATCGTCCTCGGGGGTTCGCGGCTCGAGTCTGGGATGCGCTTCCATGAGTTCCCTTCGTCTCCGCTAAGCCTGGTGAAACTCTGCTGGCCGAGCGATCCAGATCATTTCCTCTCCGTGCTCGTCGTACGGTTCCCGCTCCCATCCCCCGTACAGTGCCTCGACTTCATAACCCGCCCGGGCGAGAAGGTGTTCAATCTCGTAGCGGAAGAAGTAGCGGAGGACCAGCGGCTCGAAAGCCCGCTCGACGACGACACCGACGCTGTCACGCCGCTCATATATGAACGTGCCGTGGAGCAGCTGAAGGACTGGATCGTACCACCCCGTCCACTTCTCGACGACCTCGGCTTGCCCATCCTGGTATTCGCGCCCCGTCTCCGTCATCTCGATCGGCGAGCCGCCGGCGGCGAGGAGATCATAGCGCGGATCGAAGACGTTGAAGACGAGCCGGCCCTCGGGAGCGAGCGCGGCGCGGCACGCGGCGAGGGCGGCCAGCTGGTCGGGCACGATCAGCATCGACTGGAAGACCCGAAACGGCAGCAGGACGCGCGCGAACGATCGTCGGAAGGCGAAGGCGCGCATGTCGGCGCGCACCAGCGCGAGCCTCCGGCCGGCTGCCGGGTCCGCTCCGCGTCGGCTCGCCGCCGCTACGGCGAGCATCGAGGAGCTGCGATCGAGACCGACGACATCGATCCCCGCCCGAGCGATCGACAGCGCGATCCGCCCGGTACCGCACCCCACCTCGAGGATCGGGCCGCCCGAGCGGACCGCTTCCTCGACGTAGAACGCGAGGTCGTCGGTCTGCGAGGCGTGGAGCGCGTCGTACCGCGCCGCCGCGGCGGGGTTCTTTTCGTAGTAGGAGGTGGGCTCCGGACTCGCCGGAGCGGAACTCATCGGCGCCGTATTCACCGGGGCGGAATTCATCGGGGCGGAGCTCATCAAGGGAAAGATACCCCGCACGCCCGGGTCAGGCGCGAGGCC
>JBHEOA010000075.1:0-39240 GCA_046261835.1 Gemmatimonadota bacterium
CCTTTCCATCGCCTGTTGGGCGCGGGCGAGGTGGCGCGGCTCGAGGACGTAGGAGTTGCCGAGCGCCATGTGCGCGGGCGCGAAGTCGGGAGCGACCTCGGTCGCTCTGGCGAGCGATATCCGAGCTTCTTCCTCGTTGCCGGCGCCGCTCTGGACGCCCGCGAAGGCCATCCAGGATCGCGGGCTCTCGGGAAGAACCTCGGTCAGCCGCCGGGGCGCCGCGAGCTCGGCGCGGGCCTCCGTAGGACTCTGAGGGGGGAAAGGCTACGCGATTTGGGGTAACCCACTCTGTCGCGTAATCACCTCTCAAGACGTGCGTACCGCAAGATGCGTTGAATCGGGGCGAGCAGGGTCGGTACCTTAGCCGTCCATGCGACCCTGGCCCCTGGTCGTCGGCCTCCTCACGCTGTCCCCCGCCGCGCGGGCGCAGGAGACGCCCCTCGCCGTCCACGTGCAGTATCCGCCGGCCGGAGCCACGATCACGGCCAGCGATTCGACGTTCCTCTTCGGACGGGTGGAAGGCGCCGGCGGGCGCATTGCGTTGACCGTCAACGATCAGCCGGTGCCGGTCCATCCCGATGGGGGGTGGCTCGCCTACGTCGCCATCGCACCCGATTCGTTCACCTTCCGCGTACGCGCGACCGACGACGGACGGAGCGCTGCCGTCGACCACACGGTGTGGGTGCCCCGAGAGGTCGTCGCCCCCGGCGACCCCGACCTCGGATACAAGCCCGAGACGGTGCAACCCGCGACCCCGCTCGAGCTCTACGCCGGCGACACGTTCCGGGTAAGCGTCGTCGCGGCACCCGGTCAGGAGGTGCTGGCGCAGTTGGGCGACCGGCTCACTCCGCTTGCGCCCGAGCGGCCGGCCGAGACGAATGCCGGCCGGGTGGCGTTCGGTCTCCCGGAGCCGGCCGCCCAGGGGACGGCCGGAGAGGCATCCTGGCTACGTTACCGCGGCGATGTCTACGCGACGCTGTCAGGCGAATCCAGCGATTCCCTGGGGCTCGTCTTCCGTCGCGCTGGCGAAGCCGAGCGAGTGGTGCCGGTGACGTCGGTCACTTTCCTCGACCCCAGCGTGGTCAGGGTCGCGATCGTCGACGACGACACGGCGAGCGCCGGGCGCACCGACCACCGTGTGATGGGCCGCGCTGGCCCAGGCGGCGTGTTCGATCTTTTCATCCCCAACGGGACGCCGGTGGCGCTGGGCCGGCTGATCGGCGGCCGCCGCGAGATCGTGCTGGGACCGGGCAAGTCCGCGTGGGTCGATCCGGCGGAAGCGTTCGTGGTCGAAGCGCCGCGACCGCGGAGTGAAGTCCCGGTCGTACGCACGCGTCTCGTCGAGGGGTGGAGCGAGGTCGTGGTGCCGCTCGCCGAGCGACTGCCGTTCGACGTCGTCCAGACGCTCGATCCCGTGCGCTACCGTGTCACGATCTACGGCGCGACCGCGGACACCGACATCGTTCGCCTGACGCCGTCCGACGAGCTCGTGCGAACAGTCGAGTGGGGCCAGCCCGAGAACGGAGTGTTCACGCTCGACATCGAGCTCGACGCCGACCAGGCCTGGGGCTACAGGGCGGCCTGGGAGGGGTCGAGCCTGGTGCTCTCGTTCCGTCACGCGCCTCCCACTCTCGCCGACCGCCGCTTCCGGTCGCACCTTCGGGGTGTTACGGTCATCGTTGACCCCGGTCACAGTCCGGAACCCGGCGCCGTCGGACCCACGGGTCTGGCCGAGAAGGACGTCAACCTCGAGATCGCGCTGGCGGTGGCCGACATCCTCGAGAAGCGCGGCGCGGACGTCGTCCTGACCCGCGCGACGCGCGACTCGACGCTCGGGCTCTACGATCGGACGAACCTGGCGGTGGACGCAGGCGGCGAGGTGTTCGTATCGATCCACAACAACGCGCTCCCCGACGGCGTCAACCCCTTTGCTAACAACGGGACCTCGGTCCTCTTCTATCATCCGCAGAGTCAACCGCTCGCCGCGGCGATCCAGGCCGAGCTCTTACCCCGCACCGGGCTGGGCGATTACGGGGTCTGGCACGACAACCTGGCGGTCACGCGGATGAATGAGATGCCGTCGGTGCTGGTGGAGGGAGCGTTCATGATGATCCCCGAACAGGAGGCGATGCTGAGGACGCCGGGATTCCAGCGGCGCATCGCCGAGGGGGTCGCGCTGGGCATCGAGCGGTTCCTTCGCGAGCGGGGCCGCTGATCGACGCAGGTACAGGAACGCGGGCCGCTGATCGACGCAGGTACAGAAACGCGGATCGCTGATCGACCGCAGGGAGAGGGACTCCAACCCGTTCGAGGAGGTGTCTCGATGAACCGAACGTTCACGTCCTGGATCGTCGCGCTGGCGATGATGGCCGCTTGCGAGGGAGCCGGAGAGGAAGGCGCCGCGGGCGAGGCCGATACGACGGCGCAGGCCGATACCCTTCAGGCCGCCGAGCGCACGCTCTATGACCGGCTCGGAGGTGAAGCCGCAATCCGATCCGTGGTGGATGACCTGGTCGCCCGTGCGGCCGCCGACGACACGCTCAACTTCACCCGCAAGGGCACGCCGGCCGAGTGGGAGGCCACGCCCGAGAACATCGAGCTCCTGAAAACGCGCCTCGTCCAGTTCGTCAGCCAGGCGACCGGCGGTCCACAGGGCTACGAGGGACAAGACATGGCTACGGCGCACGCCGGGATGCAGATCACCGACGAGGAGTTCAATCGCTTGGGCGGCCACCTCGAGGCCGCACTCGATGCCCACGGCGTCGCGGAGCAGGAGAAGCAGGAGCTCATGATGATCGTCGAGACGACCCGGGGATCGATCGTGACGGCGGGAGGCGCCCAGCCGTGAGCGGTGCAGCGCGAGCGGGAGCAGGACCCTGGATCCTGGCGGCCGTCCTGAGTGGGGGGCTCCTCGCATCCGCTGTCGAAGCCTTAGCCCAGCACGTCTCGTGCGAGGCTGCACGCACCGTCTCCGGCGCGGACGGTCTCTGCGCGAACGATGAGTTCATCTCCGGCGCGCCGACAGCCCTGCCCCGGCGGCCGGTCGCCACCTACTCGATCGTCGCCCGCGATCCAGAAACCGGCGAGCTGGGGGTCGCGGTGCAGTCTCACTGGTTCAGCGTCGGGCCGATCGTGCCATGGGCCGAGGCGGGGGTCGGCGCGGTCGCCACCCAATCGTTCGTCGACCCATCGTACGGGCCGATGGGCCTCGAGCTCATGCGCCTCGGCAAGCCCGCGCCCGAGGCGCTAAAGGGCCTCCTCGCCGCAGACGAGCACCCCGAGGTTCGCCAGGTGGCGATGATCGATGCCGAGGGCCGGGTCGCCGCGCACACTGGCGAGAATGCGATCATCGCCGCGGGGCATCACATGGGCGAGAACTACAGCGTCCAGGCCAACCTCATGGAGAAGCCGAGCGTTTGGCCGGCCATGGCGCGCGCGTTCGAGTCCACGGACGGCGATCTCGCCGAGCGCATGATGGCCGCGCTGGAGGCCGCGCAAGCCGAGGCCGGTGACATCCGCGGCAAGCAGTCCGCGGCGCTGCTCGTGGTGAGCGGCGAACCGACCGGCAAGCCATGGGTCGACCGGGTCTTCGATCTCAGGATCGAAGACCACCCCGAGCCCATCGTCGAGCTGCGGCGTCTTCTCACGCTGGCGCGCGCGTACCGCGACATGAACGCCGGCGACGAGGCGATGACGGAAAACGACGTGCCGGCGGCGGTCCTGCACTACAATGCCGCCGCCGAGCGGGTGCCGGAGAACGCCGAGATGGTGTATTGGGCGGCGGTCACGCTCGCCGGAGTGGGTCGGGTCGACGAGGCGTTGCCCCGCTTCGAGAAGGCGTTCGCCGCCGATCCGCGCTGGGCGGTTCTCACGCCGCGGCTGCCGGCGTCGGAGCTGCTGCCGAGCGATCCCGCGCTCCTGCGCCGCATCCTCGGCGTTCCCGGGGGCGAGCCCGGTATGGCGGAGTGGCGGCGACTGGCCGAGGAGGGAGAAGTGCCTCCTCCCTAACTGGATTTGCAGGGGGGCTCTCGGCGGACCGCCGCCGTTTGCGCTCAGAAGGCGCTCGTCAAGGCGTGTCGCGCAGAATGAGAGAAGAATACGACAAACGATGAGGCGGAAAGGTATATGCGTAAGATTAGCCCATGCTTATGGTTCGATCATCAAGCTGAAGAGGCGGCGAAGTTTTATACGTCGATCTTCAAAGGTTCAAAGGTTGGCACGATCACCCACTATGGAGACGCAGCGGCAGAAGCGGCCGGAAGACCAAAGGGGTCGGTGTTGACTGTTACATTCGAGATCGAAGGGCAGGAGTTCATGGCATTGAATGGCGGCCCAGCATTCAAATTCTCGGAAGCGATATCGTTCATGGTGCACTGCAAGGACCAGGAAGAAGTGGATTATTTCTGGGAGAAGCTCTCCGCAGGCGGGGAAGAAGGACCGTGTGGCTGGCTCAAGGACAAGTTCGGCCTCTCGTGGCAGATCGTCCCCGCGGTATTCGCCGAGTGGATGAAAGACAAGGACCCGGAGAGATCGGAACGCGTGATGAAGGCGCTGCTCGAGATGAAGAAGCTCGACATCGATACTCTAGAGCGGGCGTACGAGGGCAGCTAGAGAAAGGCCGCAACGAGATGTCGTCCCTTGCCACGCTCTCCGACTGGGGCAACGTCGCCACGGGCGACGTCATGGAGCGGCTCGTGTCGTTGTGCAAGCGTCGTGGCTACGTGTTCCAGTCGTCGGAGATCTACGGCGGGATCGGCTCCACCTGGGACTACGGACCGCTGGGCGTCGAGCTCAAGCGCAACGTGAAGGACACCTGGTGGGAGGCGATGGTCCGCCGCGACGACGTCGAGGGTCTCGACGCCGCCATCCTGATGCATCCCAAAGTGTGGGAGGCCTCGGGCCACGTCGCCGGATTCACCGATCCCCTCGTCGACTGCAAGAACTGCAAGCACCGCTTCCGTCCCGACGCGCTGGAAGGTGGCGAGGAAGCGAAGTGTCCGCGCTGCGGCTCGCGCGATCTGTCGGAGCCGCGCCAGTTCAACCTCATGTTCAAGACCCACATGGGGCCCGTCGAAGACGAGGCAGCGATCGCTTACCTGCGTCCCGAGACCGCGCAGGGGATCTACCTCAATTTCCTCAATGTCCTGAACGCTTCGCGGCAGAAGCTTCCCTTCGGGATCGCCCAGATCGGGAAGGCGTTCCGCAACGAGATCACGCCGGGCAATTTCGTCTTCCGTACTCGCGAGTTCGAGCAGATGGAGATGCAGTTCTTCGTCAAGCCGGGAAGCGACGAGGAGTGGCTCGAGTACTGGCTCGGGGAACGGCGGCAGTGGTACCGGGAGCTTGGGGTCCGCGACGAGAAAGTGCGAGTACACCGCCACGAGCCCCATGAGCTCGCCCACTACGCGGCCGCGGCCTACGACATCCAGTACGAGTTTCCGTTCGGCTGGCAGGAGCTGGAGGGAGTTCATGACCGGACCGACTTCGATCTCTCGGCGCACGAGCGGTACAGCGGCAAGAAGCTCTCCTACTTCGACGAAGAGGCGAAGGAGCGCTACGTGCCCTACATCGTCGAGACGTCGGCGGGAGCGGATCGCACGCTTCTGACGGTGCTCGTCGATGGTTTCCGCGAGGAGGGCGAAGGCAAGGAGGCGCGCACGGTGCTGATGCTCCACCCGCGTCTCGCGCCGATCAAGGCGGCGGTTTTCCCGCTCGTCAACCGCGATGGGATGCCCGAGCTGGCAATGGAGGTATACCAGGGACTGAGGAAGCGCTGGAGCGCGTTCTACGACGACGGCGGGTCGATCGGCCGCCGTTATCGGCGCCAGGACGAGGCCGGGACGCCGTTTTGCCTGACGATCGACGGCGAGTCGGTTTCGGAGCGCACAGTCACCGTGCGAGACCGCGACTCGATGCGGCAGGACCGGGTCGCAATCGATCGGCTGGAAGAGTGGCTCGCGGAGAGGATCGGGCCAGCCACCGCGTGAAGACATTTCGAGAGAGGGGACGAGGATGTCGGAACAGCTGACCGAAAGGAAGTGCAAGCCATGCAGCGGCGACACGCCGCCGCTGTCCGAACAGGAGATCGAGCGGCTCCACCAGCAGGTTCCCGCATGGAACGTGACCAGCGAGCACAAGCTGGTGAAGCAGTTTCAGTGCAAGGACTTCATGGAGGCGATCGACTTCGTCAACCGCGTCGCCCGGATCGCTGAGGAGGAGGATCACCATCCGTCGATCACGGTCGACTACAAGCGCGTGACGTTCACGATCTGGACCCACGCGATCAACGATCTCACGGAGAACGACTTCATCCTCGCCGCGAAGATCGACGAGGCCTTCAAGGGGTAGCCGTCAGGGGCCGCGGTCGCTGACGCCCTTCAAGCCCTCGAAAGGCTCCACCGGCCTCTCCCCGAATCGTTCCAGATCGATGTCGGTGCGGTAGACGCGACTCGTCGGGTACGCGAACTCGATGTCCTCGGCCTGTCGGAACAGCTCGAGCACCCGCCGGGTGATGACGTCGCGGTTGTCGCGCCGCTGACGTACGTGGGTCAGGTACCGCAGCTTGAGCTGGATGCCGCTCGTCGTGACCGCGAGGTAAACGATCGGAGTCGTTACCCCGTAGCGAAACGCGTAGTCGTGTTCCAGCTGGCGGAAACCCGCCTCGATCTCCTGCTGGTGAGGATCGAACACCTCGCCCCCGACGCGCTCGAGAATTTCGCGCGCCTTCTTCCACTCGCTCTCGAAAGTGATCGAGAACTCCATCTCATCCCACACGTAGGGCGATCCGGGAGTCAGGTGGAGCACCGGGTCGGTGATGACCTTGAAGTTGGGAATGGTCACGAGCCGACCGCTCGACTGATCCCCTAGCCCCTCGCCCCGCACCTCTACCAGCGTGAGCTTGAGCACGCCGATGTCGATGACGTCCCCGCGCACGCTGCCGAGCTCGATCCGGCTCCCGAGCGTGATGTTGCGCTGGCCCATGATGTAGAACCAGGCCAGGAACGAGGCCACGTACTCGCGCAGCGCGATGAAGAGGCCGGCGCCGATGAACCCGATCATCGTACCGAGCGCTCGGATCTGCTCGATGAACGCGATCACGACGATCAAGGCGACGAACAACCCGATCGTATATCCCACGCGCTTGCGGTAGCGGTGGCGCTTCTCCGCGTCGGCGACCTGACGGGAGATCTGGCGCGTCAGAACGCGATAGGCGAGGAGCGCGCCGGCGAGCAGAAGCAACGCTGCCACCCACCGCCAAAGGTCGTCGTTCGCCCAGGTGGGCAGCCGGTCGATGAGCTCTTCCATGTGAGGTGAATCTAACGCGCCCGCGGAGTCGCGGAGCGGGAAATGCTACTCCTCGTCCTCCTCGACGGCAGGCTGGAGCAAGGGGCAAAGCTGTGCCCGCTCACGCAAGAAGGCGCGCTTGCGCCGCATGAGAGCGGACACCTCGCGCTGGTAGGTGTTGAGGTTGTCGAGCTGATAGTTGTTGAAGCCGATTCGGTCGACGAACACCACCTGGAACTGGCGCCCGCTGCTGAAATACGTCCATACCTCGACGGGCACGTTGCCGCTGGGGAAGGGATCGGAAACGATGTCGTCGGGCGGGCCCAGCGTCACGAAGACGCGACCGCGATCGCTGAGGTACCCTGCTCGCAGGGCGCTCTTCCAGGACTCGTTGGCGGTCTGGATGCGGCCGAAATAGTCCTGCAGCGCCTCGTTGACGACCGTAGCCTTGATCGGATCACGCATGCGCCAGAAGCAGGCCCAGGCCTCCATCCGCTGGCTCGGGTCCTCGATGTCTTCAAGGATCTCCATCTCCCTGCCGGTGGCCTCGTACTGGATCAGCGAAAGTGCGTCCTTCCAGTGCTCCGCGACCCACGAGGCCGAGCCGGCGATCAACAACGGCGTGCGGGCGCGGCCGAGCTCCCGGCCTGAAGCATCGACGAGCGTGATCTCGAGGTCGTATTGTCCATAGCTGTCCTCGCTGTCGACGGCCCCGAACGCGACGAGCGGGCCGCTGGTCGTCGGCGAGAGAGTGCCGCTCCAGCTGGCGATCTCGCGACCATCCTCGTCCCCTTCCTTTTCGAGGAGACGCGCGCGAGCGACGAGGGGCCCGGAGGTCGATGGCGCCTGGGCCACCGCCATGAATTCGATGCGCTCGGGAGGCGAAGGGAAGCTATGGGAGGGCAGGACGACGTACTCGCCGTCACCCATTTCCTGGGGCGCCGTCTGGAGCGCCACGGGTTCGCCGACCTCGACCGCGCTGGGTACGGGGGCCTTGACATCGGTCTCGGCCCGACCCGACTCCGCCGCGTTCTGATCGATGACCATCAGATCGAGATGGTAATCCCCCGGAGTCAGCGCGATCTCGCCTTGGAATACGATCGTCTCACCAGTCAAGAGGGCTTCGTCGTACGATGCGATGTCGACGGAGCTATCCCACCGCCGTTCGATCTTCTCGCCATCTTCGGGCTCCAGCTCGGCGACCACGGTGTAGCTCGCCCGCCAGGGCCCCCCGTCGACGCGCTTGAACTCGAGATCGCTGTTCGAGAGCGAAACGCCGATCAAAGCGCGGGTCGAATCGGCGGGACCAGGGAGCAGCCACAAAGAAGCCACGAACTCGACGTCGCCGACGCCAGCGAGGATGCCGCTCTCCTCGTAGAATCCACGGTTAGTGAAGATCTCGCTGAGGTCGAGGTCGTCCTGGGCCGCTACCGGGGTGGCAAGACAACCCAACAAGACGGCCAGGGTCCAGCGGACCAAAAATCCCCTCCGCAATGGAACCCGATCACGAGTGAGGCGTATCATGACAACCGGAAGATGGAAGACCCCGCTCTCCAAAGCCAACACCAGACTCAGTACGCCTCTAAATACCCAGTACGTCGCTCCGGGTTGCATCTCTGGCCACTCGGGATAGACATTGCGGGTCGCATGGCGCGCACTTCGGTGATCGCCGTTGCCCTCTTCGCCCTCGGTTGCGCGAGTCGCGAGGCGGGCGTTTCCACCTATGGTCCCCCTCCAAGGGTTCGAGAGCCCGCGCCTTCGGCGAGCGAGGAGTTCGCGCTCATCACCGGCGACGAGCTGACCGCGGCGGAGCAGGATCTCCTGACAACCATACGCACGGCCCGCTACGACCCGCCACCGAGCGCCTCACCACCGCCCCTGGAGGGCGGTCTCCAGGAGCTCTTCGCCCAGGAAAGCGACGCCCTTATCCACGAGAAGGTGGGGTACGACATCCCGATCGTGCTCAACGAACGCGTCGTGTGGTGGATCGACTACTTCGCCAACCGCGTCCCGGCCACCTTCGAACGGTACTTGATCCGCTCCGGTGCCTGGCTCCCGTACCTCAAGCAGCGTCTGCGCGAATCCGGACTTCCCGAGGATCTGGTCTATCTGGCGCTGATCGAGAGCGGTTTCTCGACCCAGGCGGTAAGTCGTGTCGGCGCGGTCGGGCCATGGCAGTTCATGCCCTACACAGGTGAGGAGTACGGACTTCGCATCGACCGCTGGGTCGACGAGCGGCGCGACTACGAGGCGGCCACCGAGGCCGCGATCGCATATCTCTCTGACCTCCATGCCATGTTCGGCTCGTGGTACCTGGCGGCCGCGGGATACAACGGGGGCCAGGGGAGGGTGGGCCGATCGATGCTGCGCGACAACACCGTGAACTTCTGGGAACTGACGGGGATCCACGCCGAAACGAAGGACTACGTCCCCAAGCTGATCGCCGCCACGATCATCGCGAAGGAACCCGAGAAGTACGGCTTCTACGACATTCCGTACCTCGAGCCGGTCGAGTGGGAGACGATCACGGTGCCGACCACGACCGACCTGGAGATCATAGCCGAAGCAGCGGAGACACCCATCGAGACGATCCGCGCTCTCAATCCGCATCTGCTCCGCGGGCGCACGCCTCCCGGCGAGACCAACTTCCCGGTCAAGGTCCCCGAAGGGATGGCCGACGCGTTCAATGAAAACTATTACGACTTCGCGCCCGATGAGCGTACCCGTACGCCGATCGTCCACGTCGTGCGCCGGGGCGAAACCGTGGTCGCCATCGCCGAGGCATATGGGGTGGACGAGAATGATCTGATCGAGGAGAACCGGCTCCGCAATCCGAGCCGGCTGAGGGCGGGACAGCAACTGACGATCCCGCGCCGGCCCAGCGGCGCGGAGCCGACCGCTCCTCCAACGCTCGAGTCGCCCGCCCGCGGCGATGGCGTCGAAGTCGCGGTCACGGACCGGGTAGAGGGGGCGCCCGAGGTGGAAGCCTCGCCGCCCCGGGAGCCGGTCCAGCACGTCGTACAAGCCGGCGAAAATCTCTCGATGATCGCGCGCCGGTACGACGTCTCGGTGCTCGACATCCGGCGGCTGAACGGCCTGAGGAGTGACACGATCCGCCCCGGACAAACGCTCAAGATCCCATCCTGAGTCGCGACGCGCGCAGACCGCGCGCTCGGTAGCCTGGCTCCGACCCCACGGCTAGTTTCGCTTCGATGCTCCTCACCGAGGCACCGCCCCTCGCGGTCGCCGAGGCCCAGCGACGAATTGTGGCGCGGATACGCGCACTCCCCGCCGAGCTCGTCGGACTGGCCGAGGCGCGCGGCCGCGTGCTGGCCGAGGCGGTCGTCGCTCGAGCCGATCTGCCTCCCTGGGACAACTCCGCGATGGACGGCTACGCCCTGCGGTCGGCCGACGTCGCCCCGGGCGTCGAGCTGCCGGTCCTCCTCGACGTGCCGGCCGGCGCGGCGGCGGACCAGCATCTGCCCCATGGCGGTGTAGCGCGCATCATGACGGGCGCGCCTCTGCCGCACGGAGCCGACGCCGTCGTTCCCGTCGAGGCGACCGAGGGCCCCGAAGGCGAAGGAGTCTTCGCGCGGGTCGGCGAGCGGATCCGCCTCGCGGAGCCGGTCGCCCCGGGCAGCCACGTTCGACCGCGCGGGGAGGACGTGAGGGCCAGGGCCGTCGCGATACCGGCCGGAGCGCTGTGCCGGGCGGGTGAGATCGCGATGGCGGCCACGGTGGGGCGAGCCATGCTCCTCGTCCACAGGCGGCCGCGGGTGGCGATCGTCTCGACGGGCGACGAGCTGGTCGACGTGGACCAGGCGGGCGCTCCCGACAGAATCGTCAACGGCAACGCCTACGGCGTAGCGGCGCAAGTCGCCGAGGCCGGCGGGGACCCGTGGATCTTGCCCATCGCGCCCGACGAGCAGCAGGCGGTCCGCGCGACGCTTGCTGCGGCGCTCGCCGCCGATGCGGTGGTCACGATCGGCGGCGTGTCGGTGGGGGCGCGCGACCTCGTCAAGGAGGCGCTCGAGGAAGCCGGCGTCGCGCTCGAGTTCTGGCGCGTGTCACTGCGGCCCGGGGGTCCGATGGCGTTCGGCGTGACGCGCGACGGACGGCCGGTGTTCGCGCTGCCGGGGAACCCCGTCAGCGCACACGTGACATTCGCCCTCTTCGCTCGTCCGGCGCTCAAGCGGATGGCGGGTCACGTCCGCTGCTTTCCGCGGCTACTCCGCGCGCGGCTCGCGGCGCCGATCGACCTGCATTCCCCCAAGACGCTGTACGTCCGCGGGCGGCTTTCCTCCTCGCCGGACGGCTGGCGCGTGGCGCCGACCGGCGCACAGGGCTCGTCCCTCCTCTCGAGTCTGGTCGCGGCCGATGCCCTGATCGTCGTGCCTCCAGACGCGGGGCCGGTACAGGCCGGCACCGAGGTCGAGTTCCTGCCGCTCGGGGACGCCGGGCTGGAACGGTCGGAACCGTGAGCCAGGGAGTCGCGGTCGCTCGCGGCGGGGCTCATCGGGAGGCGCGGGGGCTCGTCGAGGGCGCGCGCCGCGTCGTTCTGACGACCCACGTCCAACCCGACGGCGATGGAATCGGAAGCGAGGTAGCTCTCGCCCGCTGGCTCACGCAGCAAGGCAAGGACGTCGCGATCCTCAACCCTCACCCGACCCAGCGCCGGTTCCGATTTCTGCAAGAGATCGCTCCCGTGGAGGCGTTCGACCCCGAGCGTCACGAAGGCCGCGTGGCAGAGGCCGATCTGCTCATCGTCCTCGACATTTCGACCCCCTCGCGGCTCGGGTCGCTCGAGGCGATCGTCCGGCGCTATGCGCCGCGCACCCTGATCATCGACCACCACGCGGATGCGTCCACGATCGAGGGTGTCGACGTGCGCGATATCGAGGCGGCGGCGACCGGAGAAATCGTCTATCGCCTGCTCGTCGAGTGGGGCGCCGCGATCGATCCGCTCATCGCGACCGCGCTCTATGCGGCGATCGCTTACGACACCGGAGGGTTCCGCCACGGGAACACGCGAGCGGAGACCCACGAGATCGCCGCTGATCTCGTGCGAAAGGGCGCCGATCTGCCGCTGATCCGACGGTATCTGTTCGAGTCGATGTCGGAGTCCCGGGCCCGGCTTCTGGCGCACGCACTCTCGAGCTACGAGCGCTCGCAGGGCGGGACAGTGGCCTGGGTGTCGATCCCTCGCGCGATGCTCGACGCCGTGGGGGCGGACCCTGAAGACGTCGAAGGGGTGGCCGAAGCCCTGCGCGCGATCGAAGGCGTCGAGGTCGCAATCGTCACGCGCGAGCTACGCGACAACGCCACCAAAGTCTCGTTCCGCTCCCGCGGGGAGAACGACGTCAACGCTTTCGCTCGCCGGTTCGGGGGCGGGGGTCATCGCAACGCCGCCGGCGCCTACATCGAGGAGCCGCTGGCCCAGGTCGTCTCACGCCTCGTGCCCGCCGCCCGCAAGGCATTCGATCCCGCGGAAAGATGACGGACAAGCACGACTATCTGTCGGGACCCTCGATCCGTTCCGGACCGATCGATCCCGGCAAGAGCGTTGCCGAGCTGGTCGATCGGGCCTTCCTGGCGTACAACGCCGGTCGCCTTCGGGAAGCGTGCGAGCTGCTGACGCGAAAGATGCTGGAAGCCGACGTGGTGGTCGGGCTCTCGTTGACCGGCGCTCTGACGCCCGCCGGCCTGGCGATGACCTGCCTCGTTCCCTTGATCGAGGCCGGCTTCGTCGACTGGATCGTCTCTACCGGAGCGAACCTGTACCACGATACGCACTTCGGGATCGGGCTCGAGATGCACCGCGGCAGGCCGGGCCTCGACGACACCGAGCTTCGCGAAGCGGGCGTGGTGCGCATCTATGACGTGTTGTTCGACTACGAGGTCTTGCTCCGAACGGACGCCTTCTTCCGGAAGATCATGACCGCCGATGAGTTCCAGCGAACGATGGGGACCGCCGAGTTTCACCACCTGTGTGGTAGGTATGTCGCCGAACGCGAACGGGCCCTGGGATTGGAGGGGACCTCGCTCCTGGCGGCCGCCTATCGCGCGGGCGTTCCCATCTACACCTCGTCCCCGGGGGATTCATCGATCGGCATGAACATCGCGGAGATGGAGTTCAGGGGCTTCAAGCTGCGCATCAACCCCTCCGTGGACGTGCTGGAAACGACGGCGCTCGTTTATGACGCCAAGAACAGGGGAGGGCGTAGCGCCGTGCTGATCCTGGGCGGTGGTTCACCGAAGAACTTCGTGCTCCAGACCGAGCCTCAGATCCAGGAGGTCCTGGGACTGGAGGAAGCGGGCCACGACTATTACCTCCAGATCACCGACGCGCGACCCGACACCGGCGGGCTCTCCGGCGCGACGCCCGGGGAAGCCGTATCGTGGGGCAAAGTCGACCCGGCGCGCCTTCCCGATGCGGTCGTGTGCTACTGCGACACGACGATCGCCCTCCCGATCCTGACCGCTTATGCGCTGGAGCGTCACGAGCCACGCCCCCTGCGGCGACTCTACGAGCTACGCGAAGCGCTTCTCACGCATCTGCGCGAGGCCCACAGCAAGTCGGTCGGCAGCCGTTCGCCGGGCGACGTGGTGGAGGTGCCCTGAGACGATGATCGAGCTCGCCGATCCCTTCTCGCGGCCCGGTTGCGCGCGCCAGTTCCGATGTACCGTGCACGGGTTGTGCTTCGAGAACCGGTGGCAGAAGCTCGAGTCGATCCACGCCGGCGACCCGCTGATCCTCGAGCGCGAGCCCGACAACGCGATCGGCGCGGACGCGATCCTGGTGGGGAATGCCGACCTCGGGACGATCGGCTACGTCCCGCGGACGATCTCGCGGTGGCTGGCGCCGCTCATGGACCGCGGCTATCGCCCCGAGGCCTCGGTGATCAAAGTGCGGTCGGGGTGTCCGTACTACGAGCGGCTGCTGATCTCGGTCATCGTGAGGTAAGCGGCGAGGATCTCAGCGGCAACGATCAAGGAAAAAGGAGCCCCGAGCCAGTGGCCCGGGGCTCCTTCGTGGTGCGCGCGGGCCGCGATTAGGCCTTGACCTGCTTGGGTTTTTCGCCGCCCTGGATCTCGACCTGCCGGGGACGAGCTTCCTCACGGCGCGGCAGCTTGATCGTCAGCACGCCGTTCTCCATCGTCGCCTGGACATGGTCCGTGTCGACGTGCGACGGGAGCGTGAACGACCGCTCGAAAGCCCCGTAGGCGCGCTCGGTGCGGTAGAAGTTCTCGTTCTCCGACGTGGTCTCCTGCTGCTTCTCTCCGCGAACCGTCAGCACGTTGTTCAGTCGAGCGGGAGCTCGAGAACCTCGTCCTCGACGGTGCCCTCGCGTGCGGCGCGGGGGACCTCCGGAGGGCGCTCGGTGAGCCAGCGCGGCTCGATTCCCTCGATCAGGAAGTTGAGGAGCTGACGAAGGAGCTTTGGAACATCCGGACGGCCGGCGCCGAAGGGACGAGAGGCGTGGTGCTCCGCGCGGTGAAGGGTTCCCAACGTCGTGTGACCGAAGACGAAGTGAACTAGCGCCTGCTCCTCGAGCGGAGTGACGCGGACCTCCCGTTCGGTCGGCGCAAAGAAAATCTTGAGACCCGTCGTACCCTGTGGCTCGCCGCCGATCTCGGGAATCTCTTCGAGCAGGTCGCTCATCTCCTGGATGAGCGCTTCGTACCGCTCCTGGAAGGTGGCCTCAGCGCCGGGAAAGGGGATCCCCGACGCTTCGCGCCGTGCTTGCTTGGCGGCGATCCGCTCGCGAGCTCGAGCGACGAACGCGTCCCAGTCCGTGGGCGGATCTGGCGGGGTCACGGCGCCAGTGTAGGCCGCGCGCCCGAGAGGAGTCAACGCCATTGCCGGGCTTTGGGCGCGGGCCTAACGTGCAATCGATGATCGAGTTAAGCGATCGGGTGGCGCTCGTGACCGGGGGCTCACGCGGAATCGGCGCAGCCACCACGCGCCTGCTCGCAAAACTCGGGGCTCGCGTGGGCTTCACGTTCGTCGCGAGCGAGGACGAGGCACGCGTCGTCGAGCGCGACGCCGGATCCGCCCGTGCCTGGCGAGTCGATGTCCGGGACCCCGACCAGGTATCTCGCTTCGTGAACGAGGCGGAGGCGGAATGGGGTGGGGTCGACATCCTGATCGCCAACGCCGGGATCTGGAAAGGCGCGGCCATCGAGACGATGACCCCCGAGGAGTGGCGCGAGACGATCGACGTAAACCTGACCGGAACCTACCACGTGTGTCGCTTCGGTATTCCGGCGCTGCGCCGCCGGGGTGGTGGCGCCGTAGTCGTCGTCTCGTCGACAGCCGGCCAGCGCGGCGAGGCGGGCCACAGCCACTACGCCGCCACCAAGGGAGCGCAGATCTCGCTGGTCAAATCGCTGGCGGTCGAATGCGCTCCGGCGATCCGCGTCAATGCGGTGGCGCCCGGATGGGTCGACACCGAGATGAGCGCCGAGCCGCTCGCCGGCACCGAACGGTCGGCCATCGTAGGCGCCATCCCGCTGGGGCGAGTGGCCACGGCCGACGACATCGCGCACGCGATCGCCTTTTTGGCGAGCGATCAGGCGCGCCACGTGACCGGCGAGGTGCTCAACGTCAACGGCGGCTCGGTCCTGTGCGGGTAGGCGCGTGTCGCTGAAAGCGTCGATCGCGGGCGGGCTGGCCGACGTAGTCCGCCGCGCGCCGCGCTCGATGACCGAGCCGATCGCCGCGGGCCTGGCCGGGGTTCTCTTCGCCACGTTCGAGCGCCGCGCGACGCTCGCCACTCTTGCCCGCGCGTATCCCGAGTGGAGCGCCGAGAGGCGCGTGCGCACGGCCCTGGGGGCGTACCACCAGATGGCGCGCGGACTGGTCGAGTTCCTCCACACGCATCGCTACACGGATGCGGAGATTCTCGAGCGCGTCGAGCTCGAGAACGAGCGCGCATTCTCCGATGCGTTCGCTCAAGGGCGCGGAGTCGTGCTGGTGACCGGCCATTTCGGCAATTGGGAATGGCTCGCCCGGCGTATCACGGCGGGGACGTATCCGGTGGCGGTCTTGTACAAGGAGCCCAAGGATCCCGAGCTGGGTCGGCGGATGAGCGCTTTGCGTCGAACCCAGGGATTCGAGACGATCGACCACGAGAACGTTCGGGGCGCCCTCCAGTGGCTGCGGCGCGGCGGTGGCCTGGGTATCGTCATGGACCAGGAGCCCGCCAAACCCGAGGACGGCGCGGTCGTGCCGCTCCTCGGCCGCCCGACGCTCACCTACGTGGGACCGTTCCGTCTGGCGCGAATGGCGGGGGCGCCCGTCCTCACCGCTTTCGCCCACCGCGTGGGACCGAGCCGCTACCGGATCCCGCTGGAGCCGCTGCCACTGAGTGAGAACCCCGACGCGCGGCAGGCGCTCGCCGAAGACGCCGCCGCGTTCAACGCCCGTCTCGAGGCGGAGATCCGCGCGCGCCCCGACCATTGGCTGTGGATGTATCGACGATGGCGCCGCATGGAAAGATCCGGGCGTTGAAAACGACGAATCTCGGCGTTGCGCTTCCTCGGCGATCCTGCGGCGTAGGATTTACCTACGCCTCGGGTCACCTCGTCGCGCGCCTTGATCTTCGCCGTTTTGAATGCCCGGGGTGTTGAGAACGGGGAAAGGTCCGCGGCTAAGGCGTGCTGCACGCGGCGCGGGCGGCGGCGAACTCGTCGCCCGGGTTCCACGCGGGCGCGGTCGCGGCCTGCGCGACGGCGTAGCCGACTCGGAATAGCAGCCGCGCGTCCTCGACCTGGCCGCTAAGGTCCCACGACTCGAGGATCTCGTCGGAGGGCTGGTGGTACCGCTCGGCGAGCCATTGCTCGCTGATCTCGCGGCCCCGTTCGGGGCCTCCCTCGACCGTCTTGATGCCTCCCTCGAGATAGAGCGCGGGCACGCCGACTTTGGCGAGGTTGAACTGGTCGGAGCGATAGAAATAGCCCCGATCGGGAAAAGGCTCGGGCTCGACGACGCGACCCTGCTCTCGCGCGAAGCGATCGAGCCACTGATCGAGGTCCGATTTCCCGCCCCCTATTTGTGGGACGTCCAGCGTGCGGCCCCAGAAGTTCCCCGTGTCGAGGTTGATGTTGGCGAAAAGGTCGCAGGCCGGTAGGGGCGGATGACGCCCGAGGAACTCGGAGCCGAGGAGTCCCTGCTCCTCCGCTCCGACGGCGGCGAAGAGGATCGAGCGCGACGGTCGCTCGGGGAGATGCGCGAAGGCGCGGGCTATCGCCAGCATGGTCGACGTGCCAAGAGCATTGTCGACCGCTCCATTGTAGATCGAGTCGCCCTCCACCGGCTGACCGATCCCTAGGTGATCGAAATGCGCCGTGTAGAGCACGGCCTCGCCGGCGCGGTCACCACCGGGAAGGCGGCCGATCACGTTGGCGGTCGCCGATTCCTCGATCGCGGTCGTGATCTCGAGGTCCACGGTCACGCCGAGGGCTACGGGCTCGAAGTCGGGGCGCTGGGCGGCGGCGACCAGCTCGCCGAGATCGTGACCTCCGAGCGCAACCACTCGCCCGGCCGCATCCTCGGTCAACCAACCGCGCACTTCCAGCCGCTTCTCATCCGGTGGCGCGGGCAGCTCGAACTCGGTGCCTCCGAAGCTCGACTGGACCACTTGCCACGCGTACCCCGCGGAAGGCGTGGTGTGGATGATGAACGCGGCCGCGGCGCCCTTCTCGGCAGCGATCTCGTACTTATACGTCCAGCGCCCATAGTAGAGGCGCGTGTTACCGGCAAAGCGGTCGCCGGTCGGATCGTTGTTGAGAAAGAGGAGCACCTTCCCCGAGAGGTCCGTGCCCTTGTAGTCGTCCCAATCCTCTTCGGGAGCGACGATCCCGTATCCCACGAAGACGATCTCCGCATCGGCGAGCGACGTGCGCGGTTCTTGTTTACCGGTGTAGGCGATCCATTCGTCGACGCGCCGGAGGTCGAGCGTCTCGCCGCCCGGCCCGCCGATCGTCAGGACGTCGGGCGCGGTCGAGGTCATGCTCACGAGCGGAACGGTCTGGAGCCACGACCCGTCCGGACCGGCGGGCTCGAGACCGAGCGTTTCGAATTGCGCCGCGACGTAGGCTTGCGCCAGCGAATCGCCGCGTGTCCCGGGCCCGCGACCCTCGAGGAGATCGGACGAGAGATAGCGTGTATGACCGAGGATGAAATTCTCGGTGATCCGGCTCGCCGCCTCGTCGGCGTGCGGGAGCTTCACATCTTGAAGCAGCTCCTGAGCGGCCGCTGGGGCGGCAAGAGGTGCGGCCATCAGAAGCAGCGTCACCCATGGCGCGAATCGGATCATGGCGCCAGTCTATCCGAGCGCGGCAACCCCTGCCATCATGCGGGCGACGTGCGCCTCGTACGCGCTGCGGAGCTTGGCCGTGCGGGAGCCCGGCACGGGTGGGGGAAGGTCCTCACCGTCGATCGCGGCGACCGGCTTGAGCCCGGCGGACGTGAACGTGAGGAAACACTCGTCGGCCGCCGAGACGACCGCTGGAGGGTAGCGTCCCTCGACGGTCTTGAAGCCGTTTTCGGGCGCGATCGCGAGTACGACGTCGCGCGTGATCCCCCGGAGAATCCCGCATCCGATCTCGGGCGTGTGGAGAGTATCGGCCTCGAAGAAGAAGACGTTCGAGGCGGTTCCCTCGAGCACCCACCCGTCGCGGTGAACGAGAAGCGCGTCGTCGGCGCCGGCCGCGCGCGCGGAGCGTCGCGCCCGCGCGTGGGCGAGGCGATTGGTGTGCTTGACCTCGGGGCGGTACGGCGCCAATCGCTCGCCGTGGCACACGAGCCTCCACGGAGGGGTATCGGGGTCTGACCACGGAGGCAGGGACTCGACCCACGCGAGCGCGCGCGGCTCGCCTCCCGGCTCGCCCGCGGTCACCAGGAGCCGCGCGAGACCGTCGCCCCGGGCTCCCAGCAGACGGCCGAGCACGACTCGCGTGAGGTCGAGGTCCCACGGCGATGCGATCTCGAGCGCGCGCGCGGATTCGCTGAGGCGGGCGAGGTGGGGCTCGAGGAATAGCGGCCGGCGGTCCACGATCTTGACGCCCTCGTATACCGCCTCGCCGTACAATACGGCCCCGTCACGCGCCGCGATCGCGGCCTGGTCGACGGGCTGATAGGAACCGTTGACGTAGATCTCGGCGGACACGATGCGACTCCGATTCTGGCGACCTGAGCTCGTTCCCGAGCCCTCGATCGAGGAGACGCCCGCGCCACACCCGGCGGAGGCCGTCGCCGCGTCGTGGCTCGACGCGCCCCAGGTCTTCCGCGTCGGTCGTGAGCGGATCCTGCGGGGCTGGCTAAGGTATGGCGACCCCGAAGGGCGCGCCCGCCTCGATCGCGCGCTCGAGCCGCTCGATGTCGCCTACTTCTACGAGCGGGTCGACGGCAGGACACGCGTGACGATCACGCACCCCAAGCCGCCGACGGTACCGCCCGAGTGGAAGTGGAACCTGCTCGGGTTCGTCCTGACGGTGATCTCGACGCTGTGGGCGGGGGCGTATCTGGAGGGGGCGCCGTGGGATTTCTTCATCGAAGACCCGGCACGGGTCGTGACCGGAGTGCCGTTCGCCGGATCGCTCTTGGGGATCCTCGCCGCGCACGAGTTCGGACACTACATCGCCGCGCGCCGTTATGGGCTCGACGTGACGCTCCCCTTCTTCATTCCGATGCCGATCCTGTCTCCGATCGGAACGCTCGGGGCGGTGATCAAGATGAAGACGCCGATCTACACCCGCCGGATGCTGCTCGACGTCGGCGCGGCGGGGCCGCTGGCGGGAATCGTGGTGGCGATACCGGTCACGATCTGGGGCCTTCTCCACTCGCCGATCGTGGCGCTCGGCGAGGGCGTCGGCATCCGGCTCGGCGAGCCGCTGCTGTTCAAAGCGCTCGCCGCGACATTCGCTCCAGCGGTTCCCGACAGGCACGACATCCTGCTCGACTCGGTCGCCTTCGCGGGGTGGGTCGGCCTCTTCGTCACCGCGCTCAATCTGCTGCCGATCGGACAGCTCGACGGCGGCCACGTCTTCTATGCCCTTCTGAGGCGCGGCCAGCACGTCGTGGGGTGGGCGTTCTTTGCGGCGATCCTGGTGATGGGGTTCTGGTGGCCCGGCTGGTATCTCTGGGCGGCCATCCTCTTGGTGGTCGTGCGCGTCCAGCATCCGCCGGTGCTCGATCCGGACACGCCGCTCGACGCCGGTCGGCGGGCTGTGGGCTGGCTGGCGGTCGCCCTCTTCGTGGCATGCTTCGCCCCGGTTCCCTTCGAAATCCCCTGATCGCAACCTTCCGGAGCGGCGTTCGGTTTTTGAGCGAAGCGTGCTAACGGGGAGCCTGCGACTCATTTCGCACTCAAGAACTCTGATCTTGTAAGTTTTCCCCTACTTTGCAAGAATGGCTGTTCGGTATCGATGTCGAACCGGAGGGGGTTCGATTCATGGAAGAGCACAACCACGCGGACAGATCCGAGCCGAAGGCGCTCTGGCAAACGCCCGCCATCGAAAAGCTCCCCCGCTTGACCGAGCTGGACGCTTCAGACCGGCGACCCGGTTCCCGGCGACGAAGGAGTCTTCTGATGGCGAAAGCTGCGGGGGCGGCGGTGCTCGGATTGGCGATGATAGCGGCGTGCGGCCGCCAGGATCCCGTGGGGCCGAGACCCGAGGGACCCGAAGGCGATCCCGACGGCAGCTTGCGCGCGGTTACTCTGGCGGCCATCGAGTGCACCGTCTCGGAAGCCGAGCGCTCCATGTCGTGCGGTTCGGCGACAGCCGATCTCCTCCCTGCTGCGATCGTCGGGGGGCAGCACCGCTTCGTACGCCTCACGTCGAGCGCCGTCGTGACCGTCGGCAACATGCTCTCCGCGAACGTGACGGTCCAGAATCTGACGCTCCTCCCGATGGCGACGAGCAACGGAACGACGCCCGATCCCAACGGCGTGCGGGTCTTCTTCCACACCGGTCCCACCAACGGCGTTACGGTCGCGAATGAGGACGGCACCGGCACTTTTACTGGAACGAACCAACCGTTCTTCCAATACAGCGGCGCAGAGCTCGGCGCTGATGGGATCCTCGAACAGGGGGAGGTTTCAGCGCCCACGAGCTGGCAGTTCGATTTGAGCGGCTGCACGACGGGCCCGCCATGCACGTTCTCGTTCACCGTATTCGTGAGCGCGATCACCCCGGACGAGAGTCCGAGCGCGCGCACTGTCTCGCTCACCCAGATCACGGCCGGCGGCGATCATGCGTGCGGGATCGGCGACGACACGAAGACGTACTGCTGGGGTCTCGACAACCACGGCCAGTTGGGCCAGGGCGGCCCGGTACCCGGCACCGATCGCACCACCCCGCGCCCCGTGAACACGACCCAGGTATTCACCGAGATCACGGCCGGCTCCACTCATACCTGCGCGCTCACCTCGGCCGGCGCAGCTTTCTGCTGGGGGGAGGGCACCAACGGACGACTTGGTAACGGCGGCACCACGGATCAATCGTCACCGGTGGCGGTGTCCGGCGGCCTGACGTTCAAGGAGATCTCGGCCGGCGGATCCCACACGTGCGCCATCCTCACGACCGGGGGGGCCTACTGCTGGGGGAGCGATCTCACGGGCCAGCTCGGCAATGGGGCGACAGCAGGCGACCAGACCACTCCGAGCGCGGTTGAGGGCGGCCTGACGTTCGACGAGATCTCAGCCGGGAATCTCCATACCTGCGCCGTCAGCTCGACCAACGACGGCTATTGCTGGGGGTCCGACCTCACGGGCCAACTGGGGAACGGGGCGGGGTTGACCGTTGAGCAGACGTCGCCGAGCGCCGTCGATCAGTCGGTGTCGGGGACCTTCAGCCACATCGACGCCGGCTTCGACCACACATGCGGGATCGCCACGGCGGGGCCGGCCTACTGTTGGGGAAGAGATCTCGAAGGCCAGCTCGGCAACGGCGGTGCAACGGTGGTCCAGGAGACGCCGGATGCCGTCGTTCAGTCGACGTCGGGGAACTTCGACGAGATTTCGACGGGTGCTGCGTATACGTGCGGGATCGCCACGGCGGGGCCGGCCTACTGCTGGGGGTCCGACCTCAATGGTCGACTCGGCAACGGGGCCACAGCCGGCAACCAGGCGACGCCGAGCCTGGTCGCGGGTGGTCTCACGCTGGCGCAGCTCGTCGCCGGCACGAGGCACGTTTGCGCTCGCGAGTCCGGCGGCCAGGGGTACTGCTGGGGAGACGACGGGTTCGGACAGCTCGGCGACGGCCAGCCTGCTACTGAGTCCAACGCGCCCGCCTTCATCGCCGCGACCACGAACTGACGTCGTCGGAGCTCAGCCGTCCCAGCGCCGCACGACGAGGGCCGAGTTCTTGGAGCCGAACGCGATGCAGTTGACGAGCGCGGCCTCCAGATCGGCGCGACGGCCCTGGTTGGGCACGTAGTCGAGGTCGCACGCGGGGTCGGGGATCTCGTAGTTGATCGTGGGCGGCAGCCACTCCGACTCGAGCGCGGCAAGTGTCTCGACCACTCCCGCCGCCCCGCACGCCCCTTGCGGATGCCCGATCATCGACTTGAGTCCCGACGTGGGAAGACGCTCGGCGTGGGCGCCGAACGCGATCCGAATCGCCCGCGACTCGATCCGGTCGTTCAGCTCAGTGGCCGTCCCGTGGAGGTTGACGTAGTCGATGTCCTCGAGCGCCAGGCCCGCGTCCGCGACCGCCATCTCCATCGCCCGCGCGGCATCCTCCCCCGTCGGTTCGGGTCGCACCCTGTGGTAGGCGTCGCAGGTTGTACCGTACCCGGCGACCTCGCCTAGGATCGGGGCATCCCGCCGGCGGGCGCTCTCGAGCTCCTCGAACAGCAGGATCCACGCCCCTTCGCCCAGCACGAACCCGTCGCGGTCGGCGTTGAACGGCCGTGATGCTCGTCGCGGATCGCCGTTCCGGGTGGTCATCGTCCCCATGCGCGTGAAGGCGGCCATGATGCCCGGCGTGATGCACGCCTCGGAGCCGCCGGTCACCACCCGATCGACCCACCCCGCACGGATAGCTTGGAGGGCGTAGCCCATGGCGTCACTGGAAGCGGTGCAGCCGGTCGAGACGACGTGACTCATGCCCCGGAGGTTGTACGCCATCGAGATCTCGCTCGAGAGCATCCCCACGAACGAGCCGACGATGGCGTAGGGGCTCACGCGGCGGAGCCCGTGATCGAAGAAGGTGCGGTACTGTTCTTCGCCGAAGGCGATGCCCGCAGCACCCGTCCCGATGATGACGCCGGTGCGTTGGCGCGTGAAATCGTCCATCGCCTCGGGATCGAGACCGGCCTCGGCGAAGGCCTCCCCGGCGGCGGCGAGCGCCAGCGCCACGACGCGAAGGCCCAGCTTCCCGGTCTTGGGAGGCAGATGCGCCGCGACGTCGAATCCACGAACCTCGGCCACCGCGCGGCAGGGGAGGCCGTCGGGCTCGAACAACGTGAGCGGCCCCGTGCCGCTGACCCCGGTGGCGCACGCCTCCCAGTAGGTGCGACGCCCCATGCCGTTGGGGCTGACCGCGCCCATCCCGGTGACGACGACCCTCCGGTTTTCAGACATCATTCTCAATATACCCGGCGGGTGGGACGTCGGTTCGAGATCCGATCCGCGGCCACCGTGGGCGGGTCGTACGGCTACCTCAGGCTGGTCCACCTGCGCTGACGCGGACCACGATCGGCTCGCTGGCGGCGCGCGGCGTACTTTCAGGTCGTGAGCGACGACCGTTACGCACGCCAGGCGATCCTGCCGCAGGTCGGCCGTGAAGGCCAGGCGCGGCTGGCCGCCGCGCACGCCGTCGTCGTCGGGTGCGGGGCGCTGGGGTCGTACCAGGCTCAGATCCTTGCCCGCGCGGGTGTAGGCCGGCTGACGATCGTCGACCGCGACTTCGTCGAGCGGTCCAACCTCCAGCGGCAGGTCTTGTTCACCGACGCCGACGCAACGGCGGAGATTCCCAAAGCGGTCGCCGCCGAGCGCGCTCTCAGAACGATCAATCCGGCGATCGAAGTGCGCGGCGTGGTCGACGACCTTCATTCGGGGAATGTCGAGGGCCTCCTCGCTGGTGCCGACGTGGTGTGTGACGGGACCGACAACTTCGAGACCCGTTACCTCGTCAACGATTGGGCGGTGCGCGAAAGCGTGGCGTGGGTCTACGGCGGCGTGCTGGGCACGAGCGGGCTCGTGCTGCCGATTCTCCCCGGGGAGACACCCTGCCTGCAGTGCGTGTTCGAAACCCCGCCGGCGCCGGGAACGCTCGCGACGTGCGAAACCGCCGGTGTTCTCGGCTCGGCGGTCGCCGTGGTGGCTGGACTCCAGACGACTGAGACGATCAAGGTCCTGCTGGGCGCGCGAGAGGCCGTGACGCGCGAGATGCTCGTGATCGAAGCGTGGGAAGTTTCCTTCCGGAGTGTGGCGGTGGGATCGCCGCGTCCCGACTGCCCAGCCTGCGGCGCGGGGGACTACGCCTACCTCGAGGGCCGGCGCGGCTCGCGAACGGCGCGGCTCTGCGGTCGTGACGCCATCCAGCTTCTTCCCCGCGAAGCCGGCACTCCCTCGCTCGAGGCGGTCGCCGCGCGCCTCGAACCCGAGTGGCGTGTCACGCGGAACGAGTACCTCCTTCGCGCACGGCGAGACGGGCTCACGATCCACCTGTTCCGTGATGGCCGCGCCATCATCGAAGGCATCACCGACGAGTCCGAGGCCAGGAGACTCTACGCCCGCGTCGTCGGCATGTAGCCATGCCCTAGACAGCACGAGACTCCATGTTATAATAGCGGACCTCGTCACCCGGGAAGGAGGTTCTGATGGCGTTTTGCCCTGAATGCGATGCCGAGATCGAAGGCGAGCCGTACGAGTTCGAGGAGGGCGAGATCATCGAATGTCCAGAGTGCGGCGTCGAGCTCGAGGTGGTGAGCACCTCGCCGCTCGAGTTCGAGCTGGTCGAGGGAGACAGCGACGAGGACGAGGAGGAGTGGGACTGAGGCTCGCGCGCTAGACCCCCATCCGGGGGGTTCCTAGATTCCCCCGGGATGCTTTACCCCGCCGCACTGTACACCATCGCCTTCTTCGCAATCCTGACGGCGCTCTTCACCTACCTGTACGCGCATGACCGCCGAGCCCACTTCCTCTTTTGGGCGCTGGGGTGGGCGATTCTCGCCCTGCGGCAGCTCGCGGTGACCGCACCCGCCGTCATGGCCGGCGAGCGGGTCGAGCTCGATGCGGCTCTTCTCGCCAGCGCGGGTCTCCTGATCCTGCTCGGCGGTATCGCGTTCAGTGGACGCGCGCGTCTGGACGCGGTCGCTATCGCGGTCTTCGGCCTCGAGCTGGGTGTCCTTGCGGCCTTCGCCCTGTTCGCGATGGCGTCGCTCGGGCCGGGGCTCGGGCACTCCCTAGCCACCGCTCTCGGCGTTCTCGTCGCCGGCTGGATCGGGACGGGCTGGCTGATCCACCGGTACGGTCGGGAAGAGGCGCCGATCGGAGCTGTCTTAGCGGGTCTATCGTTACTCACCTGGGGCGCGTGGATTCCGGCGTCGGTCATTCTGGATGCCCGCATTGATCCCGCTGGCTGGCCGGCGACGGTCGATGCCGTACTCGGCGCACTCGTCGTCGCGGGAATGTTCGTCCTCGCTTTCGAAGGAGCGCGCGTGCGGATCTCGGAGCGCGGCGAGGCGCGACCGCTGCTCGACGACGATCCGAACATGATCGCCGTGCTACAGGATGACAGGATCGCGTATGCCAACCGGGCCTTTCTGTCGCGCATGGGGCGCTCCCTCAAGGAGCTCCAGCGGCTCGATACGCTCGCGCTAGTCGCGCCAGAGGAACGACCCGAAGCCGAAATCCGCCGCGCGCGCCGGAAGTCGGGAGAGATCGTCACGGGATACGAGGTCGAACTGCTCGACGCTGCGGGGAGGCGTGTTCCGGTCGTGGTTCACGCCGACACGATCCGGTGGAACGGGCGGATGGCCCTCAAGTACGAGCTGACGGATCTCACCGCCCGGCGGCGGGCGGAGGAGGAGGTGAGCCGAGTCAATGCCGAGCTCAGGCGAATGAACGAGGAGCTCGAGCGCGCCAACCGCCTCCAGACGGAGTTCCTCAGCAACACGACCCACGAGCTCAAGACGCCGCTCACGTCGATCATGGCCAACACCGAGATCCTCGAGTACGAGATGTGCGGCTCCATCAATGACGAGCAACGCCGCGTGCTGTCCAACATCAGCCGCAACAGCCAGAGTCTGCTGGAGATGATCTCCCGGCTTCTCGATTTCTCCCGTCAACGCGAAGGGGTTGCGACGCTGCGCGTCGAAGAAGTGAGCCCGCGTGAGATCTTGGCCGGCGTCGCCGAAACGGTCCGACCCCTTCTCGAGGAGAAGAAGCTCCACCTCGAGATTCAGATCGATCCCGAGCTGGAGAGTTGCCGGCTCGACGGCGAGAAGATCTACCGGGTCTATCTCAACCTGGTCGAGAACGCGATCAAGTTCTCGCCCCATGGGACGATCCTCGCCCGCGCCGGATTGGTTGATGGCGAGTTCGAGGGGAGCGTCAGGGACGAGGGGATCGGAATCCCCGGCGATCGACTCGACGACATCTTCCAGGCCTTCACGCAAGTCGATGCGTCGTCGACGCGCTCCTACCCCGGGGTCGGGTTGGGTCTGGCGATCTGTCGTCAGCTGATCGAGCTCCATGGAGGCCGGATCTGGGCCGAATCGGAGCCCCGCAAGGGCAGCACCTTCCGATTTCGAGTGCCGTGCGATCCGAGTGCGGCGGCCGTAGCCGTTGGATCGCTCCAGGGCGGTAACGCCGTCTGATCTCGCCTCTCGGATGAGTTCCGGAATCAGCGTCATCATTCCGACCTGGAACGAGGCCGTCGCGTTGCCGCGCCTGCTCAACGGCTTGGCCGCTTGTCGTCCCGTTCCGGACGAAATCCTGGTGGCCGACGGCGGATCGAGCGACGGCACGCTGACGATCGCGCGTGAGCGCGCCACGCTCGTCGCGGCCACGGCCGGCCGTGGCGAGCAGCAGAACGCGGGCGCGAGAGCCGCGAGCGGCGAGATCCTGTGGTTCCTCCACGCCGACTGCGCGCCGCCTCGGTCGGCGACTGCCGAGATCCTCGCGGCGATCGCGCTCGGGGCCGCCGGTGGCTGCTTTCGCATCGCGCTTCCCGTCGAGGAGCGCGTCCGGCATCCGCTCCTGCCGGCAATCGAGCGCGGCATCAACGCGCGCACGCGCTGGATGAGGACCGGGACCGGCGACCAGGGGATCTTCGTCCGGCGAGAACTCTTTCGGCAGGTGGGGGGCTTCCCGCCCTGGCCCTTGTTCGAGGACGTCGCGCTCTTCTCCCGCATCGCCGCGCTCGGCCGCCTGGAGATCTGCAAGGGCCCCCTCGTTACCTCCGCGCGACGGTGGCTGGCCGGTGGTCCCGCGCGCACGATGGCGCTCATGTGGGGTCTCCGTCTCGCTTACCTGGCCGGTATTCCCGCGTCGCGATTGGCGGATCACTGGCCGTCCGCCTCAGGAGCGTGATGCCGGCTTGCCGGGGTCTTCCGGTCCTCTATCTTCGGCTTCCCACCGTCGAGCAAAGGGGGAGGCATGGAGGATCTGCTGTTCGAACGGCTGGAGCGGATGGACTCCGAGGTTCCTCCCGAAGTCGTTCTCCAGGACATCTACTTCCTCGACCGTATCGTCCGCCCACTGACCGGCCCGCAGGGCGACGACTATCGCGTGCCGTTCCTCGCCGAAGCGCTCGACTCGCGCCACTTCTTCTCGGACGCCGAAGCGAGCTGGGAGGCGATCGACCTCTACGACGACCTCTGCGACTTGTGCTCGATCCGCACCTATGGGTCGCTGGCGCGCGTCCTGGAGCGGTTTCGCGCGTACTGCCGCGACAAGAGCGAGCCGGTACCCCGCTCGGTGGACGAGGCCTGATCGGGTGAACGAGCTGCTCGCGCCCGAGCTGTGGGGAAAGCTCATGCTCGCGTTCGCTTGCGGCGCCGCGATCGGCCTCGAGCGCGAGTTGAGCGACAAGCCGGCCGGCTTGCGGACGAACATGCTGATCTGCGTCGGATCGACTTTGATCACAATGCTCTCGATCCACGTCGCGATCGAATTCTCCCAGCGCCAGACCGTCATCGGAGATCCCAGCCGCATCGCAGGCGAAATGATCTCTGGAATCGGCTTCCTTGGAGCGGGGGCGATCATCCAGGCACGCGGTTCGGTCCATGGCCTGACGACCGCGGCCACGATGTGGGTGATGGCCGGAATCGGCCTGGGGATCGGGAGCGGCGCCTACGTGGCCGCGATCGGGACGACCGTCCTCCTGCTCGCGATCCTCTTCGTTCTGGGACGGTTCGAGGCTCGGTTCCTCGAGCGTCGCAAGCGCTACGTCCATCTCCATGTGGTAGCGCGGCGCGAGAAGGGAGTGATCCATCGATTCAACGAGCTCGCCGACGAGCTCGGCATCTCGCTCGAGGGGCTACAGATCTCCCGCAAGGACGACCGCGTGGAAGCTGAATTCGCACTGACCTGCATGCCCAAGGTGCGAGACGCACTCGTCGAAGGCCTTCTCGACCACGAGGCCATCGAGAACGTGAACATCAGCGAGTGAGCACGCGACTCGCGGGTCTCTTCCTTCCCGTCACCACCCCGTTCGGGCCCGACGGCCGGGCCGATCCCGATCGACTCGCGGCCCAGATCGAGATCTACATTCAGTGGCCGATCGCAGGAATCGTCTTGTTCGGGACGAGCGGCGAGGGGCCGCTGCTGGAGGACGACGAGCAGGGCCCCTTGCTCGAGGCGGCGCGCGCGGCTCTCCCGCGCGACCGGGTGCTCATCGTCCAGGTCGGGCGCGAGAGCGCGAGAGCGGCGTGCGCGGCCGCCGCGCGCGCCGCGGTGGGCGGGGCCGACGCGCTCCTGGCGCTCCCGCCTCGCTACTATTCGGCTTCTCGTGCGGCGCTCGCCGATTACTATCGCGCGATCGCCCGCGCCGTCGATCTACCCCTCTATGCCTATCACATTCCGCAGCGCTCCAAGGTCGACCTCCCCGCCGATCTGTTGAAGGAGCTCGGCCTTGAAGCCACGCTCGCGGGGATCAAGGACTCGGCCGGCGATCTGGCCCTCCAGGCCGAGCTGCGCCGTGTCGCCGGGCCGGACTTCGCGATCCTCGACGGCAAGGCGTCGGTGCTGGCGGCGAGCCTCGCCGGAGGCGCCGACGGCGCGATCCTGGCGGTCGCCGATGCCGCGCCAGAAGCGGCGCTGGCCGTCCTCGAGGCCCATGGGGCAGGAGACGGATCGGCCGCGACCCGCGCACAGGAGCGGCTCTCGCCGCTGGGCGAGGCCCTGGGCCCTCGATTCGGCGTGGCGGGGATCAAGGCGGCGCTCGATCTACGCGGCTGGCCCGGTGGCGGCGTACCCCGCGCGCCGCTCGTCGCCCTCGATGAGTCGGCGCGCGCCGAGGTCGCGACCGCGTTGCGGGCGGCGGACGTCCCTTTATCTTGAACGACACGATAACTCACACCATAAGCCACACCGCGATGAAGAAATTCGTCCTCCCGATGGGAATTGCCCTCGCGGCGCTCCTCGCCTGTTCCAAAGCGGAGCCCGATGCGGGTCCAGCGCCACTGGAAACCGGAGAGGCGCCAAGTCCCGAGGAACAAGCGCAGGCGATCGCGGCCGACCCGCGGCTCCTCCTCTTCGATCTTCAGACCGCCCTCGAAGGGGTCCACGAGACGCGCGGCACCTACCCGACCTCGAGTGAGTTCCGCTTCGAGGATCAATGGTCGCTTCAACGCGCCGCGCTCGACGCCGCGTTCTCCGCGTGGAGCTACGAATCGGACGGCGCGAGCTACAGCCTATCCGGCGAGTCGGGCGGCAAACGGATCGAGATCGCTTCACCGCAGTGACACAATCGCGCGACGCGATCGTCGCCTGGCTCGACGAGTACCTCGCGATCGCCGACTGGTCCGACAAATCGCTGAACGGGCTCCAGGTCGAGGGGCGCGAGGAGGTGACCAAGGTCGCGCTCGCGGTCGACGCGGCGGTGGCGACCTTCGAGCTGGCCGCCCGCGCGAAGGCCGATCTCGTGATCGTCCACCACGGCCTCTTCTGGGGATCCCCGTCGCCGGTCGTCGGTCCGTTGCGCGCGCGGATCGCGAGCCTTCTGGATTCGCGAATCTCGCTCTACGCCGCGCACCTGCCGCTCGACGCCCACGCCGAAGTCGGGAACAACATGGTGCTGGCGCGCCTCCTGGAGCTGGAGGCGGTGGAGCCTTTCGGTCGCTACGAGGGACGCGAGATCGGTTTCCGCGGTCGACTCCCGGAGCCCACCGAACCGGCCATCTTCGCCGCCCGGCTCGAGGCGTTATTGGGCGTCCGGCCCGACCACCTCGCTTTCGGTGATGGCCCGATCGAGCGAGTGGCGATCGTTTCGGGGGACGCCTCGGAGCTGATCCCCGAGGCGGCCGCGGCCGGCCTCGACACGTTCGTCACCGGTGAGACCAGCCACATCGCCTGGCACGTCGCGCGCGAGCATCGTCTCCACGTCTTCTTCGCCGGTCACTATGCGACCGAGACCCTCGGCGTCCGCGCGCTGGGAGACCGCCTGGCGACCGAGTTCGGCATCGAGACGGTATTCCTCGACATCCCGACCGGTTACTAGGGGGGTGGAGAATGTTCGGCGAAACGTCGCCTTGGTGAGGGAGTCGAACGGTACGCAGGCGATGTCTACATCCAGCACAACCCACACGTCGCAGACGGGAAGCAGCCGTTCATCGACTACTTCACCCGCATGGCCGCTCTATATCCCGACAAGCACGTTGAGTTCAAGCGGGCGCTGCATTGGGACGTGCTGCAAGTCATCCCTGCCGAGTCCGCAAACGACAACACAATGTTCTAGCGCTGCGCGGCGAGGGAACGCCCGCGTCACTCCGAGGCGGCCGCCGTTGCCTCGGGCAGGAAGTAGAACATGAGCGCCAGGATCGCGTAGACGGCGAGGAGCTGGACGCCTTCGAGCCAGTTCGACTCGCCGTCCTCGGCGACCTGGCCCACGATGACCACCGATAGCCCGACCGCGACGACCTCGGCTGGCGTGAACACGAGGTCCATCGGCGCGGGTCCGATCACGTAGCTCAGGAAGACGAGAACCGGGGCCGCGAACAGCGCGATCTGCACGCTCGATCCGATCGCGATGCCGAGCGAGAGATCCATCCGGTCCTCGAGCGCCATCAGGATGGCGGTCGAGTGCTCGGCAGCGTTGCCGACGATCGCCACGATGACGACTCCGACGAAGATCTCGGTCATGCCAAGCGCTTCGGCGGCCGGCTCGACCGAGCGGACGAGGATCTCGGCGAGCCACGAGACGATCGCGGTCGCCCCGGCCAACAGGGCGAGCGAGCGGCCGACGCTCCACGTCTCGTGTCCGCCGGCCTCGAGGCGCCCCGCCTCGGCCGCAGCCTTCTCGAAATACGGTTGGTGGGTGTGGAGTGAGAAGAGGAGCGACAGCGCGTAGGTGACGAGCAGGACGACCGAGATCTCGAGCGAGAGTGCCCCCTCGCGTGCCGGACCCGCCGGGCCCGCCAGCTGGTGGTAGACGGCGGGTGTGACGAGCGCGATCGCGGCCAGCGTCATCGTCGTCGCTCGTGACCGCGCGCCGGCCGGGTTATAGGTCTGCGTCTTGTACTTGAGGCCCCCGCCCAGCATCGAGGCTCCGAGGACCAGCAAGGCGTTGCCGATGATCGATCCCGTAAGGGAAGCCTTGACCACGCCGGTCAGCCCCTCGCGCAGCGCCATGATCGCGATGATCAGCTCGGCCATGTTGCCGAACGTCGCGTTGAGGAGGCCCCCGATCCCCTCGCCAGTACGATCCGCGAGATGCTCGGTCGCCTTCCCCATCCAGCCCGCCAGGGGCACGATGGCGAGGCCCGCGAGCATGAACAGCGCCACGTGGGCCTCGGGAGCGAGGACGTACCGGAGGAGGAGAACGACCGGCGTCACCGGCAGGAGCCAGCTGAGGGAGGGCTTGAGCCAGCGCGCCACGGGCCCCATTTTACCAGAGGATGCGCCCCCCGGGGCGCTTTTTTCTTGTTGGCGGAGAAGGCGATGGCGCGAGGCCGGAGCGGCAGCTGTGTGGTCGTCCTCGGCGCGCAATGGGGCGACGAGGGCAAAGGCAAGATCGTAGACGTTCTGGCCGAGGAGGCCGACGTGGTCGCCCGTTATCAGGGCGGGGCCAATGCCGGTCACACGGTGGTCGTCGAAGGGCGCGAGTACATACTGCACCAGGTGCCGTCAGGGATCCTCCATCACGGCAAGGAGTGCCTCCTCGGAAACGGCGTCGTGCTCGACGCGGCGGAGCTGTTCGCCGAGATCGACCTGCTCGAGTCGCGCGGGATCGACGCCGAATCGCGGGTGTGGGTCTCGAACCGCGCGCATCTGCTGCTGTCGTATCACAAGCTCCTCGACAAAGCCAAGGAAGGGCGGCGCGGAGGCAGGGCGATCGGGACCACGGGTCGCGGGATCGGGCCCGCGTACGAGGACAAGGTCGGGCGGGTCGGGATCCGCGTCGCGGATCTCCAGGACGAGGAGCGCCTCGCCGAGCTCGTCGAGGCAGCCATCGCGAGCAAACAGGCGCTACTCGAGACGCTCGGCGCGGCAGAAGCGATCTCGGCCGCATCGGTGCTGGAGGAGATCAGCGGCTACCGGGAGCGGCTCCTCACCCGCGCGGCGGACGTTTCCGAGCGGGTGGCCGGTCATCTCGCCAAGGGTCGCCTCGTACTCCTCGAGGGGGCGCAGGGATCCCAGCTCGACATCGATCACGGCACCTACCCGTACGTGACGTCGTCCAATACGACCGCCGGCGGCGCCGTCGTCGGGATGGGGATCGGACCGCGTGACCTGGACGAGATCGTAGGGGTCGTCAAGGCGTACACGACGCGCGTGGGGAATGGCCCCCTTCCGACGGAAGTCGAAAGCCCGCTCCAGGAACGCCTGCGCGAAGCGGGCGGCGAGTACGGCGCGACGACAGGACGGCCGCGACGGTGCGGCTGGTTCGACGCGGTCGTCGTGCGCTACGCCGCGCGAGTCAACTCGTTGACCGAGCTGGCGGTGACCAAGCTCGACGTGCTCGACGGCTTCGAGAGCGTGCGCCTGGCGACCGGCTACCGGGCCGCCGAGCGGGACGGGGGTGGCGAGCTCGGCGAGTTCCCCGCCAACCTCGGATTCCTCGAGCGGTGCCAACCGATCTACGAAGAGCACGATGGGTGGCGAATGTCGACGGCGAAAGTGCGGCGCTGGAACGATCTCCCTGGTGCGGCCCGCGCATACCTGGAGCGGATCGAGGAGCTGGTCGAGGTGCCGATCCGCCGCGTCTCGGTCGGCCAGTCGCGCGATCAGATCTTCGAGCGTTAGGCTTGCATCGTGGCCACAGCCGGACGATAGGGCCTCGCCGGTACGGGCCTTGCAACCCGCCCCTGCAAAGTCACAAGGAGGATCCGTGGCAGTCTGGAAGTCAGCCATCGCTCTCGTCCTCGTAGCGATCGGCTGCGCGTCCGCCCATCGGGCCGCCCCTCTCTCGCCTTTTGCCGATTACCGTCGCTTCTTCCTGACGATGCCTTCCCACAGCGCGGGGTTCGGAATGACGACATGGGTCGCGCCGGACTTCGATCGCGCACTGGTAGCTCTGCAGGGCGAGCTGACCGAGGCGGGGTTCGACGTCGTCGGGCGCGACCAGGACGCGGACGCCGTCCTCGAGATCACGATGGGCGGGGTTCGACCAGATGGTGAAGCCGATCGGGCGTTCATCGCGTTCCGCGACGCCGAGAGCGGCAGGCTCCTCGCGGCGTTCAGCGCCGAAGCGCGCGCCGCTCCCGCAACCGTCGAGACTCTGATGGCGCGCATCGCCGCATTGATCGAAGAGACGGTCGAGGAGCCCCCTCCGGGTAACACCTTCCGCTGACCGGAAGGCTGCGGCCTCCCGATCGTGTCGGAGACTAAGCTGTTCGCGTGAGGTTCCAGGTTCTCGTCGAGACGTCGGGCACGGTGGCGGCGACGCGGGCGCGGCGTGAGAAGATCGAGCGGCTGGCGGCGCTGCTTACGCGATTGGCCCCGGAGGAGGTGCCGGTCGCGGTCGGCTTTCTGACAGGTGCGCCGCGACAGGCACGACTCGGCGTGGGACCGGCCGCCGTGCGCGACGCGATGCCCGCCTCGGCCTACGATTCGCCCTCGCTCGAGATCATGGAGGTCGACCGCGCGCTGACGCGGATCGCGGCCGCTTCGGGCGCCGGGTCGTCCGCCGAGCGCGTCCGGGTTCTGGGCGAGATGCTGGCGCGAGCAACCGCCGAGGAGCAGCGGTTCTTGGCGGGACTCGTCCTGGGCGAGGTCCGGCAGGGGGCGCTGGCGGGGCTCATGGCCGAGGCGGTCGCGCGCGCCGCGGGACTCGCTCCCACCACCGTGCGGCGCGCGATCATGCTCGCCGGCGACCTGGGCGAGGTCGCAGGCGCCGCGCTTACCGACGGCGAAGCCGGCCTCGCGCGCTACGACGTCCGCGTCTTCCGCCCGCTCCAGCCGATGCTGGCTCAGACCGCCGATGACGTGACCGGGGCGATCGAGCGGCTCGGCGAGGCTGCGCTCGAAGTCAAGCTCGACGGGGCCCGCGTCCAGATTCACAAGGCGGGCTCCGACGTGCGCGTCTACTCGCGCCGCCTCAACGACGTGACGGCAGCGGTTCCCGAGATCGTCGAGACGGTGGCGGCGCTTCCCGTGCGCGAAGTGATCCTCGACGGCGAGGTCATCGCGCTCAAGCCAGACGCCTCGCCGCACCCGTTCCAGGTCACTATGCGCCGCTTCGGACGAAGGCTCGACGTCGACGGAATGCGGGCGGCGCTCCCCCTCACCACGGTTCTTTTCGACGCCCTTTGGGTGGACGGAGACTCGCTGCTCGAACGTCCCCTGGCCGAGCGATGGGATGCGCTCGCCGAGCTCGCGCCCACCGGGCTCCTAGTTCCGCGCATCGTGACGGGAGACGCGGCGGCGGCGGCGGCGTTCCTGGCGGAAGCGATCGCCCAGGGTCACGAAGGCGTGATGGCCAAGGCGCTGGACGCCGCCTACGAGGCCGGAAGCCGCGGCTTCGCCTGGCTCAAGGTGAAGCCGGCCCACACGCTCGACTTCGTCGTCCTCGCCGCCGAATGGGGGCACGGACGTCGCCGCGGATTGCTCTCCAACCTCCATCTCGGGGCGCGCGATCCCGAAGGCGGCGGGTTCGTCATGCTGGGCAAGACGTTCAAGGGGCTGACCGATGCGGTGCTGGCGTGGCAGACCGAGGAGCTGCTGAAGCGGGAGATCGGGCGCGACGAGTGGACGGTGCACGTCCGCCCCGAGCTCGTCGTCGAGATCGCCTTCAACGACGTCCAGACGAGCCCTCACTACCCGGGCGGCCTCGCCCTCCGGTTCGCCCGCGTGAAGCGCTACCGGCCCGACAAGAGTGCAACCCAGGCCGACACGATCGAGACCGTCCGCGCGATCCACCGACGTTCGCCGAGCGTAGATTGAGCGAAGTGGCTTACGATCTTCCGAGAGGCGGCGCGCCACCGGCGCCCGCATGAGCTTGCCCGAGAGTGCTTCAGGCGGAGGCTCGAGCGACCGCGCCGCGGCCGAGTCTGAGATCCGCCGGATCCTGGTCGCCGAGCTGGGCGTAGCTGCCGACATGCTCGACGGCGCCGCGACGACCACACCCCTTCTGGGCCAGGGGCTCGGTCTCGATTCGATGGAAGCGCTGGTCCTCATCTCGGGCCTCGAGCGTGCCTTCGGCTTCGAGGCTCCCGACGATGAGCTGACGGCTGAGGTATTCGCGACCGTCGACTCCCTCGCCGAGCGCGTGGCGCTGTGGGTCGCTCGTTCGCGCCAGGGCGATGGCCCTCATGAGGCCGCACGGTGAGGGACGTCGCCGAGCTACTCGACATTGCCGCCATGCGGCGCGGCCAGGAGATCGCGATCGACGAGAGCGAGCGGCGGGTCCCGTACGCCGAGCTCCGCGCAGCGGCCGAAAGCGGCGCGGCGCGACTCATCGCGGCCGGCGTGCGAGCGGGAGACCGTGTGGCGCTCATGGCTCCGAACGGCGTGGCCTTCGTGGCGGGATTCTTCGCCATCGTGCGGGCGGGCGCGATTGTCGTGCCCCTCAACGACCATTACCGGCGGACCGACCTGCTCCACTTCATGCAGTCGAGCGACGCCGCGGCCCTGGTAGCGGCCCGCGCGCTTGCCGGACTCTGCGCGGAAGTTCTCCAGGCCCACGGTCGGCCGTGCCCGCTCTTCGAGGCCGAGGCCCTCATCGCCCCTGGGGATTCCCCGGCCATCGAGCGACCCGCGATCGACCGGCAGGACGCCGTCCTATTCCAATTCTCCTCCGGCTCGACCGGAACACCGAAGCGCATCGCGCGCACCCACGAGAATCTCCTCTATGAGCTCGCGGCCCTGAACGAGGCGCTGGCGGTCGATCCCGCCGACCGGTTCTTGGGCGTCGCGCCGTTCTCCCACGTCAACGGCCTCATGCGGAGCATGCTGACGAGTCTCTATGGAGGAGCGACGCTGCACCCGCTCCCGCGCTTCGATCGCCGCGCCGTCGCAAACCTCATCGAACAGGAGCGTCTGACCGCCTTCATCGGCGTCCCGTTCATGTTCAGCCTGCTCGCCCAGGCGCACTACCACCGGATCCCTGACTTCGGCTCGCTGCGGCTGTGCGTCTCGGCCAGCGCTCCCATGCCGGTCGCTCACAATCGCCTGTTCCACCAGCGCTTCGGCCGCTGGGTCCGGCAGCTCTACGGCTCGACCGAGACGGGCTCGATCAGCGTCAATCTCGACGCGCGGATCGAGGCGTCGCTCGACAGCGTGGGAACCCCGCTGCCGGGAGTCGAAGTCGAGATCTTCCGCGAGGACGGCTCACCCGCACTGCCCGACGAGGTGGGCGAGGTGGCGGTGCGGAGTCCCGCCGCCATCACCGGCTACCTCGACCTCGAGGAGGTGAACAGGGAGGCCTTCCGCGATGCGTGGTTCCTGACCGGGGACCTCGGATTCCGCGACGCCGAGGGACGGATCGTGCTTCGCGGCCGGAAGAAGTTCCAGATCAACAAGGGGGGCTACAAGATCGATCCGATCGAGATCGAGCGGGTCCTCGAGGAGCACCCGTCGGTCGCCGAGGCGGCGGTCGTCGGCGTCCCCACCGAATACGGCGATGAGCGGATCAAGGCGGTCATTGTACGGGCGTCCCCGTGCGGCATCGAGGAGATCGTCGATTACTGCCGGCCGCGTATTGCGGACTTCAAGATTCCAAGCGTAATCGAGTTCCGCGAGGCTCTGCCCAAGAGCCCGACGGGGAAGGTGCGCCGCGCGTTGCTGCTCGATGACGCGGAGGAAGGATGAAGTTCGCCCGACCCCTTGACGTCTACTTCACGCTCGTCGTCGCGATCGTCGTCGCCACGCGGCCTATACCGTTCGTGCGTGGTCCCCTCGCCGAAGTCCTCGGGCGTCTGGCCCACCAACTCCCGTCGGCTAAGCGCCGGCGGAGTCGCGCAGCGCTCCGTCGCGCGTTCGGCGGCTCGCTGAGCCCGGAGGCGGAGCGCCGGGCGCTCCGGGGCGCGTTCGTCAGCTTCTGGCGGGAGGTGCTCGGCTGGAGGCCGGCGACGGAAGACGTCGCCGTCGAAGGGCTCGAGCACCTGCGGGCCGCACTGGCGCGCGGTCGGGGCGCGATCCTCTGGATCAGCCGCACGTTCGGCCTGCGGGGCCTGTCGGGCGAGATCCTCCACGACCACGGCTTCGATCTCCACGTGGTCCACGGCCCGCGCCATCTGGAAGGCTTCATGACGCGGCACCACGACTGGAGCTGGGTGAGGCGGCATGTGATCCGGCCGTTCTTCGACCGACGGGAGCTTCGATGGGCGGCTGAGATCATGGACCTTCCCGGAGGTCGCTCGCTCGCTTTCACCCGCGCGCTCGAAGCCCGGCTGCGCGCAAACCGAGTCCTTCGCGTGGCCGGCGACGGACCCATGGGCCACCGTTACCTCACCTTGCCGTTTCTCGGGGTCTACGAGCGGTTCGCGACGGGTATGGTGAGCCTCGCGCGGGCGACGGGGGCCGCGCTCCTTCCGATGTTTTGCTACGTGGATGAATCCGGTCGCTGCCGTCTCGTCATCGAGCCGCCGATCGAGGTCGCGCGGGGAGATCGGGAGACATCCCAGTCGCAGGCTCTCACTCGCTACGCGTCGCTACTCGAGGGGTACACCCGGCGCCATCCAGACCAGTTCCGGAGCTGGCACATCGTCTCGTCGCTCTGGACGGAGTAGTTCAGCGCGCTTCCGGCTCGTAGCCTTCGGGTAGACCTTCGGGGAACTGCGGCAGGTCGTCGGTGATCTCGTCCCACGGCGCGCGAGAGTCGACAAAGGTGTGGTACTGGGGGTGGATTCCCGGATCGCCGTCGACGGATCCCAGACGGATCGAGACCTCGGACCCCTCGGGCCACGTCCCGCCGAATAAGCTCGAGCCGCAGATCGAGCAGAACACCTTGACTGCGGCGTCCGGCGCAGGCCGATAGACGCGGAGCGCCTCCTCGCCCGAGACGAGCCGGAGGTCTTCCCTCCTCACGCGTCCTTGGGTGCCCATCGCGGCGCCCGAATGCTTGCGGCAACGCGAGCAGTGGCAGTGGCCGGCCCTGAGGAAGGGTCCCGTCACCTCGTACCGCACGGTGCCGCACAGACAGCCGCCGGTGATCATGCTGCGCAGGGTTGGCTCATCGCTTGCCTCAAAAGTCGACGAATCATCCCATCGGATCGGTGAGGGCGCGGAACTTAATGAATCGAGATCGCTCGGGCTCTATCGACGGAGATCGAACGACGGGAGGTCGACGAATCGTGAATCGCTCGTGGTCGTGGGCTCTTGCCCTGTTCCTCGTGAT
>JBHEOA010000076.1:0-12993 GCA_046261835.1 Gemmatimonadota bacterium
AAGATCCCGAAGAGGGCGATGCCGCGGAGGGCGTCGAGCGTTTCGATCCGCTCGCCGGGCAAGACAGGCGCTGGGTCAGTCAGGAGGGAGCGCCTCCCATGTCGGCGACTACGGCGCGAACATCTTCGCCAGCGTCGTGAGGACTTGCTGTCCCGTCACGTCGTCGATTTTTCCGAGCCTTTTCACGAGTCGAGTCTTGTCCACGGTGCGCAGCTGATCCAGTACGACCTGTCCTCGCTTGCCTTCGAATTCACACGCTACGCGAGTGGGATAGGATCTCCGCGTCGTGGTCATGGGCGCCACGATCACGGTCCGCACATGGCGGTTCATTTCATCAGGAGAGACGACACAGCAGGGACGGGTCTTGGTGATCTCGCTGCCGACTGTCGGATCGAGTCGAACCAGGAAGACATCGAAACGACCGGCTACCAGCGCCACTCCTCCGCGTCCCATGAGCTGCCGATCGCCGCCTCCGGATCAAGCAGCGCGTCGTCGCCGCGCTTGGCCATCCTTCGGAAGGCAGCATCCCAACCGCGCCTGGGCACATCAGTCGACCGGATGACGATGCGACCGGGCTCGACCTTGAGCTCGACCTCTTCGCCTAGACCGCTCTCGTCCAGCAACGGCTTGGGGATGCGAATCCCTTGTGAGTTTCCGATGCGGATGATCTTCGTCTTCATGGTCTTCCTCCTGCTTGGCTGTAATTACAATGTATCCACGGCACCGCTTCTCGATCAAGAGAACCGACAGCCGTTTTCAGCGCCCGAGCTCCCCGCGGCGGATTCGCCAGGCGGTGCGCACGAAGTTCACGAGGTGGTCCCAGTTCCGGATATGGCTGGGAGCGCCGTAGATCGTCCGGATCGGAACCCACGCGATTCGCCAGCCGCGCCGTATGCACGTCGCGATCATCTCGACTTCGAACTCGAAGCCGCTCTCCGAGCTCCCGACCATCGCCTCCATGACACGGCGCGAGATCAGGCGATAGCCCGACTGGTTGTCGCGGATCGTCGTGCCGAGCGCCCACCGAAGGGTCAAACGGCCGAGCGTGTTGGAGAGCCGCCTGAGCAGCGGCATTGCGCGGAAGTCGCGGTAACCGATGACCAGGTCCGGGCGCTCGACGACTTCGGTGGATCCGTCGGCGGAGGAAGGCTCCAGGCGCCACGCATCGAGGAACTTGGGAATCTCGCGTGGGTCGTGCTGGCCGTCGGCATCCAGCGTGAGCGCGGCGTCCCACCCCTGGTCAAGCGCCCGGCTGAATCCGGTACGCAGGGCCGCGCCCTTCCCTTGGTTGGGCATCTGCCGGATGACGGTGGCGCCGGACACTTCGGCGACCGCGGCCGTTTCGTCGGCCGAGCCGTCGTCCACGACCAGGACCGGCAGGTGCTCGAGAGCGCCGAACACGACGGCCCCAATCCGCGGCGCTTCGTCGTGCGCCGGGATCAGCGCACTTAAACGCCCGTTACCGTAATAGTTCGAGGCAGCACGAACGCTTCCTACTCTTTGAACACCCCTCCGATACCGCCACTCCCCGACACTTGAATCCACCCGTCCTTCCTCCGAAGGAAATCCACCCAGACCCCATTCTTCACGATGATGACCGTAACGCCCCGCTCACCTGTCGGCGCAAACGTTTGATCCTCCAAGAATTGAAAGTGGACCAGGTCATCGGGATCGGAAATTGGATACAGCGAGTGAATCTCGTCGATGTACTCGAAGACATCACGTTTGCGGTTCCCACCAGAAGAGAATAATACATGCCCATCGGGAACTTTCGCGGTCATAGAAAGCGCTCTCTAGAGTTTGTGGATCGTGACGCGCGGAGCGGCGATGACGGCGGCGCGGACTTCGCGCTCAGCTCGGCCATCGGCGTCGGGTGATCGACGCTCGGCTGGCGCCTCGGCGCCATAGGGTCGCTCTGGCCCGGCGCCGTTGCCGTGCACGATCCGGACGCCGGCGCTGGCGCCGATGCGCGTCGCGCCCGCCTCGATCATGCGCAGTGCGGTCGGCTGGTCCTTGACGCCGCCCGACGCCTTGACCCCCATCCCGCCACCCACCACGCGCCGCATGAGCCGGATGTCGGCCTCGGTCGCGCCACCGGGACCGAAGCCCGTCGAGGTCTTGACGAAATGGGCACCGGCGGACTGCGCGAGCGTGCAGGCCTTGACCTTTTCCTCGTCGGTCAGGAGCGCGGTCTCGAGGATCACCTTGACCGAAGCGCGGCCGGCGGCCGCCTTCACCACGCCCGCTGTGTCACGCTCGACCGCGGTGTAGTCGCCCGACCTGAGGGCGCCGACGTTTTGCACCATATCCAGCTCGGTCGCTCCGTCCTCCACCGCCCGCACCGCTTCGTAGACCTTCGTCTCCGAGCGATTGGCCCCCAGCGGGAAGCCGACCACGGTGCAGACCCGTACCGGCGTCTGGGCTAGCCGCCGTGCCGCGAGTCGAACCCACCACGGATTGATGCAAACGGTCGCGAAGCAGTTGGCCGCCGCCTCGTCACACAGCGCCTCGATCTCCTTGCGCGACGCGGCCGGCGCGAGAAGCGTGTGGTCGATCATCCGCGCCAGCACGTTGTCGCAGGGCCCCACGCCCGGGCCGGTGGTGAACCTTTGAGCGCCGAGCTCGACCAACCGGCGGACCTTGTCGGGGCAATGCGCGACGCAATGGGCTCCATCGCAGGCTGCATCGCACACGTGGGGCGGGCAGATGTGGCCATCGCCGCCGTCGGTCGCCGTTTCCCGCGTGGCGTCGCCGTCGCCGACGCGCAGCTGTTGACGCAGCTCGGCGGCGATCAGGTCGGCTAGCACATCGAGCCGGTCGATCAACGAAGCTCCTTGGAGCGATCCAGCCAATCGATTCTGTCGATGATCCCGATGACCACGTTCTGGAGCGGAATTCGCTCGCGTCCCGTCACCTGCCGCGCGGCGTTCCCCTCGCGCATGAGCAGCACGCGATCACCGACGCCCGCGTCCACCCGATCGATGGCGATCACTTCTTCGCCTTCCGCCTCGAGGTCGAGACCGAGCGGTTGGACGACCAGCAGTTTGTAATCGGCGAGCTCCCGGTCCTTGTCACTGGAGGTCACCATTCCTGTCACGCGCGCCAGGATCATGGGTGGACCTGCGCGTGGATCTCTTCTACCTCAGCCGCCGTTACATGCTCGGTTCCGTCCAGATCGACGTGATCGATCTTGCCCACGAGCGTAGCGTCTACCGCGCAGAAGGGATCGCGGAGCGGTAGCGAGGCCTCGCGCGAGGTCACGAAGTAAACCCATTCGCCCTCGCCGTACTGACCCGCATCGACCGCGACCAGCGGCTCCCCGCTGGATGCGCCCCGGGCATCCGTCGGCTGAACCCACAGGAGAGGATAGCCTATCAGCCCGGGAACCTTGCGGGTGCTGACGACCCTTCCGAGTACGCGAGCGAACTGCACGGTGGGACACTACTCGGATCGGCGAAGGCTGTAAAGTGTCGCCGACTGCCAAAACGACGGTCCCCAGACACCGGCATGGCCCTTGCACCTCGCTCAGAGGGTTCTTGCATTCACGGATCGTGTGTCATTTTGTCGTTCTCAGAGAGGCGGGGCCACATGGGTAAGGTCATAGGTATCGATCTCGGCACGACGAACTCGGTCGTCGCGGTGATGGAAGGCGGCGATCCGGTCGTCATCCCCAATGCCGAAGGCTCGCGCACGACGCCTTCGGTCGTCGCGTTCACGAAGGACGGCGAGCGTCTCGTTGGGCAGGTGGCGAAGCGGCAGGCGATCACCAACCCCCGGAACACGATCTTTTCGATCAAGCGGTTCATGGGGCGCAAGTACGACGAGGTACGTCCCGAGGCCGAACGCGTTCCGTACGAGGTCGTCGCCGGACCCAACAGCGACGCCGTGGTGAAGATCGGCAACAAGACGTACACACCGCCGGAGATCTCGGCCATGATCCTTCAGAAGATGCGTCAGACGGCCGAGGATTATCTGGGACAGAAGGTCGAACAGGCGGTCGTTACCGTCCCCGCCTACTTCAACGACGCCCAGCGACAGGCAACCAAAGACGCCGGCAAGATCGCCGGGCTCGATGTCCTCAGGATCATCAACGAGCCGACGGCGGCGTCCCTGGCCTACGGTCTCGACAAGAAGAACGACGAGAAGATCGCGGTCTTCGACCTGGGCGGCGGCACGTTCGACATCTCGATCCTCGAGATCGGGGACGGCGTCTTCGAGGTCAAGGCGACCAACGGCGACACGCATCTCGGCGGCGACGACCTCGATCAGCGGGTCATCGACTGGATCACCCAGGAGTTCAAGAAGCAGGAGGGCATCGACCTCAAGAAAGACCCGATGGCGCTCCAGCGGATCAAGGAGGCGGCCGAGAAGGCCAAGGTCGAGCTCTCCTCGACGCAGCAGACCGACATCAACCTGCCGTTCATCACCGCCGACCAGGCGGGACCCAAGCACCTCCACCTGACGCTGTCGCGCTCGAAGCTCGAGCAGCTCGTGGACGACCTCATCGAGCGCACGGTCGGGCCCTGCAAGCAGGCGCTCCAGGACGCCGGGCTCAAGCCGGACGACATCGACGAGGTGATCCTCGTCGGCGGCTCGACCCGGATGCCGAAGGTCCAGGAGACGGTCAAGGAGCTGTTCGGCAAGGATCCTCACAAGGGCGTCAACCCCGACGAGGTGGTGGCCATCGGCGCCGCGATCCAGGGAGGCGTTCTCGCGGGCGAGGTCAAGGACGTCCTGCTCCTCGACGTCACCCCGCTTTCGCTCGGCATCGAGACCCTCGGCGGCGTGATGACGACCTTGATCGGCCGCAACACGACGATCCCGACCAAGAAGACCGAGGTCTTCTCGACGGCCGAGGACAACCAGACGACGGTCGAGATTCACGTGCTGCAGGGCGAGCGCGACATGGCGGCCGACAACCGGACGATCGGCCGCTTCCAGCTGACCGGCATCCCGCCGGCTCCGCGCGGCATCCCTCAGATCGAGGTGACGTTCGACATCGACGCCAACGGCATCCTCCACGTCTCGGCCAGGGACAAAGCCACCGGCAAGGAGCAGAAGATCCGGATCGAGGCTTCGAGCGGGCTCGACGAGAAGCAGATCGAGCGCATGGTCCATGAGGCGCAGGAGCACGCCTCCGAGGACAAGAAGCGCCGCGAGCGCGTGGAGACGCGAAACCGCGCCGACACGCTCGTATACCAGACGGAGAAGAACATCAAGGATATGGAGGGCAAGATCTCCGGCGACCAGAGAACCCAACTCGAGGCGGCGATCGAACGCACGCGCGAGGCGCTCAAGAAGGACGACGACGCCGAGGTCAAGGCGGCGATGGACGAGCTGCAGCAGCGGTGGCACCAGGTGGCCCAGGAGGCGTACCAGACGGCGGGCGCGGGGGCGACCGGCGAGACGGAAGCCGAGGGTCCGAGCGCGGCTCCCGAAGAGGAAGGCGTCATCGAGGCCGACTACGAGGTGGTGGACGAGGAGAAGTAATACCTCCCTCGCTCGCCGTTCGAAACGGGCGTCGTCCAGCCGGGGGCGGCGCCCGTTTTCGCGTCGGCGCGGGGGGTCTACATTCGAGTTCCGATTCCAGGATGACATCTGCCGCCTGCTCCGCCGAGGACTCGACGCCTCCAAGGGCTCCCTACCTCACGGTGATCATTCCCGTCCTCGACGGCGGCGAGGAGTTCGAGCAGTGCCTGGAAGCGCTGTCGCGCTCGGGCTTTCGGGATTGGGATGTGGTGGTGGTGGACGATGGCTCGACCGACCGCTCGGTCGAGGTCGCTCGCTCGCGCGCTGCGCGAGTCATGGCCACGGACGGTCGCCGGGGGCCGGGGGCGGCGCGAAACGCCGGAGCGCGAATCGCCCCCGGGGAGTGCCTCTTCTTCCTCGACGCCGACTGTGCCGTTCATCCCGATACGCTCGAGCGCGCAGTTGCGGTCTTGCGGGCCGACGATCGCGTGGACGCCGTTTTCGGGAGCTACGACGACCAGCCGGCGTCCCCCGGTGTCGTCTCGCGCTACAGGAACCTGCTCCACCACTGGATCCACCAGCGCGGTCGGGCTGAAGCCTCCACGTTCTGGGCGGGATGCGGGGCGATTCGTCGAAGCGCGTTCGAGTCCGTCGGAGGCTTCGACGCCGATCGCTATCCCCGGCCGAGCATCGAGGACATCGACCTGGGGGTCCGCCTTCGCGCGTCCGGGGGACGGATCGTGTTGGCGCGCGACGTCCAGGTCAAGCACCTGAAGCGCTGGACCCTGCTCGGCGCGATCCGAACCGACGTCGTGGCGCGCGCCGCGCCGTGGACGGAGCTGGCACTGCGCTCGGGCGGTTTTCCGCGGGATCTCAACGTGGATATCGGTGGCCGGGCGAGCGTCGCTGGCACATGGGGCGCGCTGGCGAGTCTGGCCGCGGCACTGTGGTGGCCCGGGTTCCTCGCGCTCGCGGCTCTCCTCCTCATCGCCGTCGTGGCGAACAACCTTCCCTTCTATCGCTTCCTTGCACGGCATGGGAGGGCGACGTTCGCCATCCTCTCGATCCCGCCGCACTTGCTCCACTTCCTGGCGGCCGGCGCCGGATTCGCGCTGGGGATCGCACGGCATCTCCGCTGGCGCCTCTTCCAACGACATGGCGAGTCGAACCCGGCGAGCACGCGAAGCGTGTAGGAGAACGCCCCCGCCCGGAGCCTTATTTTGCCGCGCATGGCCGCGGACCCTACGCCCCTCCGAAAGGGCGGTGTGCTCGGCGCTGGCGCGCGCGCTGCCTGGATCGGCGTCGGGCTGGTGCTGGCGGCGCTCGCAGTCGCGCTTCCCTCTGACCTCGCGCCGCCGGTTCCCGTGGCTCCCATCGATGGGGCCACGCTGGCGCGGATCGCGTTCTCGCTCACCGCCCTGGCGGCGATCACCTTCGGAGCGCTCGGCCGCTCGCTACCGCGAGTCGGCGCCACCGACCGTCTTCGCCTGCCGACGCCCGAGGGGCTCGGCTCGGTCCGCCATCCGCTCGTCTGGCTCACCGCGATCACGGCGCTCGCGGCAGCGCTCCGCTTCTACGCGCTCGGTGGGAGCCTCTGGTTCGACGAGGTCATCACCGTCTTTTCAGCATCGCGACCGTTCCTCGAGCTTTTCACCGCCCCTACCAGCCTCAACAACCACTTGCTCCACACGTTCCTCGTGCGAGGGATGATCGAGATCGCCGGACCACACGAATGGGCGATCCGGCTTCCAGCAGTCGTGTTCGGAGTCGCCACGGTCCCGGCGGTGTACGGCCTTGCACGGATCGCACTCCGGCAACGTGAAGCGCTTCTAGCTGCGCTGCTCGTCGCCACGTCGTACCATCACGTCCTCTTCTCCCAGAACTCGCGCGGCTACGCCGCGCTTATCTTTTGGATCGTCCTCGCGACATGGTTCTTCCTGCGCGCGCTCACCGCCGATCGCACGACGGACTGGGTGGGGTTCGCCGCGGCATCGTTCCTTGGCGGGGCCACGGTCCTAGTCGGGGGATTCGCGCTGGTGGGACAGGCGTTGGCCGTGGGACTCATCGCGCTCCAGATCCGCCGTGCCGGCGGCAACCCATGGCCGATCACCGTGAAGTCGCTGGTCGTGATCCTCGGCGTGGGCCTCGTGCTCCTCGACCTCTACGCGCTCGCCCTCCCACGTCTCTACTGGCAAGTGTCGCCCGGGCCTCGCTGGCGGTCCTCGGCCGGGCCGACGGGCTTCTGGTACGAGCTCGACTGGGGGTTGGCGGAGGGGTTCGGCGAGGCAGGCATCCGATTGCTAGGGCTGCTGATCATCCTTCTGATCCCCGGCGCGATCCTCTTTGCGCGTCGTCATCCGGCGTACTGCGCGTTGCTCTGCGCCCCCGTTACGACCCTCGGGGCAGCTGTGCTCCTGATCGGGCTCTACGCCATGCCCCGGTACTTCCTGTGGGCCTTGGTGCCGTTCGCGATCGGGATCGTAGGGGCATCCGCCGTCTGGCCACGGCGAGCCACGCGATGGGCCGCACCGGTCCTCGTGACGCTCGTGACGGTGGGGTCCTTGATGGCTCTGCGCTCCTATTACGCGATACCCTTCCAGGCCAGTCGCGAGAGCCTCGAGTGGGTCCTGAGCGAGAGCTCGCCCGGCGATGTCATCGTCGCCGTCGGTGCCACCGGCCGGCTGGTTCAGTTTTACGGCCCCCGCGTCGGCCTCCACCGGTCGCGAACCGTATACAAGGTGGATCAACTCGAGCAGCTGCTCTCGATCGAGCGAACCCATCCGGATCACCAGCTCTGGCTCTTGACGACCCAATGGCTTTTCATCGAGATCCGCGCCGCACCCATGTCGGAGTACATCGATCGCTGTTATCTCCCGATCCGACGGTATCTCGCCAAGGTCCATCGCATGGAGATCACAGTCTGGATGCCCCGATGCCGAGACGACGCGACCGTTGCCCGATGAACACGTGAGCGCGCCGGCCCCGCGGCCGGCAGCCAATTTCGCCGTCCTATCCGCCGGCGAGATTGGTGCGCGACTCCTCACCTTCGTGGCGATGATCGTCCTCACCCGCGGGCTGGGCGTCGCCGGGTTCGGGCTCCTCGCTTTCGGTCTCGCCACGGTGGCCTACGTCGAGCTCGCCGTCGGGTTCGGGCTGGGAATCCTGGGTCAGCTCGAGGTCGCGCGCGGGAAAACGCCGGTACGTAATCTGATCGGCGCGATCGTCACGATTCGGCTCGCCATGGTGGTAGTGGCGTTCGTAGCCCTGGCCGTCGTCCTTCGCTGGGCGCCCCTCTCGGACCCGGCGCGCAGCGTCACGCTCCTATTCGGGATCGTCATACTGCCGCGGGCTATCCAGCTCGACTGGGCGCTTCTCGGCGCCGAGCAGATGGCGCCAGTAGCGCGCTCCCAGGTGTTGGCGGAGAGCTTCCTCGCGCTGGGAGTGGTGGCGTTGGTGCGGTCTCCCGACGACCTGTTGCGGGTACCGCTCATCTATCTCACGGCGCGTGCGGTCCTCGTCGTGCTGCAGGGCCACTCGGCCTGGCTGCGGTTCGGTTTTCCGAGAGCCCTCCCCGATCCCCGGCTGGCACGCCGGCTGTTCCGCGAGGCCGCCCCGGTCGCCGCGACAATCGGATGCGGACACCTCTATTACACCTTCGACCTGGTCCTTCTCGGCGTGGTGGCGGGGGCGGAGGCGAGCGGGCTCTACGGGGCGTCGCACCGTCTCTTCCTCCTCCTGTTGATCCTGACGCACGCCTACGCGGTGTCGCTGCGTCCGGCACTGGGGTGGGCTTCCGAGCGGGGCTACGCCAGGGTCGAGCCGCTCGTCGAGTCGTCTCTGCGACTGACGGTGGCGGCGGCGGTCGGCGTCGCCGCGGGTGGCTCGATCCTCGCCCGGCCGATCCTCGTATTCCTGTTCGGGCCCGCCTTCGGTGCGGGTGCTCCCGCCCTCGCCCTCCTCTGCCTGGGGTTCGTGCTCCACGTGGCCAATCGCCAGTACCGCGACCTCCTGGTCGCGTTCCGGCATCAGCGCACCGAGCTGCGCGTGGTGGCGGCCGGCGCCGCGCTCAACGTGCCGCTCGCGCTACTGCTCGCGTCCTCACACGGTGCCGTGGGCGCGGCCGCTGCGACGCTCGTGGCCGAGGCGCTCGTTCTCGTCCTCTCCATCCGTGCGGCACGGCAGCGGGTCTCCTTGACGCTTCCTCGACTGCCGTGGGCGCGCGCGGTGCTCTGCGGACTCGTCCTCGCCGCCTTCGTGTACGTGATCGACGGTCCCCACGTTCTGCTACGCATCGCCCTCGGCGCAGCACTCTACGTCGGCCTCTGTCTCGCGACCGGAGTCGCCCGCCCCCGAGATGTGCGGCGTCTGCTCGGCCTCGCCGGGGCATGAGTGGCGTCGGGTCCATGCAACGCGTCTTCCGCTTCACTACACTAGAAGCGTGTCGCGCACCAAGGGGCCGCGCGCCGGCCGCCCGCGGTCGAGCCGCCGGCAGGCTTCAACCCGCCCACGGGCGGAGCGCGCCCGAACCCCCAGCAGGGCGCCCGAGGCAACGTGGTGGTCGTGGGCGCGACGTCCCGAGGTATGGGCTGCGGTGGGAGGCGTGGTGGCCCTCGCACTCGCGGTGGCGCGCTTCGACCCCTACCTCTTCACCGGCGGCGACAACGCCCACTACTACGCGCTGACTCGCGCGCTGGCGACCGGCCGCGGCTACGTCGACCTGGTGGCGCCGGGAGCCCCGCCCCACACGCACTATCCGCCGGGGTATCCCGCGCTCCTCGTTCCGTTCTACCTCCTCTTCAACGGGAGTTACGTCGCGCTCAAGCTCGTCTCCATAATCGCCGCGGCGGTGCTGCTGTGGGCGGTCTATCACATGGCGCGCCGCGACCCTGGCGTCTCTCCGTGGATCGCTGCGGCGGCTGTCTGGATGGTGGGCCTCTACGAGCCGTTCCACCTTTACGCCCACCGGGTGCTGTCGGACATGCCGTACGTCGCGATCGTCGCCGCGACGCTCGCGGTGCTCCAACGGGCCGCCGCCGATCAGGACCGCGATCGCATCAGCCGAGATTGGATCATCGGCTGCGCGCTCGCGCTCGCCGCTTTCTACGTCCGGAGCGCCGGAGTCACGGTGCTCGGCGCGATCGTCCTCTGGGCTCTCCTCGGGCGGAGATGGAAGCGCGCCGCGCTCGCCGCTGGCCTCTTCGTGAGCTCCTCTCTCCCCTGGTTCCTTTGGGGCCGTCACGTTCAGTCCGCCGGGGGCGGAGGCGGCGGCGGGTATGTCGAGGCGGTCGTCCGCTCGAGCCCGCTACGGGCCGATCAGGAGGAAGGCCGGCTGGCCGAGATCGTGGAGCGACTCCGCGACACCGGCGTCGAGTATGGCACGTTTCAGCTTCCCGACCTCTTCTGGCCCACGGATCCGCCGCCGGACCTCGTTCGCGTGGTGGGATGCGTCATCGGAGTCACGCTGATCACGCTCGGGGTGTGGCGTCTTCTCCGGTCGCGGGGCGTCGTGCTTTGGGACCTCTACGTCGTTGCCTCACTCGCGCTACTCCTCTTCTGGCCCTGGCTCGGCGATCGCTACTTCCTCGCCCTCGCTCCCTTTTTCTGGATCTACATCCTCGCCGGTCTCGACGCGGTGAGCCGGAGGGTGAACGGCAGACCCACGATCGCGCTGGGCGTCGCCGCCGCCCTGGCGACCTTCCTCCTCGCCGCCGGAACCGTCAAGGCGACCCGACAACTGGACCAGACAAGAGATTGGATCGAAGGCGACGAGTTCGCTGGCTACACACCCTTCTGGGCCGACTACTTTCGCTCCGCGCGCTGGATCGGGGAGAACGCCCCTCCGAATGCGGTGATCATGGCCCGCAAGCCGACCCTGGCGTGGTACTGGAGTGGGCGACCTTCGATCCGCCCGCCCATGGCCGGCGGGCCAGAGCGTCGCTGGGAACGCATCCGCGAGCGCGGCGTGACGCACATCCTTCTCGAACCGTGGACCGAGCGCGAATTGCGGAGGACCATCCATTCGCACTCCGCCATTCTCACCGTCGTTCACGACACGCCGCGGCGCGAGGTCGTCGTTCTGGAGATCGCTCCGGAGTCGCGCACGCCTCAGGAGCCTTGATCCGAGGCGACACGTCTCGTACGCTTCCGCTGTTGGGCCGCTCGTCTTCCTCCATCATGCCTCCGGCCGACGGCACGTTCGTCGTCGGCGCCGGGCCGGCGGGACTCGCCGCCGCTCGCGAGCTCGCCGAGCACGGCCTCCCCTCGGTCGTATACGAGCGCGACGACGTGGTCGGGGGGATCGCTCGCACGGTCGAGCACCGCGGGTACCGATTCGACCTCGGAGGCCACCGCTTCTTCACCAAGGTGGAAGAGATCCAGCGCCTCTGGCACGAGACGCTGGGAGATGAGTTTCTCCTCCGCTCACGCCTCTCGCGAATCCACTACCGCGGACGGTTCTTCCACTACCCTCTTCGTCCTCTCAACGCGCTCGCGGGGCTAGGGGTGGTCGAATCGGCGCACGTTCTGGGCAGTTATGTCCACGCTCGGATGTTTCCCAGTCGCACGGAAACGAGCTTTGAGCAATGGGTGGTCAACCGGTTCGGGCGCCGTCTCTTCGAGATCTTCTTCGAGACCTATACCGAGAAGGTTTGGGGCATCCCCTGTCGCGAGATCTCGGCGGAATGGGCGGCCCAACGGATCCGTAACCTGGACTTGCTGGCCGCGGTCAAGCATGCGCTGCTGGGAAGAGGGGACGGCGAAGTCGTCGCGTCGCTGATCGACCACTTTCACTACCCGACGCTCGGCCCCGGAATGATGTGGGAGCGGTGGCGCGACCAGCTGGCCGAGCGTGGCATTCCCACGATGCTCGGCGCCGAGGTCGTTCGCCTTCATCACACGAACGGAAGGGTGGTCGCGTCCGATGTGCGCCGGGGTGATCGCGAGGAGCGGATCCACGCGGCCCACTTCATATCGACGATGCCGTTGCGTGATCTCATACGCGCGCTCGAGCCCGCGCCGCCAGCGGACGTCCGGGCCGCGGCCGAAGCTCTGCGCTATCGCGACTTCCTGATCGTCGTTCTCATCGTCGATGGCGCGGAGCTGTTTCCCGACAACTGGATCTACGTCCACTCTCCCGACGTTCGGGTGGGCAGGATCCAGAACTTCAAGAACTGGAGTCCCGCGATGGTTCCCGATCCCGCGACGACGTCGTTGGGGCTCGAGTATTTCGTCTCGCGCGGCGACGACCTGTGGAGCGCCGACGACGACGACCTCGTCCGCTTCGGCGGGGAGGAGGTCGAGCGAATCGGACTGCTCGATCCCCAGGACGTACGCGACGGAGTCGTGGTGCGGGTTCCCGACGCCTACCCCATCTACGACCCTGCTAGTCGCGCGGCCGTCTCGGAGATCCGGCGCTACCTGAGCGGCTTCCGGAACCTCTATCCCATCGGTCGCAATGGGCAGCACCGCTACAACAACCAGGACCATTCGATGCTGACCGGATTGCACGCTGCCCGAACGATCGCG
>JBHEOA010000077.1:0-5211 GCA_046261835.1 Gemmatimonadota bacterium
TGGAGACGACCTCGGGCGCAGGTCTGTCGATCGGCACGATGTAGGGCGTGACGAAGATCAGGAGGTCGCGCTTCTCGGACCGCTTCCGCTCGCTGCGGAAAAGACCGCCCAGGAGCGGAATGTCCTTGAGCACGGGAACCCCCGTTCGCACCGTCGAGACGTCCTGCACCGTGAGGCCTCCGATGACCGACGTCTCGCCGTCATCGACCAAAATCTGTGAGGTGGCGCGCTGGGTGTTGAACGTCACGCCGACCTCCGGATCCGCCACGGCGACACCCGAGCGCTCGGCCTGGAGCTGCATCAGCACCTGTCCGGTGGAGGTGATGTGAGGCGTCACCCGGAGGATGATGCCGGTCTCGATGAGCTCGACCGAAGCGCGCGCTTCGGGCGTGTCAGCGCCGACGTCGAGGACGCGGATGGGTGTTCGCTCCCCGACGAAGACCTCGGCCGGCAGATTGTTGAGGACCGTCGTCTGCGGCTCGGCCTGGATGTCCGCCAGCTCGCGCTGCTCCAGCGCTTGAAGCAGACCTCCGATGTTGAGCCCCGAGGCGAGTGTGCCGATCGAGAGCTCCAGGAACGGATCGGCGATCTCGCCGCCGCGAGTGTCGGCCAAGACGTGAGTGTCGACGGTCGGGTCCTGGAGATTCTCCGACCGCCAGCGGACGCCCAGCTCTCGCAGGTCGATCTTGTTCACGAAGACGATCTTGGCCTTGATCGTCACCTGCGGGGTCTGGACGTCGAGCTCGTGGATCACGCCGGTGATCTGACCAACCCGCTCGGGCACGTCTGAGATGACCAGCGAGTTCGTCTTGGGGTCGGCCTGGATCGCACCCCGCTCCGACTTGAGCGGCTCGACCACTCCTCGCACGTCCTCGGCGGCAATGAAGTTGAGCTTGATGACCACGGTCTGCAGGTCGATCAGCTCCTCGGTCTGGCGCAGATTCTCGATCGAGTCGATGCGGATGATCCCGTCCTCGAGCCGGACGTCCATCCCGTTCGCGCGCATGATCGAGACGAGCGCTTCGTCCCACGGTTCCTGGCGGATGTCGGCGGTGATCAGGATGTCCGTGGGCACGCGACCGACGACTACCGAGTGACCGGTCAGCTCGGCGAATGCCGTCGCCACTGTGCGAATGTCGGCGTTTTGGAACGACACGGAGATCGGCTCGCCCTGAATCTCCGGAATACCGGGATCGATCCGCTCGGATGGGGCTGCCGCCATGCCCAGATCGACGGTCGTTCGACGGGTGATCACCGCTCCGGGCTCGGGGACCACCGCTACGCCGCCCCGGGCGACCGGGTTCGCGGCGTAGAGGGGGAAGGCGTCGCCGGGGTTGTCGAAGGTCACATAGAGGTCGGTTCCCTCCTGGTACACCGCGTAGGACGACACTCCCGCCAGATAGACGTCCAGTCGCACGCGATCGGGCGCCGGCGCGCTGACCACGACGTACCGAACACCTCCGCGGTAGATGTCCTGGTACTCGCGCAGTGGCAGCGCCGGATCGACGCCCAGGAGCTCTACGGTCAATCGAGGCGGCAACGGCTGGAACTCGTCGCGGTAGCGGACGGTCCCCGTCGTCTCGATGACGATCTGGGTGGCCGTGCCCTCGCTCTGGACGCGGAAATCGACGACCTCCGGCTCCGACATCGGTACACGACCCGGCGCCATCTCCGGACGTTGCGAGAACGCGGGGGCCGCTCCCGCAGCCAGCGCGCAGGCGCCGAGCGCCGCGAGGAGCGCACGGGAACGTCTCATGGTCTCTCCTGGGATCGTTCGAGCCGCAGGACCATGCGGCGCGAGGCGCCGTAGTCGCGCACCTCGAATACCGCGCCCTGAGGCAGGATCTCCACCAACCGGGCGGATCCGATCTCCTGCCCGAGGCGGACGAAATGACCACGGTGCGAGGGGTCCTCGAGAACGACCAGGCTGTTGGCGCTCGAGCCGCGGAAGATGCCGGTGAGCTTGAGCAGCTCGAAGCGAGGTCCGGAGGTTCCCCCCGTCGCATCGCCGAACAGAGGAATGAAGGGATCGCGGCGTCCGCCCCCGTCGTAGCCGGTGATCCCGGCGACCGTGACGGGCATCCCCGGCGCGATTCTCGGGCCGACCGAGGCGCCGATGTCCGGAACCTCCTGATAGATGTCCGGAGCCTCCTGATAGGGGCGTTCCTGGGCACCTGCGGGCGTGGACATAACCAGTACCATCAGCCCCGCGGCCGCCAACCACGCTCGGCAAAGACGATTCGGTCGCTCAGCTCGCATCACTACCTCGCGCACTCGATGCGGACGTCGACGGAACAGGACCCGACGCCTCGCTTTCGTCCTCGACCATTTGGACCTGATCGATCGGCATGAAGGTGGAGAGCCGGATCGTGACCAGGACCTCGTAGCGCATCTGGGGCTGAGTCTGCGGCTCCGAGGGCGCGGGCGTGCCAGGCGCCCCCTGCCCGGCCGCCCCCTGCTCCTGGATCTGGACCTGCTCCATCGCCGTCACGACGGGCCTGACGAGTCGCGGCAGGTTGGCGACCTCCGACATGAAGCGGCCGATGTCGTGATAACCACCCTGGACCTGCACGTCGTACGGCAGCTCCATCAAGTTCTCGCCAGCAACCGCCTCCAGCGGCGCGAAATTGACGATGTCGATGTCGTTCTGGGCCGCTCCGATCGCGACATCCGCGAGGAGTCCCGCGACTTCGTTCTCCGAGGGCAGCATCGTCTCGTAGGCGGCAAGGGCCACCTGATACTCGGCTTCCTGGCGCTTGAGATCGTTGAGGCGTCGTGGTTGAGTCAGCGCGCGGGCCTGGTCGTTGTAGCGCTCGAGCGTCGACCGCCGCTCCTCGAGGACAACGCGCTCTTCATGCACCGGCTTCCACAGGTACTGATAGAAGGCGTAGCCGAGGCCCATCAAGAGCAACCCGATGAGGGCGGCTCGTTGCTTGTCGGGGTCGTCGAGTCCGAAAGCCATGATGACCTACTCCAGGTAACGTTCAGTCCGCGATGATGTTGAGGTCTTCGAGAAACACGGTGCCCAAGTCGTAGAGACGACCCGATCCGATCGTCAGCCCTCCGCTGATCAACGACACGATCTGGCCATTGTAGATGATGACGACCGCCGCATCGCCGAAGTAGAGCGGTGCCGGGAGCTCGAGCGGGTTGCGCGGGCCGGTCGTCGTCTGACCTCCGCCGCCTCCACCGCCGCCACCACCACCGCCGCCGCCTTGCTGCTGCTGGAAAAGACCGGGGAACACCTTGGCCACGGCCACGCCGTCCTCGCCCGAGAGGCCGATCACGTCGGGCCCGTTGTAGGGACGGGCCGATTCCGGATCGGACTCCACTACCAGCCTCACCCCCGACACCGGCACGCGGCTGTCACGGGAAGCGAAGAACTGGGCGCGGACGACGGCAAAGTTGGACGAATTCTGGATCTCGTCGGGATCGTTCCAGTCGCACGAGGCGAGCGCCAGGGCCGCCAGCGCGGCGACGATCCCGCCGGAACGGAGCGCAGACTTGGGACTCCACATCGGCGTCACTCCTGAACGGTCGTGGTGTCTGGCGGCGAGATGATCACCGCCCGATAGTTTTCGAAGCTGGCGACAACAGTGAACGACTGATAATCGACCTGGTCTTTCTCGACTCGACTCACGCCCACGAGGGTCACGTCGCCCAGCTGGGGGGAGGCCTCGAGTCCCCGCATGTAGTCGGTGACCGCGGCGTTGGTGAAGGTGCCGCCCGCGATGCGGATCTGATCGGGGGCGAGATCCTGCTGGTCGATCTTCTCGAGCCAGGTGTGTTCGGGAAGAGCCGCCGACAGGACCTCCATCGTCTCGATCCAGAAGAGCCGCCCGTCCACCACCTGCTCCATGATCTGGACGCGTCCCGCGAGTCGAGACTGGGCTTCCTCGAGCGCCCGGACCCTGAGAACGGAGTCGTGCAGGCGTGAAGAATCGGCCTCGGCCGTTTCAATCGCGGACTCGGTCTGCGCCAGGGCGCGCCGCTCACCGAAATAGAAGAAGACGCACAACAACAGGACGACGAGAGCAGCGAACCCCGTGACGACCGTGGGCGAGAGGGAGAGCCAGCTGGGCTTCGAGAACGACGGCGCTGCCAGCGCGCGCGTCCGCCCCCGCTCCTGCTTCTCGCCGGGTACGAGGTTGATGCGCGGCACGCTTACTCCTTGCCCCTGAGACCGAGGCCCACCGCCACCGCCAGCACCGCCGCTCCGCCATGCTGGCGAATCATGTCCTGCGCCGCGGGATCGACCTCGAGGCCCCGCAGCGCGTCGAGCGTGGTAACCGGAACCGAGAGTCGCTCGCCGATCGTTTCAGCCAGACCCGGAATCGAGGCGCCGCCGCCCGACAGCACGATCTCGTCGAGCTTGGCTCGAGATCCTTCGTTGCTCGACAGGAAGGTTCGGGCGCGCTCGATCGGGGTGACGAGGCTCTCGATCGCTTCGCCGAGGGCCTGGCGAGCACGCGGGTCGGAAGTCCCGGCGCCGCGCAACATCCCCTCCGCCTCATCGAGCGAGACCCCCAGATCACGCACGAGGACCTCGGCGAACTTGCGCTCGCCGAGCGCCAGGTCACGCGTGAGAATGGGGTTACCACCCTCGACCAGGTTCAGATTGGTGACCTCGCGTCCGACGTTGACCATGCAGAACGTGCCGTACGAGGCATGCTCGTAACCATGCTCGAACGCCGCTTGCACGGCGAAGGCGTCGATGTCGATGACGGATGTATGGAAGCCGGCCTCTTCGAGGAGTCGCATGCGCGTCTCGACGAGGTCCTTCTTGGCAGCCACAAGCAGGACCTCCATCTGGAGGCCGTCGGCCTCGGGATCGAGGATCTCGAAGTCGAGACTGACCGAATCCATGTCGAAGGGAACGTGCTGCTCCGCTTCCCAGCGGATGACCTGGCGCGCCTCCTGCTCCTTCATCCGGTCCATCTTGATCCGCTTGACGATCACGTCGCGGCCGGACACCGAGGTCGCCACGCTCTTCGCTTTGACGCCGAGACGTTCGCGAAGGGCACGCAGACGCTCCACGACGAGGTGGTAGTCCATCACCTCGCCGCCTACGATCGCGTCGGTCGGCAGCGACTCGATGGCCACGGCGGCGATCTTGGGCCGCTCTCCGGCGCCCTCGATCACCAGCATCTTGATCTGTCCCGAGCCGATGTCGACCGCCAGGCTGCCACGCGCGCGACGGAGCTTCATGCG
>JBHEOA010000078.1:0-7742 GCA_046261835.1 Gemmatimonadota bacterium
GAGCGTTCTACGCTTCCCATTTCTGGGCTCCGGGCAAGATCGAGTTTCAGCGGTCCCTTCTCTCGCCCCGCCACTCCTTCGAGGAAAACGTCGCCCAGCTCAATGCCCTCCGACCCGACTCCTGAGCGGATACGGGACCTACTCGGCGCTCTGTTCCGGGCAGCATCGGAACGCCGCCTGGAGGTCTTCCGACCGAAGGTCGTCCTGTACGGCGGCGACCGGATGGCGGACGCCGACCGGCGCCTCATCGAAACCGAGTACGGCGTTCCGGTCCTTTCTGGCTACCAGGCGGCCGAGGCCCTCCGCATGTCCTTCCAATGCGAGTGGCGGCAGGGGTTCCACGTCGATCTCGACCGCGTGGCCTTCGGGGTCGTGAACGGCCGAGGAGAAGCCCTCGGGCCGGGGGAAAGCGGTCACATGGTGATCTCGAACCTCACCAACCGCGCGACGGTGCTCCTCAACTACAAGCTCGGCGACGTGGTCACCCTGGGCGGTTCGGCGTGCCCCTGCGGGCGCAGCTTGCCGACCCTCGATCGGATCGAAGGCCGCTCGGACGACCTGGTCGCCCTGCCTGGCGGCGAGGTCGCGCACTCGCTGGTCATCATGGAGGGATTGCAAGCGGTGGCGGCAGTGGTGCAGGTCCAGTTGGTTCAGGAGGAGCTGCGACGCTTCAAGCTTCTGGTAGTGGGCAATTCCCGGGTGGATCGGGCGCGGATCGGCCGAGAGCTGGACGCTGCCCTTCGAAGGGTGCTGGGCGAGGACCTGTCACTGGAGCTCGAGTGGGTCGACGCCATACCGCCCGGTCCTGGAGGCAAAGTGCGGGCGGTCGTCTCGCACGTTGAACAGACCCGTCAGTCGAGCACGATCGATCGTTTTTCGGGATCGGGGTGAGCCCGGTAGAGGATCGCGATCCGGCCGATCGACCCCACGAGCGTGGCTCCCGTGCGCTCGGCGAGGGCGCGCGCCCCGGCGTCGCGCCCTTCGCGCTCGCCGGCCACCCGCACCTTGATCAACTCGTGCGCGAGGAGGGCCTGGTCGGACGCCGCCACGACGGCGTCGGTGAGGCCGTGCTTGCCGATCTGGACCAGCGGATCGAGGTGATGCGCGAGCGATCGCAGGCGGGCGCGCTGACCGCTGGTCAGAGGCGTTGGATCGGCGTGCCTCATCGCGCGAGCCCGTCAGGCCTTGCGACGTATACGCCGGGTAGCGTGCAGGGTCGGAGATGGTCCTCGCCGGAAGCGCGGTCGCCGTCGAGCAGGGAGGTCAAGCGCCCGAGCTCGAGGCCGGCCGGCGGGACGACGCGGGTTTCGGACCAGGGGCTCCTATCCACGACCGACGACGCGCGGCCGGCGAGGAGCCGGGCGGTGCGCACGGGGACGACCACGACGACACACTGAGCACCCAGGCGCCGGGCGAACGCGATCGCGTGACGCGCGGCGGGGCCCGCGACCTCGAGCGGCAGGTACTCCCCGTGCGCGAAAACTTCGGGCATGGCGCGCCGCATCGCGAGCAGTCGCCACGTCACCAGCTGCTTGAGCCGTCCATCCTTCCAGTTCTCCGCAAGATTCCGTAGCAGGCCTTCCGGTACCGGAGTCATGGGATCCTCCGTCCCGGCAGCGCGGAGAAGATCGTCCTGGGTTGCCGCGAGGCGGGCGTAGTCCACGGGTCGGCGGTTGTCGGGGTCGACCAGCGAGAAGCTCCAGCTCTCGCATCCCTGATAGACATCGGGCACGCCCGGCGCGAACAGCTTGAGCACCGTCTGGGCCAGCGAGTTCAGCATGCCGTGGAAGGCGACCTCTTCCTGGAACGGCAGGAAATCGGCCAGGAAGGGATCGGCGCGAGCGGCATCGCTCGAGAGGCCGGCTTCAGCGCCGTGGAGGACGCGTCGGGCGAAGCGCACGACCGCCTCCTCGTAGCGGGTGTTGGGCTCTTCCCACCGCGAGCGGATCTTGGCCTCGCGAATCGCCTTGGGAAGGTAGGCGGCGATCCGTTCGCGGAAGGCGGGGAGCTCCGCGGGATCGAGCGGCCACGCGCCGAGGAGGGTCTGATACAGCGAGACTTCGCGCGCCGGCGAAGGAGCCCGCTCCCCGTCCACGACCTCCGCCTTGGCGTCGTTGAGCCCCTGCCAGCGATCGAGCTTCGCGGCCCAGCGATCGGGGTTCTCGGAGAGGACCGCGATCCGCGCGCGGACGTCCTCGCTGCGCTTGGTGTCGTGCGTCGAAGTCGCGTTCATCGAGTCCGGCCACTCGAGCGCGCGCTCGGCGCACCATGCATGGAACTCCTTGCCCGAGACAGTGCCGAAATCGGGGTCGCTCCCGACTTCGTTCAGGGAGATCAGCGGATTGTAGGCGTAGAACGCGGTGTCCTCGATCCCCTTCGCCATGATCGCCCCGGAGAGCTGCTGCCACGTCCGTGTCGCTTCGGCGCCGCGATCGCGCGGAATGGGGGGGCTCGTGCCCTCGACGTGCAGCTCGACGAGGCCGCGGTTCTCCCCCCGCAGGATCGCCTCCAACACGTCGAACGTTCGCGCGGGGAGATCCGCCGCCCCGCGTTCCGCCGCCCGGCGCGCCTCGGAGAACGCGAAAGCCAGAGCCGCCTCGTCGTGGGGATGCAGCGGACCCTGGTCGAGGTAGGTGCGGTAAACGGGCAGCCAGGCGGTCACCTCGACGAGCGCCCGTTCGAGCTGGCTCACGCTCACTTCGTCCCCCCGCGGATCGAGCCCCGCGAGCGGAAACATCTCGGCCGCCAGGGCGCGCAGAGCGCCCGAGAAGTGCGCGCGGGCGCACTCGCGCTTCCTTCGAACCGCGACCTTCTCGAATTCCGCCTCCTGGCGGGTCCGCTCGGCATAGTCGCGCTCGAGGAAGGCGAGGCCCTCTGGATCGACCATGAGGCCGTTCGCCATCCCAAGGAAGTCGTAGCCCGTCGTTCCCCTGACGGGCCAGGAACTCCGGAGCCTCTCCGATCGCCCGAGGATCTTCTCCACTACGATCGTGGTCGACGCGCCGGCCAGGCCGCGAAGGCGCTCGAGGTAGCCGGCGGGATCCCGCAAGCCATCGACGTGGTCGACGCGCAGTCCCTGCACCCGGCCTTCCTCGATCAGGCGGCGGACCAGCGCGTGGGTCACGTCGAACACCTCGGGCTGCTCGACTCGAAGCCCTACCAGATCGTTGATCGCGAAGAAGCGGCGGTAGTTGAGCTCTTCATCCGCGTCGCGCCAGGGGATCGGCCACCACGGTTGATCCGCGAGGAGACGCTCGAGCCGCCAGCGTCCGTCGAGCTCGGCTGGGTCGTGCGCGGCCAGCGCGCGATCGATCACGTGGTGCGCGAGACCGTCGTCCTGATAGAGCGTCCACAGCGCATCGATCGCCGCGCGTGCTCGTGCCCGCCGAGCGTCGCGACCCCTGGAGGGCGTCCCATCGCGCGGGGGCAGGCGCTCGAGGACGAGAGCGACCTCCGCGAGCGGCGCGGGAAGCTCCTGGGCCCAGGCGGTTCCGGCGCCCCGGGCCAGGATTCGCGGCACCGTGGCGGGGTCGAGCGGCAGCGCGACATCGCCATGGACCACGATGGGCCCGACGGGCCTGAGCTCGAGCATCAGGCCGCCGGCCGCCAGCGTCTCGGCGAGCGGTGCGTCGAGGATCGGGAGCAAAACCTTTCCCTGCTCGCTCCCCTCGGACCGGTCCCAGTCGATGTCGAAGAACTCCGCGCAGGGGGAGGCGCGCCCGTGCTCTAGGACGTCCCGCCACCAGGGCGACTCGACCGAGGCCGCCATGTGATTGGGAACGATGTCGAGGAGGATTCCGAGACCGTGCTCACGCGCCGCCTCCGCGACCGCGACGAAGCCCGTCTCCCCTCCCAGCTCACCGCGGATCCGGGTCGGGTCGGTAACGTCGTAGCCGTGCGTCGAGCCCTTGCGCGCTTCGAAGATCGGCGAGAGGTAGAGGTGGGAGATCCCGAGCGACGCGAGGTACGGAACGATCGCGCGTGCCTCGGCGAAGCCGAAGTCGGGCGTGAGCTGCAGGCGATAGGTCGCCGTAGTCTGGACTATGGCGCCAACCCGGACTCGGCTTTGATCTGGGCGAGCCGCTCAGCGGCGGCCGCTTCGAGCGCGGGCCACCCCAGCCGGGCAGCCCGCTCCGCAATCGCGGCCAGTCGGCGGGCTAACGCCTCAGAGGCGCCGCCGACGGTCTCCGCATCGGCCCGGAGGTACGCGACCAGAAGCTCGGTTGCAGTCGTGGCTTCGAGGGAGTCCGGCTGCAGCGATTCGGCCGTCCCGGCGAAGGTTGGGGCGGGAGTACCTACCCCCGCCCGCGCCTCGGCTCTCCGCTTATGCGCCGCCACCAAAACCTGGGTATCTCGGTTACCGAGCCCACGGGCCACCTCCTCCGCCTCCCCGAACCTCTCCGCCGCGGTCGCCCAATCGCCCTCCGCCGCCGCCAGTCGCCCCTCGCGTAAGAGCACCTGGTCGAGGAGCTCCGGCACTTCGAGCTCGGTCGCCAGTTTCCGCGCATCCGAGAGCGCGGCCCGGGCACGGTCCTCCTCCCTCATGCTGAGCCACGCGTCGAAGAAATAGAGCCGGATGTTGACGCGGTTGACGGGTTCCAGGATCGGATCTCCCTCGCGAATGCACAGGTCAAGCCGGGAGATCGCGTCGCCGAGCAGCCCGAGACCGATCTGGCATCGCGCTTCCTGCAGGGTCGTCACCCACTCGAGATGCGACCAGCCGATCTCCTCGTGGAGCGCCTCGACCTGGCGGTACCGCTCGATGGCTTCGCCCCACGCAGCGCGCTCCATCGCCTCACCGGCCAGGTTGTGGAGCACCGAGACCTTCATCTGGCGGTCACCGACCTCCTCGGCGAGCTCGAGCGCCTTCAGGTAGCGGGCTTCGGCGCCGGCATGGTCGCCTCGGAACTGGGACAGGAGATTCCCGATGTTGGAATGGCTCTTGGCGAGCCCGAGCCGGTCGTCGAGCAGCTCCCGAAGTCGGAGCGCCTCCTCGTGTTGGGCGAACGCCTCGTCGGGTCGGCTGCGGTAGTAGTGGACGATCCCGAGCGCGTTGTGGAGGTCGGCGGTGAGCGAATTCGCCTCGGGCGGGGCGACCGCGAGGCCCCCTTCGAACAGCTCCTGCGCTTCGTCGAGCCAACCGCGATGCCAGGCTATCCGGCCACGGAGCTCGTGGGCACGGGCTCGCCAGGTGGGTCGCCCCGCCTCCTGCCCCTCATGGTCGAGCCGCTCGAACCAGAGATCGGCCTGATCGAGATCCCCACGCCAGAGGAGAACCTTGCCCAGCGTCTCGCTGAACCGCGCCCGCTCCTCGGTTTCGGTGAACGGGTGCGCCTCCAGCGCTTGGCCCGCCCGCCGCAGGTATCGCTCGGCGGCGAGCAGATCGTATCGCGCGGCAGATGCGCGGCCGGCCGCCCACAGATGGGGAAGCGCTTCGGCTTGCATCCCCGCTTCCCACCAGTGGTGGGCGAGAAACGGCGCCTCGGCCTCGAGCTGATTGGAGAAGAGCTCCTCGCCGAGGCGAGCCGCCGACTCGTGGAGCACCTTGCGGATCCGCATCAGGAGACCGCCGTAGGCGACCTCCTGGATGAGGTCGTGAGCGAAGCGGCGCTCACCGTTCAAGGGGAGCAGGAACCCGTCCGACTCGAGCGCGGCGAGCGCATCGCTGAAGCGTACGGGATGGGACTCGAGACCGTACATCCGCTCGAGCAGCTTGACGGGAAACCGGCTGCCGAGTACCGAGGCCATTTGCAGCGCAGAGCGCGCGTTATCGTCGACCCGGTCGATCCGCGCGCGGAGGAGCCCTTGGAGCGTATCGGGCACCGCACCGGTGCCAGCGCCCTGGCGAAGCGCCCGCGCCAGCTCCTCGAGGAAGAGCGGATTGCCGGCCGCACGGCGCACGAGCTCCCGACGTTGGACCGGGGGGACAACCTCGAGGACTTCCCCGAGCAGGATCCCCGCCTCCTTCTCGCCGAGGGGCGCGAGCGCCACCCGCAACGCGTTGCTGGGCAGCCAATCGAGCTCCGCGGTCCGTGCTGTGAGGATCGTCGCGATCGGCGCCTCGGCAATCGCCGGGAGCAGGAACGCGAAGAAGTCGTCCGCGTCCTCGTCCGCCCAGTGGAGATCCTCGATGAGCAGGATGATCGGCCGCTCGAGCGCGGCCGCGCGGAAAAGCCTTGCCAGCGCGAGCCGACGTCTCTCGCGGGCGGTGGCGGGGTCGACGTCCGACTTGCTCTCGGCGTCTCCCGCCTCGTCCTCCACGTCGACGATCCCCGCCCGGTGCTCCTCGCCGACCAGGGCGACCGCCTCGTCGACCCCCGACACGAGCCGGCGAAAGAGCTCGGCGGGCGCCGACCGCTCCCCGGGGCGACGGACCGCCGAAAACGCGAGCTCCACGACGCGCGCCGGTCTCTCGGCGCGACCGATCGCTTCGCGAGCGAGGCGACTCTTTCCCGAGCCCGCTTCTCCCGCGACGATCGCCACCCCTGAGCCGTGCGCTAGGAAGCTCTCGATCTGCGCGAACTCCTCTTCGCGGCCGACGAACGGAGTCTGCGCGTGCAACACCTGAGGACGCTCGCGGACGCTGACGATCCGGAACGTCGAGATCGGCTCTTTCCGCCCCTTGACGGTAAGCGGCGGCAGCTGGACCGCATCGAATAGCGATGCGACCCGGGCATGAACCGTTTCGCTCACGAGCACCGTGTTCGGCTCGGCCTGTGTCTCGAGGCGTGAGGCGACGTTCACCGTGTCCCCCACGACCGTGTATTGGAGCCGGAGCCCATCTCCGAGGTGGGCGGCGACGACCTCCCCCGCGTGGATCCCGACCCGCAGCGCGAGCGGCGGCCCGCCCGCGAGGTTGCGGCGCGCGATCCGCTCTATCATCGCCAGGCCCGCCAGGACCGCGCGCTGGGGGTCGTTCTCGTGGGCGAGGGGCGCGCCGAAGAGCGCCATCACCGCGTCCCCTATGAACTTGTCGACGTACCCTTCATACTCGTAGACGGCGGCGGCGAGGTCCTGGAGGATGCCTCCCACGAGTATGGTCACTTCCTCGGGGTCGAGCTGCTCGGCGAAGGAGGTGAAGCCTTTGAGGTCGGCGAAGAGGACGACGACCTGCCGGCGATCCCCGTGCAGGTCGGCGCGCACGCTTTCGAACTTGGCGCGCAGCTCGGGGGGGAGGTCGACCTCGATCGGGGCAGGAGCCTCGACCTCCACCCGAGCCCCGCACGCCATGCAGAACCGCGCTCCCCCGGGTAGCGTCTCGCCGCAGGCTGAGCACCGCAGGCTCATGAAGTGTAACAAGATAGGACAGTTGATTTCATCTCGCCCGTATTGTGTAGAACGGTCGATGATTATAGCCTGGAGTCTGGACTTTCTCGGCATCCCCGTCCCCTGGAGGCTCGCGCGCATGAAAACCTACGTACGTTTCCTGTTCGCCGCGGCGATCGTTCTATTCACAGTTCAGTGTCAAAATCGAGAGGGCCCGGTCGCGCTCGATGAGTCGAGCTGGAACGCCCTCGTGCTCGCGGCCACGCAGGAGCAGATCGCGCAGGCGCGCGAGATCGATCGGATGATCCGAGAACTGTTCAAGAACAGCGAGGAGCAATCGGCCGTCAACAAGTTCTGCAGCGCCGCGAATCTTTTCGTACGCGGAGACGTCACAGGCGGGCAAAAGAAGCTCTTCGAGTTCATCAACTTCACGCTCACTAAGTACAGGCAGGGGAACCTCGAGTGCGGCCAGTCAC
>JBHEOA010000079.1:0-8509 GCA_046261835.1 Gemmatimonadota bacterium
CTCCTCGCCGACACCGATCATCTCAATCGGATGATCGGCCTCCCCGCTGTCGAGTACGGTGTGCCGCGGGATCTCGTCCGACGCGCACGCGCCCGTTTCTTCGGCGTTCCGGCGACCTGGGAGGAGTTCCCCTTCGAGTGGATCCGGGAGCGGGGGTACGCGGTGCGGCGGGATTTCGGGACCGGTCCGGTGAAGCGGTTCGTGGGAGGGGTGGAGCTCGAGCCCGACGGCGGCGGAACCCGCGTCCGGGTCTTCGCCGAGCTGACGCCGCGCAACGTCCTGACTCGTCCACTCCTCCGCTTCGTGGCCGCTCCCGGCCTCCGTCGAACGCTCGCCTACTGCGACCGATACCTTGCCGAGCGCGCCGACCCGCTCGCACCCCCCAAGCCGGCGGCTCCGGGGCGGGTCGACCGTAACGCGCTCGACCGGACGCTGTCCGCGCTCGGCCGCGCCCCCGTCGATCCGGCGCTCGTCCTGCGTCTCGAGGCGCTCGTCCTGCGCGGCTCGGACGACCAGCTCGTCCGAATCCGGGCTTATGCCCTGGCTGACGAGTGGGGCGCCGATCGCTACCAGGTCCTCCGCCTCTTCTTCCACGCCACCCGGGCGGGCCTCTTCGACCTCCGGTGGGAGCTCATGTGTCCCGCCTGTCGCGTCCCCAAGGGCGAGGCGGCTTCGCTCGGTGAGCTGCCGTCGCGCTTCCATTGCGAGACGTGCCGCATCGACTACGAGGTCGACTTCGACGAGCGGGTCGAGCTCCGGTTCACGCTGCGCCCCACGATCCGCGAGGCGGAGGACGCCGTCTACTGCGTCGGCAGCCCGATGCGGAGCCCGCACATCGTAGTCCAACAGTATCTCGCGCCCGGCGAAGCGCGCGCGATCGCCGTCCCATCCGAGGGCCCCCTCGCGCTGCGGGCGGTCGGTGGCGCCGACGGGGTGCCGCTGGTGAGCTCGGGCGTCTTCGCCTGGAGCGGCGAGGTATGGCTCGGGACGGGCCGGGCGCCGGCTGCGGACGGCGACGACCTCGCGCTCCGGATCGAGAATCGAGGGCCGCGTCCGCTCCTGGCTGTGGTGGAGCGTCGCGCGCCGGATTCGCGGGCCGCCACCGCCGCCGAGGTCACTCTCCTCCAGGAGTTTCGCGATCTCTTCGGCGCCGAGGTCCTGGCTCCCGGCCAGGAGGTCGGGGTGGCCACGGTGGCGGTTTTGTTCACCGACCTCCAGGGGTCGACCGCCCTCTACGAAGGTCGCGGCGACGCACCCGCGTACGGCCGCGTCCGCCGCCACTTCGACTATCTGCGCGACCGGGTCGTCGCGGGTGAGGGCGCGGTGATCAAGACGATCGGCGATGCGATCATGGCGGCATTCCCCACCCCCGAGAACGCGCTCAGGGCCGCGCTCGCGATCCAGGAAGGGTTCGCGGCCTGGTGCCGGGCGGAAGGGATCGTTCCGCCCATGGTCCTGAGGATCGGCCTCCATTCCGGGCCGGCGGTCGCGATCAACGCCAATGAGCGGCTCGACTACTTCGGCCGCACCGTCAACCTCGCCGCCCGAATCCAACGTCAGGCCCACGGCGGCGAGATCGCGCTCGTGGCCGCGCTGTGGGACGAGCCCGCGATCCGGGCCCTCGCGCACGAGAAGGGCGCGCTGGCCGAGCGATTCGAGGCCCTGCTGCCCGGGATTGAGGGGGCCGTGGAGCTCGTCCGGCTCTGGCTCCCCGGCCCGGAGGCTGCGTGAACATCTCATTTATCGGACTGCGCGCAGAAGTGAGTGTGAGGGCGCCCCACTGGTTTCATCGCAAGGCAGCAGTCGCGCTGGTACTGCTCCTTCTCTCGGCAGCGCCCCCCGCGCCCGCCCGCCAGATGACCTCGCAAGTCGTCGAAGCCATGATCGTGCATCTCGACCAGAGAGACGCCGAGGGCCGAGCCCGCGCGGACTCCATCTGGGGCATCCACGATCCCGACCGCTCGAAGACTTTCGAGAGCCCTAGAGCCGTCTTCGTCCTAAAGCGTGAGCACCTCGAGCAGATGGCGGACATGTCTCTCGAGGACGTGGAGGACCTGATGCGCACCCTCCATCGCCGAGGAGTAGAGGCTCGATGGTGTCAGGTGAAGTGCCCGCTCCAGGGTGGGGATCAGACGATAACGATCAAGTGGGCTTTGCCGGTCCGTCCGGATAGGCTTGTTGTCGAGGCGGAAATCTCTGGGATTCACCCGCGAGAGGAGTTCGATTCCTATCTTAGATTCTGGATGACCCGCAGGAGCTTCCACCTGGTGAGGGAGGGCGCGAGCTGGCGCGTAACCGGCTCTTGGGGGGGGATATTGGGCCCATGGCCGGGTCGTTGAGGGGCCCTAAACTGGTTCCATTGACGGTCGTAGGGCCGCTTGTTACTTTTTTCACAAGCGACCAGGATGGGGTTTTCAGGAAGGCGGAACGGCATGGCGGAGCCGGGATCCCCGACCGAACGGAGGCGCGTGGTGCGCGAGCTCGGTCGCTACACCGGGCTTGGGTTAACGTGGGCGCTTTCGGTCCTTTTCTTCCTCCTGATCGGCTACTGGCTCGACGGCCGATTGGGAACCCTGCCGTGGTTCACGATGATCGGCGCTTTCGTCGGCGCGGCCGGGGGATTCCTGAGCCTTTACAAGGCGCTAACGTCCGCCTCGCGGTCTGAGCGGGCCCGATCGCAGCGCTCGGAGCGGCGGCCATGATCGACGCGCGATTCGCGCTGACGCTGGCCGGGCTGCTCGCGCTCGCCGGACTTGCGGCGTGGCCTCTCGTCGGGCGCTGGCCTGGCGGCGAGGCGGGTCTCGCGGCCGGCCTCGTCTTCTCCTTCGCGAGCCTGGTCCTCGGACTCGCCGGGATCCGATGGGGGCTTGCCCGGAGCCCGCGTCACATGGTGACGGCGCTCCTCGGATCGATGGCGGCGCGGGTCGTAGCGCTGATCGTCTTCGCGCTCGTCCTCGCGTTCGGCACACGCGCGCACCTTGCGGTCGCGCTATTGACGGTGGTCGCAGCGCACATCGTCGTCGGTGGAGCGGAGATCGCGTACCTCAAGCGAACGGGCGCTTTCGAATGATGCTCTTGCAGCACGAGGGACAGGAAGCCGCCGAGCACGGTGCCGAGGGCGTCGACGTCGTCCACCACCTGGCCGACGCCCACGAGATCGAGATCCCTCCCTTCGGCACGATTCATCTTCCCGAGATCCATCTCTTCGGGCTAGATCTCTCGATCACCAAGTACACCGTCTACATGTGGATCGCCGCGGCGCTGATGCTCCTCGTCTTCCTTCCGATGGCGCGCAAGCGGGGTCGCGTCTACACCGGGATCTACAACTTGTTCGAGGCGATGATCGTCTACGTCCGGGACGAGATCGTCTACGCCAACATCGGCCGTGAAGAGGGCCGGCCCTACGTCCCGTTCATCGCGACACTCTTCTTCTTCATCCTCTTCATGAACCTCTTGGGTCTCGTCCCCTACGGCGCGACCCCGACCAGCAACCTGGCCGTCACAGGAGTGCTCGCCCTTTTCTCGATGATCGTCATCGAGGCGAGCGGCGTCGTCGCCAACGGGCCCGTCAAGTACGTCCGGTCACTCATGCCCGAAGGTGTGCCGATGTTCCTGGCGCCGGTCATGATCCCGATCGAGATGATCGGTCACTTCGCCAAGCCGTTCGCGCTGATGATCCGTCTCTTCGCCAACATGACGGCGGGCCACGTGGTCATCCTCAGCATGCTGGGACTCATCTTCCTGCTCCGGTCGTGGCTCGTGGTTCCCATCTCGATCGGCTTCACGCTGTTCATCTTCGTGCTCGAGATCCTGATCGCGTTCATCCAGGCGTACATCTTCGCGACGCTCACGTCGGTCTTCATCCAGTTGACTCGTCACCCCCACTAGAGGAGAGGGAGCAATGCCTGAGGTACACTTCGGACTCGGCTGGCTGGGCGCCGGACTCGGCGCGGGCCTCGCCCTGATCGGTGCCGGAATGGGGATCGGCCGTCTGGCCGGCCCGGCCATGGAAGGGATCGCGCGCCAGCCCGAGGCGGCCGGCGAGATCCGCCTGACGATGATCATCGCGGCGGCGCTGATCGAGGGCGTCGCCCTGTTTGCGCTGGTCATCTGCATCCTGATGGCGCTGAAGGCTCCCGCCTAGGACGGGACACTGCGCATGCCCTGGAGTCATAGGGAGGTACAGCAATGGATCTGCTGAGCGCCGAGCCGGGGCTCATCATCTGGACGGTCATCACGTTCCTTCTGCTCCTGGCGATCCTGTGGAGGTTCGCCTGGAACCCGATCCTCGGCGCGCTCGACGCGCGCGAGCGGGCGATCCAGAGGACGATCGAAGACGCGGAGCGGCTCCAGGCCGAGGCCGCGGCGCTGCTGCAGGAGCACGGCCGGCGGCTCGCTGAAGCGCGCGAGGAGCGAAACAAGATCATCGACGAGGCGCGTCAGGCGGGCGAGCACCTGAAGACCGAGGTTCTCGAGAAGGCGCGCCGCGAGGCGGACCAGGTGCTGGTTCGCGCCCACCGTCAGATCGAACTCGAGACGGAGGAGGCGATCCTGACGATCCGCGACCAGGCGGCCGAGCTCGCCATCAAGGTGGCCGAGCGCGTGATCGAGCGGTCGCTGACCGGCGAGGACCACAGGCGGATGGCACGCGAGGCGGTCACCGAGCTGGCCGAGACGAGGCGGTAGATGCGGGCCCAGCTTGTCGCGCGGATCTACGCCGCGACGCTCCTCAGGATCGCCGTACGCGAGGAGGCCGTGGACGAGGTCGACGCCGGGATGTCGGCGCTCGCCGGCGTGCTGGAGGGAGAAGGGACGTTCGCCCGCTTCCTCGCCGCGCCGCAGATCGCCTCCGAGGACAAGAAGTCCGTGGTGGCGCGTGCGTTGGGCGACGCGCTCAATCCCGCCCTCGTCCGCTTCCTCCATCTGATCGTCGACAAGCGACGCGAGTCGATGCTGGGCGAGATCGCGATTGCCTGGCGGGAGCTCCTCGATCAGCGCGCCAACCGTATGACCGCTCAGCTCACAACCGCGGTCGAGATCGACGAAGAGACTCGAAAGTCGATCGCCGCGGCGCTCGAGCGATCGACCGGCAAGGCGGTCGTTCTCGAGCATGAGATCGATCCGTCGCTGATCGGCGGCGTCGTGGTGCGCTTCGGCGATACAGTCGTCGATGGCAGCGTCCGGCGCAGGCTGGCACTCCTTCGCACCCGCCTCAAGCGGGCGCATGTGACATCGCGATACGCTCCTGGAGGATGAGATGAAGATTCGTTCCGACGAGATCACGTCCGTGCTCGAAAAGGAGCTCGAGAAGTACCAAGCCTCGCTCGACGTCGAGGAGGTCGGCACCGTCCTCGAGGTGGGCGATGGGATCGCCCGGATCTACGGGCTCTCGGGAGCGATGTCGGGCGAGATGCTCGACTTCGGCAACGACCTGTATGGACTCGCTCTGAACCTCGAGGAGGACGTGATCGGCGCCGTCGTCATGGGCGACGACGTCGCGATCAAGGAGGGCGACGAGGTGCGCCGCACCGGCCGCGTTCTGCAGGTCCCGGTGGGCAAAGCGCTGCTCGGCCGCGTCGTCAACTCGCTCGGCCAGCCCCTCGACGGCAAAGGTCCGATCACGACCGACCACTACCGACCGGTCGAGTTCCACGCGCCGGGCATCGTCGAGCGCCAGCCGGTCAAGGAGCCCCTCCAGACCGGGCTCAAGGCGGTCGACTCGATGATCCCGATCGGGCGCGGCCAGCGGGAGCTCATCATCGGCGATCGCGGGACCGGCAAGAGCGCCATCGCGATCGATGCCATCATCAACCAGAAGGGCGGCGACGTCATCTGCGTCTACGTCGCGGTCGGCCAGAAGGCGTCGACCGTTGCCAGCGTCGTCCAGCGGCTCGAAGAGTACGGTGCGATGGACTACACGATCGTGGTCTCCTCGCCGGCCGCTTCCCCGGCCCCGCTCCAGTACATCGCCCCCTACGCCGGCTGCGCGATGGCCGAGCACTTCATGTACACGGGCGAGGACGACCAGCCCGCCTCGAAAGAGAACCGCGGACGCCACACGCTCTGCGTCTACGACGACCTGTCGAAGCAGGCGGCGTCGTACCGTCAGCTGTCACTGCTCCTGCGCCGCCCGCCGGGACGCGAGGCGTACCCGGGCGACGTCTTCTACCTCCATTCCCGTCTGCTCGAGCGCGCGGCCAAGCTGTCCGACGATCTGGGCGGCGGATCGCTGACGGCGCTTCCGATCATCGAGACGCAAGCGGGCGACGTGTCGGCGTACATCCCGACCAACGTCATCTCGATCACCGACGGGCAGATCTACCTCGAGCCCGACCTCTTCTACGCCGGGGTCCGGCCCGGGGTCAACGTCGGCATCTCGGTGAGCCGCGTGGGCGGTAACGCTCAGATCAAGGCGATGAAGAAGGTCGCGGGCTCGCTGCGGCTCGACCTCGCCCAGTACCGCGAGCTCGAGGCCTTCGCCCAGTTCGGCTCCGAGCTCGACAAGTCGACCATGCAGCAGCTCGAGCGTGGCCGGCGGATGGTCGAGATCCTCAAGCAGAAGCAGTACGAGCCAATGCCGGTAGCCGAGCAGGTGGCGATCCTCTGGGCCGGCGCCAATGGCCATCTCGACGACGTACCGATCGACCGCGTCCGCGAGTTCGAGCGCGACTACCTCGAGTACATCCGTAACGCCCATCCCCAGGTGCTGGATAAGATCCGGTCCGAGAAGGAGCTGTCGGACGAGGTCGTGAAGATGCTGGAGGAAGCGGTCGAAGGATTCCGCAAAGGGTTCGCGCCCGCCGGCGGGGCGGAAGAAGCCGCGGCGTAACCACGAAGAGCGCGGCCGCGTTCACCGGCCGGGAGATCAATGGCCAAAGCAAGAGAGATCAAGCGCCGCATCAAGTCGGTCGACAACACGCGGCAGATCACCAAGACGATGGAAATGGTCGCGGCGTCGAAGCTCAAGCGCGCCCAGGACCGGGTAGTCGCCGCGCGCCCCTTCGACGAGTTCATGCGCCTGGTGATCGCGCAGCTCGGTGAAGGGTTCGAGGAGACCGCCGAGGAGTTTCCGCTGCTCCGCGAAGAAGAGAAGAGCGGGAGTGCGGGGATCCTCGTCATCACCTCGAACCGCGGTCTGGCCGGCGCGTTCAACGCCAACCTGGTGCGGGAGGCTATGGCGCGGATGCGCGAGCTCGAAGCCGGGGGCAAGCAGGTCGAGCTCCACGTCGTCGGCAAGAAGGGCGCGACGATGCTCCGCTACGCCGGCCGCACGCCCGATCACACCGTCACCGACCTGTCGGATCGTCCCGCGTTCGAGGAAGCGGTGAGGGCGGCCGAGCCGCTGATCCAGGATTTCATCGAACACAAGCTCGACGCGGTGTACCTGGTCTACTCGCTGTTCAAGAGCCCGGTCGAGCAGCGGCCGACGACGGCGCGCATCCTGCCGCTGCCTCTAACCCACGAGGCGGAAGGTGGGCAGGGTGTCCGACCCGGCGCTCCGGAAGCGGATCGAGGCGAGCGGCGCTACGAGCCGATCTATGAGTTTTTGCCGTCTCCCGAGGAGATCCTGACGCGCCTCCTGCCGCTGTTCCTGCGGTATGGCGTCTATCGCGCGGTGATCGAGAGCGCCGCTTCGGAGCACGGCGCGCGGCGGACGGCGATGAAGAACGCGACCGATAACGCGAAGGAGTTGAACCGCACCCTCACCCGTAACTACAACCGCGCGCGCCAGGCCCAGATCACGCAGGAGATCGCGGAGCTGGTGGGCGGCGCGGAGGCGCTCAAGAGATGAACGCTATGAAGGCATTGAGCTCGGCAATGGTCCTGACTCTCGGCGTGCTGGGAACGGCGCTCCCCCAGGATCCCGCGCCGGAGTCCGGCGGCGACTGGGAGCAGGAGGTCCGAGCCGCCGAGGCGCGACACGTCGCGGTGGCGCTGGCGAACGACGGCGCTGGGTGGCAGGCGCTCCTCTCCGACGACTTCATCGTGAACAGCCCGCTCAACACGATCGTGGAGAAGCCGGCGCTCCTCGAGATGATCCGTGGCGGCGTGCTCTCGCTCGCCACGTTCGAACAGGAGATCGAAGCCGTGCGACGGTTCGGCGACATCGTCGTCGTGATGGGAGAAGACACCGCCGTCTGGGCTCCGCCATCGCCTAATGCGGGGCGCACCCATCACCGCAGATTTACCGACATCTGGCGCCTCGAGGACGGCGATTGGCGTTTCATCGCGCGCCAAGCGACTCTCGTTTCCCGATGAATCGATCTTACTCTGGAAGGAGCCCCATGAACGAGCCGAGGAACCAGCAGGGCGGGGTGGCGACCGCGACCGCCCACGAGCGCAAAGGCGCCGGCGACGTCGAGCAACAAGCTGGGACCGTCGTCCAGGTGATCGGGCCCGTCATCGACGTCGAGTTCGTGAGCGAGGAGCTACCCGAGATCTATACCGCCCTCAGGCTCGATCACGAGCCGGAGGAGGGCGACGAACGCGGCGTCGGCGTGCACCTGAC
>JBHEOA010000080.1:0-25059 GCA_046261835.1 Gemmatimonadota bacterium
GTGGGCCATCGAGGAGGATCCCTCGAAGCGCCTCCCGGCGATAGCCGCCGAGCGACGCCTCGAACCGGAGCGGATCGAGCCGGAGCGCGCCCGCAGCCTGCCGGCTGATCAGGAGGTCGCTCGCCCCGGTGTCGACGAGAAGCGGGAGCTCGGGCGAGCCGTCCAGCCGGACCCTCACGACAGGCCAGACACCGTTGACGTCGAAGACGAAAGGCGCCTTCGAGCGGCGCAGCGTGGTCGGGCGCGCGAGATACGTTTCCGCCCCGACTCCATGGCGTATGAGCTCGATCCGCCGTCGACCGTAGTCGAGCGCGACCACGAAGTCGCGAAACAAGAGCGCCGGGTTGACGACACCCGCGATGTAGTAGGCTCCCTGGCCGCGCAGGGAGAGGGCGCCGAAATCCCCGACCGCGAAGGGGACGCGCGATAGCGTGGCCGAGCCCACTGTGAGCGAATCCACCAGGGCGTAGCCTCCGGGGGAGGGCCGATAGGCTCCGTGGAGGCGCCCGCCCGGGAGCAGCGTGATCCCGATCTCCTCCGCGTAGCCTCGGTCCAGGACGTTGCGCTCGGCACCGGTATCGAACAGCACGTAGACCGGCGCGGCGCCGTTGAATCGCACCGGGACGTAAGGGATCTCGTCGCCCGACTTGAGGTCGAATCCCAGCTGGACTCGCGTCGTCCGCGGGTCGAGCACGGCGGTGGGGCCGCGGGCTAGAAGGGCGTAGAAGTGGCGGAGGTTCCGGTAACCCTCGACCTCGGGGTCGTCGGTGCGGATCTCGAGCCATCGGTCGAGCGCTGCGAGGGCCCGTCCGTGCTCGCCGATCGTCTCCGCCCAGCGCGCGAGCGTGAGAGCGTAGTCGGATTCGGGGCGCAGCTCGAGCGCGCGATCGGCACGGGCCACTGCCTCCTCGGGTCGGTTCTCGGCGATCGCCACGAGGCCCAGCCCCCAATGGGCGTCTGCCTCTTCGTCGTCGAGGGCGAGGGCGCGGTCGAAGGCGACCGTCGCGGCGGCGATCTCAGCCAGGCGATACCGGGCGAGCCCGAGGAGCGTCCAGAGGCGGGCGTCCTCGTCCTCCAGCGCCGTCCCGCGCTCGGCCTCGACCGCCGCGGCGTAGGGATCTCCCAGCGCCAGGTAGGCCTCGGCGAGCCCACGCGCGATCGCCGCGCTGAGCGGGTCGGGGTCGCCCGCATCGCCGTACAGGATATCGAGGCCGAGTAGACCCTGCGCCCGTCGGTAGTCGTCGACAGCGGTCTCGAGCTCCCCGGCGGCGAGCGCCGAGCGCGCCTGGTCGATCGCCCGTGCGACCGAGTCGGCGAGGACGACGCGATCGAGCCGACCATCCTGCTCCTGCGCTGCAGCGGGGACAGCTCCGAGTAAGAGCGCCAGCCAGAGCCTCGCCGTCTTCAACGGCCGGCTCCGGCTCAGCGCGTTCCGAGGAAGATCGAGACGAGCGGTCCCAGCTTGGCGGCGGCGGCGAACAGTACGCCTGACGCCAGTTGCTCGAAGGCCACCTGTTGCGCGCCCGAGGGGGGCGCGAACCGGAAGTAGTCGGCGCCGAGGCGCGCCGACCATAGCACGTTGAGGTCGGCGTCGATGCCCGTCCCGTCCGCCATCCGTCCCTCGATCGCGAGTCGACTGACCCGACCGGTCGAGTCGTAGCTCGGCGTCAATACGATCCGAACCGCTCGGGTTCCGGGAAAGGTGGCCGTCACCGCCGTGGGTCGCGCTCCGCTGCCGTAAGCGAAGTCGAGGCGCGTCTCGCGACCGCCGGCCTGCGCGATCGCCACGCGGCGCGGCAGGCTCGTACGGGCGTCGATCCAGAATGTGGTCGTGACGCCGGGCTCGGGTGTGTCCTGGAGCACGTGGACCCCCGCGCCGCCGAGAGTCTCGTCGCCGCGGTAGACGAGCGGCGCATAGCCCGCCTCCAGCCGTTGGCGGATCGCCGCGAGCTCTGCCGTCGGCTCGCGCCCGACGCTCGCGCCGGGCGCGAGCGGGCCAGCCACGCGGCTCGCGTACTGGCGGAGCGCCGGGACATAGAGCGTGGCGCGCGCGGCGTCGGCGTAGAGGGTCAGGGGTCCGACGTCGCCGGCGGTGTCGAGACGCCACCGGCGGTTGGGACGGTCGAGCGCGACGTTGCCCGTGACGCCGAGACCGTTGGTTCCACGGAGGTTGATCGTCGCGCGCACGCGACTCGCCTGCTCGTAGCGATCGAGCGCCCAGCCGCGCTCGATCGCCGCCAGGGTCCGGAGGGCGATCTCGGTGGCCTGGGGGTCGGTTGCCGCCAGGGGCGCCGGCGGCAGGGCCGCGCTCGACGGCGCCAGCGTCGCGATCGTCGAGGCCAGGAGTACCAGCCCCAGGGGGGTCCGCTTGAATGCCATTGCTCCTGCTACAGCGGCACCGGCCGAAGGGTTCCGCTCCAGCCCGCGAGCGCCGCGAGGTCCTCCTCGGTCACGATTCCTCGATCTTCCGCCGTCGCGATCAGCCGAATCAGGATGCGCGCCGTCGCGCGCGCATCGCCCAGCGCGCGATGTCGTCCCTCGACCGGCACCCCCAACAGGTAGGCCAGGGCGTCCAGGCTGCGCCGTCGCACACCAGGGAGGAGGCGGCGAGCCAGCCGGATCGTGCACAGGCGCGCGTTCGTGAGACGGCCGCCGCGCGCCCAGAAGAGCTCGTCGTTGACGAAGCGCCAGTCGAAGTGCGCGTTATGGGCGACGAACGCCGAGCCGCCCAGAAACTCGACAAACGAATCGGCCACCTCGCCGAAACGGGGCGCCCTCGCAGTGGTCTGGTCGTCGATCCCGGTCAGCCGCGCCACGAAGGGCGGGATCGAACGGCCGGGATCGACCAGGGACGACCATTCCCCGACGACCCTTCCGCCGATCACCCTGACGGCGGCAATCTCGATGATCCGATCGCGCACCGGATACCCGCCGGTCGTCTCGACGTCGACGACCACGAACGGGATCTCGGAGAGCGGGCGGGGCGGTCCGGTGAGGGAAAACCGGGCGAGCCGCCACCACCCCTCGTCGGTTCTCTCGAAGCCCGGGTCTTGATTCAGAAGCGTCCCGACGAGCCGCTCGGCGAGATGCGGCTCGACGCGACGGAACCCGAACACCCGGCGAACCAGTAGCTCTGCCGGAAGCGGCCGCTCCGCCAGACAGGTGCAGGCGCGGTCCCGCAACGCGCCCCGGCGGTCGAGCGGCGTCACGCCCCGCAGCAACCGGACCCGATGCCCGGCAGTTGGATCACCTCGTTCGGATGACGGAGATCTGGAGCAAGGAGTTGGGCTGGCCGTCGATCGTGATCGGCACGTTGGCCCGACCACGTGACGTCACGGTTACGTACAAGGGGCTCGTGCCGCGCTGCTGAAAGTCGAGCGCGTTTCCCGGAGCGAACAGCGACCTCAGCGCCAGGTAGACCGGGCTGACACGATCGCCCAACTGCTGCTTCGAAAGCTCGAAGTCCCCGCGGAGGTCGACGGACGTCAGCTCGTAGATCGCGTCGTTGGGGATTCCGGGACCGTCGAGCAAGAGCGTCGACGCCCACTCATGGAACAGGGTCGGGAAAGGCCGGCCGGCAGCCGCGGATACGTTCCCCGTGCTCGTCAGGTTCGGTGGTACCAGCCGCCGCAGGATGTCCTGCCCGAACCGGTCGACGAGGTACTGGACGAAGAGCCATGCCGCGCCGCGCTCGTCGAGACCGTCGCCGCCCGAGACCATCGTGACGTCTTGAGGGCTATCGATGAAGAACGCCGACCGGAGCCGGTTCTGATCGTGGAAGCCGTTCAGGCTCTCCGCCATGTGGGCCAGCCCCTCGTCGAGCCACAGCGCCTCGGGGCCCCCGGTGCCGTTGAGCACGTGGATGTTGAACGAGATCATGTGTTCGAACTCGTGAGCGAACACGCTGCCCAGGAGATTGACGACCTCGGCCTGGGTCACACGCGCGCCGGTGAACTCGTTGGTCTCGTTGGGCACCACGGCGTAGAACACCTCACCGCCATTGGCGTGCGGGTTGTTGACCGGGTTCGGCAGCAGGTCGACGCCGAAGAAGAACCCGACGATGCGCGCACCCTGCGCCATGATCGGCGGCGTGGTCAGCGCGTTGACGGTGGGCGAAAGGATGATGATGACCCTGCCGTTGGCATCGATGTCGCTGGGTTCTCCGAACGCGGCGACATCGGTCGGGTAGCTCAGGTCGTCGTACCGGTCGCCGATCTGCTGTAACTGGGCCGCGGTGAGCGTGTGGAGTGCGCGGTTGTCGAGATAGAGCAGGGTGTGGTCACCCTCATAGAGGAGCGTCGCGGTGATCCGGTCGAAGTTCGCCGGATCTGTCAGCAGGATCGCAGTCGGCTTGTTGACGACGAAGAACTGCCGCGTCGACCCGATGTCCTGCGCCGGGGTGAGCGCGCGTGATGGCACGATCGGTTGCCGCGGCAGTTCCTGGATGAGCTGGCGCTCCATCGCGCGGATGAACGATTCGCCCGCGACCGGCGCCTCCGGTGCCGCGGCCGGATCCAGAGCCCGGCCGGCGCGAAGCACCGCCCCCGCGCCGCCGGTGACGCGGATCCCGTTCAGGTTCGGCGTCGCCTGAAGCGATTGGATGACGAGGGTGAACTCCTGATCCGCGCTCTCGAAGGGGAGGATCACCTGGCCGTCCGCGCTCGGGGGCAGGGTCTCGAAGCTCACCTCGCCCAGAGTCCGGCCTACGACCACCGCTGGATTCACCGTGACATGGAGAACGTTCGACGTTACGCCCGTTAGCGTAACGGTGATTTGTCCCTGCGTCGCGAAGGGGGGGACGACCACGCGAAGTGACGTCAGGGTGGCCGAGACCACCGCCGCCCGCTCGGTTCCGAACTGGACGACGTTGTGGGCCGAGATCGGGCTGAAGTTCGACCCCGTGATCGTCACCGTGTCTCCCGGCGTCATCGACGCCGGCGTGATGGAGGAGATCTGCGGCGCACCGACAGCCTGTGCCGTTCCCTGAACCTGGTTCGAGGGCGCGATCTCGAGCTTGGCGATCACGTTGTAGACGCCCTGGGTCGGGCCCAGCGTGTATACCGTGGCGGCCGTTCCGCTGCTGTTGGTCGCCACGCGGTTCGGCGAGAAAGACCCGCCCGGAGTCTCCGATTCGAAGAGAACGACGAGTCCTGGTATCACGCTTTGCGACTGAGCGACCGTTGCCTGTACTCGGAACGAGTCGGTAAGCGCGCGTCCTGTCACCCCGACCTGCTGATTACCGGCGGTCAACCGCAGCTGGATGCTCGAAAGCGAGGGACCCGCTGTCAACTCGACCTTGGGGCTCGTGTTGTCGGCGGCGTCGATGGCGACGATCTCGAGGATGTCGCCGATCACAGCCGGGATCCCGACCAGGAACGCTCCGGTGTCGATCGCCTGAGTGCGTGCCGTGACGGGCGTTCCGCCTGCGCGTTGCGTGGCGCTGACGTTTGTGATCTGGACCGTGGCCCGGCTTTCGACCGCTCCCACGCCACCCGTCACGGACGAGGTGCCGCCCAAGGGGACCGATGCAGTGATCAGCGAAAGGTTCGGAGCGGGCGGAGGGATGTTGTCGCCGCCGTTGCCCGAGGGGCCACCGCCGCCGCTGCACGCGGCCAGCGCGAGCGCCCCGGCGGTGAGGATGACGAGCTTAGCGCGCCGGCGCGGTCGCAGTGGGATTGTCGATGTTGGCGGCGGCGTCGAGCCGCTGTCGGATGTGATCCCGCGCGGTGACGAAGGCGGCGAGCTGAGCACCCTCGAGAGGAAGGGCCGTCGGCAGATCGGTGGAGAGAGGATCCACATACTTCCCGTCTTTCATGAAACGATAATCGAGGTGGGGGCCGGTAGACATCCCCGTCGATCCGACGAAACCGATTACCTGTCCTTGCTGGACGCGCGCCCCGGACCTCACCCCCGAGGCGATGCGGGATAGGTGGGAATACGATGTAGAATACTGTCTCCCATGCTGGAGTTTAACATACAGTCCATGGCCGCCGTTGCGCCCGGCCTGGACCACGACGCCATCCCCCGAAGCCTGGACCGGCGTCCCCACCGGGGCGACGTAGTCGACCCCCAGATGCGCGCGCATTCGACGCAAAATGGGGTGCATGCGGTTGCCGAAGCCCGATGCGATCCGCGTGAACTTGAGCGGGCTCCGCAAGAACTGTCGCTTGAGCGAGCGCCCTTCGCTGTCGTACCATTCGCTCCGACCTTCGAGCGTGAAGCGGTACGCCTCGTGGATGCCGTCGCTGAGCTTCATGCGAACGGCCTCGAGTCCCACCAGGCGGTAGCTGTGGTCGGGACGCTGGTCGACCTCGAACGCCAGATCGAAGCAATCCTGGGACCTGAGATCGGTATAGAAGTCGACCTGGGCAGCCAGCACCTCCGCCATCTGAACCACGAGCGTCGGATCCTCGCCTTTGTCGGCGAGCGTCTGCCATGGAGATCCCTGGATGCACGCCGAGACGGTGCGCGAGGTGCGTACGAAGGGAGTCACGACGAGCTCCGCCATGAAGGAGGAGCCCGCCCGCCGGACGACGAGACGGCGATCGCGGTCGATTGCGAGCTCGATTGTCCTTAACCGACCGTCGGCGGCGAAGAGGAATTTGTAGACCGCTCCGGGACGAAGGCTGCGCCATGGGAGAAGGCTCTGGCCGGCGTGGACGACCTCCGGCAGGTCCTCCGGCGCGAGGTCGTGCTCCGCCCACACGCCCGACAGGGTCTGGTTGGCCTCCAGTGTGTCGACGATGGCGGGCGGCAATTGCGGCGCCACGGACACCAGCCGCGGAGCCGGTGTCGCCGGGTCGCCGCTCACATTCCAGGCGACCAGCACCACGGCGAGGGCGATCAGGAACGGCACGCGCGGCCGAAGTCCCCGCCGCGCCTCGCGCGACCGAGCCCCCCCGGCGCGATCCTTCTTCCGCCCAACTGATCCTCTCCCCCACTCCTTCCCCCATCGCGATGGCGACGGCCCGTCCGAGCGCACCATCGGTGCCCGAGGTCCGATCATCCCCCTCCTACGCTTCTATGTCCGACGGCCGTAAAGACCGGTAGTGTAAAGCTCTCGGCCGGAAAGGCGGCTCAAAACGGTCGAGATCAAGGCGTCGCGACCGAGGTCATCCGAGGCGTAGGGAAGGTACGCCGCAGGATGGCCGACGGAGCGCAACGCAGAGAACGGCCGTTTTCAGCCGCCGTCAGCTCATTTGGCGACGAATGAAGGCGGGGATGTCCAAGTCATTTTTTTCCCCCACCTCCCCCTTCAGCTCGAACAAGTTCACCAGATCGTCGATGTCGTCCTGGCGTCGCGACGGCTCTTCCACCCGCGCCGGTTCCGTCATCGGAACGACGTCGGCATAGGCCGGTTCCCCGTTCGTCTCGTACCGCGCGGCACTCCATGCCGGGGTGTCGATCCGGGCAGGCTGGGTGAGCGGCCGCACCGGCTCGCGCACCACGCGCCGCCCGCCGATCCCGGTGGCGATCACCGTGACGCGCAGCTCGCCCTTCATGTTGGGATCGATCACGGCGCCGAAGATGATGTTGGCTTCCTCGCCTGCCGCGTCGTGGATCACCGAAGAAACCTCGCTGACCTCGTGGAGCGACAAGTCCGCGCCTCCCGTGATGTTGATCAACACGCCGCTCGCTCCGGAGATCGACATGTCCTCTAGCAACGGACTCGAGATCGCCTCGAGCGCGCTCTCGACGGCTCGGTTCTCACCCGTCCCGTACCCCGTGCCCATGATCGCCTGTCCCATCTCGGTCATGATCGTCCGGACGTCGGCGAAGTCGACGTTGACGAGACCGGTGACGGTGATCAGGTCACTGATCCCGCGGGTCGCGTTGAGGAGCACGCTGTCGGCGATCCGAAACGCCTCCTGCATCGTTGTCCCCTTGTCGACTACCGCTCGCAGTCGCTCGTTGGGCACGACGATGAGGGTGTCGACGACCTGCCGGAGCTCGCTGATTCCCTCCTCCGCAACCGTCATCCGACGCCTGCCCTCGAAGGTGAAGGGCTTCGAGACGATTCCCACGGTCAGCGCGCCGAGCTCGCGGGCGATCTGTGCCACCGCGGGGGCCGCCCCGGTGCCGGTCCCGCCACCCATTCCGGCGGTTACGAACACCATGTCAGCGCTCTGCAGCGCATCGGCGACGTCGTTTTGATTCTCGAGCAGCGCCTCGCGGCCCACGTCGGGCTTCGAGCCCGCGCCGAGACCGCGCGTCAGCGTCTTACCGATCTGAATCTTGCGGTGGGCTTCCGAGGCGTTGAGGGCTTGCACGTCGGTGTTGACGGAGATGAACTCGACCCCTTGTAGCCGGTCAGCGATCATCCGGTTGACGGCGTTGCCGCCGGCCCCCCCAACCCCGACCACCTTCATTCGCGCGAACTGCTCGTGCGCGTCGGCGATCTGAAATAACATCTGACCTCCTCCTGGCATGTGACGGTCCTCGTCTCGTGCGTCCCGGTTACTCACGGATGGGGCCGTTGGCGCGCATGAGTCGCGCCTGCTCGGGTGCGCGTCGCGGGCTCGTGTGGAGCCACGCGGCTGCTTCGGTGGTCTGCGGATCACCCCCGATGGGGTTGGGATGGGGTACCCCCAAAAAACGCGTTTTCCTTCCGTTATGCAAGGCCCTCCGGCAACTTAGCGGTCGCTCAGAATGCCGAAGATCAAGGCGCGAGGTTCAGCGTTTTCAGCGGCCTCTCCTAAAAGAAGTCGTGGAGCCATTCTTTCATTCTCTCCACAGTCCGATTCCAAAGCGAATCATCGTCGCCTGCCGCGAACCGATTCTCTTCTCGTCCGCGGTCGCGGGCGTACAGCACCAACCCTACTCCGGTCGCGAAGCGTGGATCGTCGACCGAGTCCACGAGTCCGGTGATGCCGATGGGATAGCCGATGCGCACCGGCATCTCGAGAACCCGTTCGGCGAGTTCGGTCGTTCCCGCCAGCGCCGAAGCGCCGCCCGTCAGCACGACTCCCGCCGGGATCTTGTCGTGCCAGCGGGTCTTGCCGATGTCGGCGAGCACGAGCTGGAGGATCTCCTCCATGCGGGGCTGGATGATCGAAACCAGCGTCCTGCGCTTGACAGGCCGCTCTCCCTGACCCGCCATGTGCGGCACCAGGATCTCCTCGTCCTGATCGACCAGGCGGGTCATTGCCGCGCCGTAACGCTCCTTGATTCGTTCAGCTTCGCGCGCGGGGGTTCTCAATCCGATCGCGATGTCGTTGGTCACGCTGTTGCCGCCGAGCCCGATGACCGAGGTATGGCGGATCGATCCTTCGTGGAACACCGCGATGTCCGTCGTTCCGCCACCCACGTCGACGAGCGCGACGCCGAGCTCCTTCTCATCGTCCGTCAACACACCTCGTGACGAGGCGAGCGGTTCGAGGATGAGATCGCGAACCTGGTACCCTGCCTTCTGGATCGCCTTGACGAGGTTCTGGGCGCTCGAGACCGCACCGGTGACGATGTGGACGTCGACCTCGAGGCGTACCCCGGCCATCCCGCTCGGGTCCTTGATGCCATGCTGATCGTCGACCGTGAACTCCTGAGGAAGAATGTGGATGATCTCGCGGTCCATCGGGATAGCGACCGCCTTCGCGGCGTCGACGACGCGGGCGATGTCGCTCTTGGTGATCTCGATCCCGCCACGGGAGACCGCGATCACACCGTGGCTGTTGATCGACCGGATATGATCGCCGGCGATCCCGGCATAGACGTTGCGGACCTCCACTCCGGCCATGAGCTCGGCCTCCTCGATCGCGCGCGAGATGGAGACCACGGTCTTTTCCAGGCTGACGACGACGCCGCGTCGCAGCCCATCCGAACGGCTGGTTCCGACACCGACGATCTTGACGTTTCGATCCCCGTCCAGCTCAGCGATGATGCAACCGATCTTGGTAGTTCCGATGTCGAGCCCGACGATGATGTTCTCTCCGCGGGACATCGTGCCTGCCCTATAAGGATGTTGGTGATGCCGCGGGCGCGGGTTCGCTACGCTCGGTCCCGCCCACGACGATCTGGTCCTTGAACCTGAGATCGAGCCGCTCGTAGGTGATCCCCTTGCGACGCAGATCGCGAACGACGTCGTCGATCAAGGCGAGCTTGTCGAGCGGCGTCTTCCGGTCGAGGACGACCTCCCCGCGCGCATGCACCAGGGTCAAGGCGATCGAGCCGTCCTGTTCCATGCGGATCGCCGAGATCTCGCGCGCCAGAACAGGGTAGTGGATCGCGATCTCGCCCAGTCGCGAGAGGATCGCCTTGACGGCGTCGTGCCGCACCAGTCCGTCCCGCGCGACCTCCGTCGGCTCCCAGGCCACCGTCAGCACGGGGGCATCGAACGTCGGATGGAACGCACTGACCGGCAGGATCCGGCCAGTCGAGTCCACGGGCGCGAGCCGTTCGAGCTGGATCAAGGCTACCGGCTCGCGCTCCGTCACCTCGAGCGTCAGGCGACGCGGGAAGTGGCGCCGGAACCGGGCTGATGCGACGAGAGGATCGCGCTCCACCCGGCTCACGTACTCGCCGAGCGGTGCCCAGTAGTGGAGCTCTGCGCCCATGAGACCCGCCTCGGCGACCAGCACGTTGGGGTTGGCGAGCCTCGCGCCAACGACGCGCACCTCACGAACGCGGAAGGGATCGAGCCAGCCGTGCGAATGCGCCAGCCGGACCGCGTGGTACCCTCCCACGGCGAGCGCGGCCGTCAGCACGACGAGCCTGACGGTACGGAACGTCCTCCGGCGTCGCGCTCCGCGGCGTTCGCGGTCGACCCGGCGGTTGCCCCGCGCACGAGGTCGTCGAACGCGCCCGGACCGCCGCCCCCGCGTGCGGAGGTGGAGGACGCTACGCAGATGCATCGACACCCGCCTTCACCTTTGCCTGGTAAGGCGGCTCAGGATGACGAAGATCAAGGCGCGCGACCGAGATCATCCGAGGCGTAGTGAAATCTACGCCGCAGGATGGTCGAGGGAGCGGACCGCAGAGATTCGTCATCCTCAGCCGCCGTCCCCCAGAAAGGCGAGGTCATCGGGGGTGAACCCGATCAACCTCACCTCCGGCTCGAGCCGCACGCCGAGGCGATCGCGAACCTCCTCGTACGCGCGACGCAGGCATGCCAGCGCGTCGGCGGCCGTAGCGCCGCCCAGGTTGACGACGAAGTTGGCGTGCAGCTCGCTGATCTGAGCGTTCCCCGACCGGAATCCCTTGAGACCCGCGCGCTCGATCAACGATCCGGCAGTGACGCCGGTCGACGAGACCCCCGAAGGGTTGCGGAAGGTGCTTCCCCACGAAGGATACGTGAGAGGCTGGGTCCGGCGCCGCGACGTCGAAAGGCTCCGAGCCTGGGCATGGATCGCCTCGGGGTCGCCCGGTCGGATCTCGCACACTGCATGGGTCACGATCAGGTCGGTTGGGACGCCACCCTCGCGGTAGCGCGGGCGCGCCTCCTCGCGGGTGATGGCGCGTCGCAGGCCGTCCCACCCGATCCCTTCGGCCGCGCGGACGACGTCCCACGTCGAGAGCTCCTTGACGCCGGCGTTCATGACGATGGCGCCGCCAAGCGTCCCGGGCACCCCGGCGAGGAACTGGAACCCCTCCCACCCCCTCCGCGCCGCCTCGCGCACCAGACGTGGCGTGCGGATCCCCGTCTCGATCCGCGCGCTTGTACCCGCCTCGTCGACCTCGATCGCGTGGAAACTCTCGTGGAAGGCGACGACCAGACCATAGTCGCGGACATCGTTGATGAGGACGTTGGCGCCGCCACCCAGAATGAATCGATCCGCTGGCCCGAGGCCCGCTTCGCGTGCCCACCGAACCGCCGCCAGCACCTCCTCCGCGTTCCGCGCCTCGCAGAAGACGCGCGCGGTTCCACCGATCTTGCAGTAGGTCCTGGGAGCAAGCGATTCGTCACGCACGCAGCCAGCCGGCATAGCGGGATCGAGGACGGCAGGGCGGCTCATCGGACTGCCGCTCCAGCCGCTAGCCGATGGGCGAGGCGATCGACGTCCCCGGCCCCCAACGTCACCACGACGTCACCCGCCGAGAGTCGCTCCTCGACCGTTCGGGCGGCTGTCTCGAGACCCTCTCCCTCCAGGGCGGGGAGTGGGACCACGGCCGCACCCGCCGTGCGCGACGCGGCGACCACGAGCTGGGCGGAGATTCCCGGGATCGGCGCTTCGCGCGCGGGATAGATCGCGGTCACGAAGACGAGATCGGCCGCCGCGAGCGCGGCGCCGAACTGAAGCGCGAAATCGCGAGTCCGGCTGTAGAGATGAGGCTGGAAGAGCGCGACGAGCCTGCGCCCGGGGAATGCCGCGCGCGCACACGCCAACGTGGCGGCGATCTCCGTCGGGTGGTGGGCGTAGTCGTCGACGATCGTGAGGTCCGCCCCCTCTCGCACGAGCTCGAACCGGCGTGCGACGCCGCCGACTCCGGCCAGCCCTTGCTGGATCGCGCGGACGTCGATGCCCAGTCCCCAACCGATCGCGGCCGCGGCGAGCGCGTTCCGCACATTATGGAGTCCAGGCACCGCGAGCTCGACCCGACCGGCGGGCCCACCGTCCACGACCAGGGTGAACGCGGCGCCGAGGCCCTCCAGCACGACCTCCTCGGCGCGGACGTCGGCCGCACGGCCGAGTCCGAACGACACGCCGCGCCGACCCGAGGGGACCGCGAGAGCTGCCGCGCCGGGGTCGTCGATCCCGCGCGTGACGATTCCTCCTTCGCCGACTCGATCCACGAACTCCGCGAACGCCGACCGCACCTCGTCATACGAACCGTACGTGTCGAGGTGATCCGCTTCGACGTTCGTCACCACGCCGTGAGAGGGCCGGAGTGCGAGGAACGAACGGTCGAACTCGTCCGCCTCGGCGACCACCCACTCCCCCCTGCCCAGCCGCACGTTGCCCGCGCGACCTCGCATCTGGCCTCCCACCAGCACGGTGGGATCCCATGCGGCCGCCTCGAGCACCGCCCCCACCATCGTGGTCGTCGTCGACTTGCCGTGCGTTCCGGCGATCGCGATCCCCTTCCCTTCCGCCATGATCTCGGCCAGGAGCTCGGCACGGCGCACGACGGCGAGGCCGCGCGCGCGCGCGGCAGCGACCTCGGGGTTTTCGCGCGCGATCGCCGAGGAGACGACGAGGGCCTCGGCGCCGTCGAGGTGGTCGGTCGAATGCCCGACGTGGACGCGAGCGCCGAGCTCGGCCAGCCGACCGAGCACCGGGCCCGGCTTGGCGTCGCACCCCGAGACCTCGCGACCGCGGGCGAGGAGGACCTCGGCCAGGGCGCTCATCCCCGCGCCGCCGATCCCAACGAAATGGATCCGCCGCCGGTCGGCGAGCACCGTCACGCGGCCTCCCTCACGAGCTCGATGACACGGTCGGCGACGCGCGCCGCCGCGTCGGGCCGGCCGAGAGCGAGCGCCGCGACGGACATCGCTCGACGGCGATCCTCGTCCACGAGAAGCTCGCGTATGAGCGCCTCCAGCCGGCTCGATTCCAGCTCCCGCTGGGGTAGGACGATCGCGCCGCCGGCGGCTTCGACCGCGCGGGCGTTCTGCATCTGATGGTCCGCCGTCGCCCAGGGGTAGGGCACGAGGATGGAGGGGAGCCCCCAGGCGGTGATCTCGGCCAGCGTCAGCGCCCCGGCCCGACCGACGATGAGGTCGAGGAGCGGGTAGATGGCGTTCATCGGCGCGAAAAAAGGACGCACGACGAAACGCTCGGGCCACGCGGCGGCACTCATGACGCGAGCGTGATCCGCAATCCCCGTTTGCCACACGAGGTTGAAGGGCGCGGCGTCGGGGTCGTGAGCGAGGAGCGAGAGGAGGGCGTCGTTGATCGCCGAGGCTCCCTGGCTCCCGCCGAAGACTCCAACGGTGCGACGCGATCGATCGAGTCGCCCGGTGAAATCCGACCGGACCGGGATCGGTGGCGCGATCGGGCTTCCGGTCACCTCGACGGGGGTGCGTCCGAGCTTGGCCGCGCTGTCGGCGAACTGAACGCACACCCCGCGCGCCCACCGCGCGAGGAAACGAGTGGCTATCCCGGGAATCCGGTTCTGCTCCTGGAGGAGGATCGGGACCCGTCTCAGGCGGGCGGCAAGGATGACGGGCACCATCACGTAGCCCCCCGTTCCGACCGCCGCGTCCGGACGGAACTCCACCAGAATCCGGCGCGCTCGCGCGACTGCCGCCGCCAGCGTGAAGGGTAGACACGCGTTCTGCCAACGCTTTTGTCGCTGGAGGGCGGGCGCGGCTAAAAGACGATAGGGAAATTCGGAAGCCGACAGAAGCAGTTGATCGGAATCGCGAGGCGTACCGACCAGGAGCACCTCGCAATTTCGGTTCACGAGCTCGCGCGCCAGCGCGAGGGCAGGCACTAGGTGACCGCCCGTTCCGCCCCCCGCGATCACGACCCGTCCTCCGGGTCCGAGCTCATCGACTTTCACCGAGGCGCATCCTTCTCCCCGTGAGGCGGCGCCACCACGCTGGACGCGGGCGCACCGCTTGCGCGCCCCCGCGGCGCCTTCGCCCGTCGCCCTGACCCACGTGGACGTGGTCGACGGCGTCGCGCGAGACACTCAGCAGGATTCCGACCATGACGAGGCGCACGATCAGATCGGTGCCCCCGTACGAGATGAACGGCAACGTCAGACCCGTCGTCGGCAGGATCGCGGTGGCGACGCCCAGGTTGACGAGCGCCGACATGACGATCTGTGTCGTGACGCCCGAGGCCAGCAGGAACCCGAAGCCGTCCGGCGCGCGGCGAGCGATCCCGTAGCCGATCCAGCCGAAGTAGAGGAAAGCCCCCAGCACGAAGAGCGTCCCTACCATGCCCAGCTCCTCACCGATGATCGAGAAAATGAAGTCGTTGTAGGCGGCGGGTAGGAACGCGAACTTCTGCTTGCTCTGTCCCAGCCCCACGCCGAGCCAGCCGCCGGAGCCCAGACTGATCAGCGACTGGTGGATCTGGTACGAGATCCCCTCGAGGTCATGACCGGGATCGACGAACGACGCCAGCCGCCGCAGCCGATAGGGCTCGAGGACCAGGACGACGGCCAGCACCGGCACGACCGCCGCGACCATGCCCACGAGGTAGCGAAGGCGAACTCCGCCGAGGTACAGCATCGTAAACGCGACCGCCAAGAGGAGGCTTGCACCCTTGAAGTCGGGCTGAAAGAGCAGCAAGAGCGCCATCAGGGCAGGGACGACGAGAAGCGGAGCGAGCCCATCCGAGAACCGATCGAGGCGATCGCCCTTCCGCACGATCGTCGCCGACATCCAGACGATCAGAGCGAGGCCCGCCGCCGCGAGGGGCTGGAAGTGGAACCCCGGGAGCACGATCCAACGCCGGGATCCGTTGAGCTCCGGCGTGTACGGCGTGGCGACCGGGATCGCGAGGAGCAGGAGCGCGAGGACGCTCAGCCATAGCAACGGCTTGGCGAGCCGCTCCCATATCCGATAGTCGAGCGCCGCCACCACGATCATGGCGGCGAAGCCGATCAGCGCTCTGGTCAACTGGCCCGTGAAGTAGACCGTGCTCGTGCCGTAGTTACCGAGCGACAGAACCGAGCTCGCGCTGTACACCATGACGAGCCCGAAACCGACGACGACGAGCACCCACACCTTGAGCGGGCCGCTGACCCGTCCACGGCCGAGAGCGAGGAGACCTCCACCCTTGGCTCGCTTCGCTCTCACCAGCGCCCCCCGTCCACCAGCGCCCGAAAGCGCTCGCCCCGCTCCACGTAGTCGATGAACTGGTCGTACGAGGAGCAGGCGGGCGACAGCAGCACGACGTCGCCCGGTTGCGCGATCGCGCGCGCACGCTCCACTGCACGATCGAGCGTGCCGGCGATCTCGACCGGCGCCACCGATCCGAGCTCGGCCTCGACGAGCTGAGCGGCCTCCCCGATCGCCAGGACCGCGCGCGCCTTGGCCGCGAGGAGCGGCGCGAGCGGCGCGTAGGGCGAGCCCTTGTGGCGCCCGCCCAGGATCACGACGAGCGGCGCATCGAACGCCTGGAGCGCCACCGCGGCCGAATCGACGTTGGTCGCCTTGGAATCGTTGACCCAGCGGATCCCGTTCGCGACGCTCACCGTTTCGAGCCGGTGCGGCACGCCGCGGAACGAAGCGAGACCTTCGGCGATCGCGTCGCGCGCGATTCCCGCCAGCGCCGCCGCCGCCGTTGCCGCGAGCGCGTTTTGCACGTTGTGGAACCCGGGAATCTGGAGCCGGTCGACGGGCAAGACGCGCCCCTCGCCGGGGCCGCCCGCCAGCGCGATCCAGCCCTCGTCGAGCCAGGCGCCGCGGGCGACGCGTCGCTGCCGATCGAACGCGTGACGCGTGGCCTCGCCGACGCCGTCGTAGAGCGACGACAGGGCGAGATCCTCGGCGTTGAGGACGAGGTGGTCGTCCGCCTTCTGGTTCTCGGCGATCCGCCGCTTGTCGGCGGCGTAGGCCGCCATCGTCGGATAGACGTCGAGGTGGTCGGGCGTGAGGTTGAGGACGACCGCGATGCGTGGCCGGAAGCTCGCGATCCGCGCCAGCTGGAACGAGGACACCTCGAGGACGTGCCACTCGGCGTCGGGCTCCTCGAGGATCGCGGCCGAGAACGCCCGGCCCACGTTGCCCGCGACGCTGGCCCGCCGCCCGCCCCTCCGGAGGACGTGACCCAGGAGCTCGGTCGTGGTCGTCTTGCCGTTGGTTCCCGTGACCGCCGCGATCGGCGCGCGCGCGAACCACGACGCGACCTCGATCTCGGCGTAGATCAGCCGTCCCTGGACGCGCGGGTCGACGAGGACGGGGGCCGTCGGTGGGATCCCCGGGCTGGGCACGATCCAGTCGCAGGTTGCAAGGCGGTCGAGGTCATGGGCGTCGGGCTCGACGGCGACCCCCTCTGCCTCCAGCGCTGCCGCAGCGCGGCGTGCGCGCTCGTTGCCCGACCGGTCCGAAGCGTAGACCACCGCACCCGCCCGGGCGAGGAGCCGCGCCACCGCTTCCCCCGACCGGCCCAAGCCGAGAACGCCCACGCGGGCGCCCGCCACGACGGGCCCGTCCCGCGGCTCGGGGAGATCGCTCACCGGAGCTTCAGCGTCGATGCCGCGAGCAGCGCGCACAGAATCCCCAGGATGTAGAACCGCAGGACGATCTTTTCCTCGGCCCAACCGGACAGCTCGAAGTGGTGATGGAGCGGGCTCATCTTGAAGACCCGCTTGCCCCTCGTCTTGAACGAGACGACCTGGATGATGACCGACAGGGCCTCGAGCACGAACACCCCGCCGATCAGGACGAGCACGAACTCGATCTTGAGGAGGATGGCGAGCGTCCCGAATGCCCCGCCGATCGCCATCGAGCCGGTGTCGCCCATGAACACTTCTGCCGGGTAGGCGTTGAACCACAAGAACCCCAGCGCCGCCCCGAGCAGAGCCGCGCAGTAGATCGTCAGCTCGCCGCCCCCCGGCAGGTAGAGGATCTGGAGATAGCCCGACCAGTCGGCGCGTCCGATCACGTACGCGAAGGCGGCGAAGGCGGCGGCCGCGATCCCGGAGAGGCCGATCGCCAATCCGTCGAGTCCATCGGTCAGGTTGACCGCGTTGGTCGTCCCGATGACGACGAGGACGATGAAGGGGATGTAGAGGGCCCCGAAGTTCACGTAGAGGTTCTTGATGAACGGCACCGCCGTCATCGCCGTATGCTCGGCGTGGAGCGGCGACAGGTGAAGCCAGACGCCGAGGATCACCCCGAAGAGGACCTGGCCGATGATCTTCTGAGCGGCGATCAGGCCGCGCGAGCGGCGCTTGACGACCTTGAGGTAGTCGTCGAGAAAGCCGATCCCGCCCATCCACAGGGTCGCGACCAGAACCATCTGGATGAAGGGCTCGTCGAGATCGGCCCACAGGAGCGTGGGAATCACGATCGCCGCGATGATCAAGACCCCGCCCATCGTCGGAGTCCCCGCTTTGCGCTGATGCGACTGGGGACCCTCCTCGCGGATCATCTGGCCTGCCTTGAGCGCGCGGAGCTTACGAATGACCCACGGCCCCAGGACGAACGAGAGGAGAAGCGCGGTCACCGTCGCGTACGCCGCGCGGAACGTGATGTAGCGGAAGATGTTGAAGAAAGTGTGCTCGTCGGCGAGCGGAACGAGGAGATCGTACAGCATCTTCAGCGCCTCGCCGGGTTCCGCGCGGCGCCGTCGAGGCACGCCTCGCGGACCGGCGCGACCACGGTCTCGAGCGCGGCCCCGCGGCTCGCCTTGAAGAGCACCGCGTCGCCGGGCTCGAGCCGGTCGACGAGCCAGCGGGCGGCCGACGCCGGGTCTACGAACCGCTCGGCGCGGAGTCCGGCGCGGGCCGCGCCCTCGGCGATCGGCGTCGCGCCCCGGCCCACCGCGACGACCAGGTCGACCGAGCCGCCGACCGCCAGCGCACGGCCGACCTCCTCGTGAAGCGCGGGGCCATCGGCACCCAGCTCGAGCATCTCTCCCAGGACGGCGATGCGCCGGCGTGCGCCGGCGAGGGTCGACAACGTGGCGGCCGCCGAGAGGACGCTCTCCGGGTTGGCGTTGTAGCAGTCGACCAGCGCCACGACGTCGCCCCACCGCTCGAGCTGCATGCGCAGGGGTAGCGCGTCGACCTCGGCCAGCCCGACGGCGATCTCGGCCGACCCGAGCCCGGCCTCGCGCCCCACCGCCACCGCCGCCAGCGCGTTCACGACGTTGTGCTTTCCGGCGAGGCGCAGTCGATACGTCTTGCGGTCCAGGACGAAGCACCCACGGCCGTCCTCGTCGAGCTCCCACCGCTCGGGCGCCACGTCGTTGGCGGGATCGAGGCCGTACGAGATCGTGCGGCACGAAAGGCCGCGCGCAGCAGCCGTCAACAGCGGCTGGTCGCCGCCGTAGACCAGGAGGTCTCCGCGAGTCAGCGCGCGAGCCAGGGCGAGCTTTTCGTCGAGGATCGCCTCCAGCGTCCCGAGCCCTTCGAGATGGCTCGCGGCGACGTTGGTGATGACGCCAACCTCGGGGCGGGCGATCGTCGCGAGCGGGGCGATCTCGCCCGGCTGGTTCATCCCCATCTCGACCACGGCCCAGGCGTGGCGCTCCTCGATCTCGAGGAGCGTGAGCGGTACTCCCACCTGGTTATTGAGATTCCCGTGCGTTCGCGCGGTCGGGAACCGCTGGGAGAGGACCGCCGCGATGAGCTCCTTGGTCGTGGTCTTGCCGTTCGAGCCCGTCACCCCGATCACCCGCGTGGCCAGTCGCGCGCGATGATGGGCGGCGAGCGACTGGAGCGCCGCACGGCCGTCGGCGACGGGCCAGAAAGCGATTCTCTCGCGTCCCTCGAAACGGCGGTCCTCGCCCACCGCCGCAGTCGCGCCGGCGCGAACCGCGTCGGCGAGGAAAGCGCTGCCATCGTGCCGCTCGCCGCGGAGTCCGACGAACAGGTAGCCGGGCTGAACGCCGCGGCTGTCGATCACGATCCGCGTGAACGTCTCGTCGGGAGAAGCCGGGCGCTCGGGACCGCGGCCCAGAGACGCCGACACGTCGGCGACCGTGAAACGCGCGCTCATCGCGCCTTCTCGCGCGCGCCGAGCGCGGCCATCGCCTCGATGCGGTCCGAATGGGGATGCTTGGTCGTTCCGATCAGCTGGTACTCCTCGTCGCCCTTGCCGAGCAGGCAAACCACGTCGCCCGGACGCGCCTCGGCGATTGCCCGATGGATCGCCGCGGCACGATCGTCGATCCGCTCCCAGCGGGCGGTCGCCCCGGCGAAGCCGGGAAGCGTGTCGTCCATGATCTGCTCGACGGGTTCCCGTCGCGGGTTGTCCACGGTCACGTACACCACGTCCGCCCAAGCGCCCGCGATCCGGGCCATCTCCGGTCGCTTGGTGCGGTCCCGTTCGCCGCCGCAGCCGAAAATGCAAAATACGCGTTCGGCACCGCTCTGGCGGACCGCCTTGAGAATCCGCTCGAACGCGAGCGGGGTGTGGGCGTAATCCACGATCACCGTCACACTGCCTCCGGTATACACCTCGTAGCGTCCCGGGACCCGATCGACCGTCGCCAGCGCCGCACCGACCCGGTCGGGGGCGATTCCGAGCCCCACGCCGACCGCCGCGGCGGCGAGAGCGTTGGCCACGTTCCAGCGGCCCGGAATCAGGAGCCGCGTCTCGAACGACCCGGCGGGCGTCCGGACCTCGATGCGACTGCCGTCGGGGGCGGAGTCGAATCGCTCGGCGAAGACCTCGGCCAGCGGGTCCTCCAGGCTGTACCGCCACGTCCCCCGAGGCCCCGCCGCGCGGAATCGCTCGCCCCACGGATCGTCGGCGTTGACCGCGGCGAACGCCTGCTGCTCCGCCAGCGTCTCGAAGAAAGCGAGCTTGGCCTCGCCATACGCCTCGAGGGTTCCGTGGAAGTCGAGGTGCTCGACGCTCAGGTTCGTGAACACGCCCGCCACGAAACGGACGCCACGGACGCGGCCGAGCTCGAGCGCGTGACTCGACACCTCCATGCTGACCGCGCGGACGCCCTCGCCCGCGAGCTCAGCCATGACACGCGCGAGGTCGGCCGCCTCGGGGGTGGTAAAGCCGATCGCGATCGAATCGCCGCCGCGCCGGAGCCCGAGGGTGCCCAGGATCGCCGTCTCGCCGTACGCGGCACGCAGCACGGCGGCGATCAAGAACGACGTCGTCGTCTTGCCGTTGGTGCCCGTGACGCCGGCCACGACGAGATCGCGCGTCGGGTCGCCCCAGATGGCATGAGCGATCGGACCCAGCGCGCGCCGTACGTCGTCGACCACGATCGCCGGCACGGACCCGTCTACCTCGCGCTCGACGAGGACCGCGCTGGCGCCCGCCGCCGTCGCGGCCGGCACGAACGCGTGACCGTCCCGCTCGAACCCGGGCACCGCGGCAAAGAGGTCGCCGGGCCGCACGCGGCGACTGTCATGAGTCAATCCGGTCACCCGCGTTTCTTCGGAACCGACGACGCGGCCGCCGACTAGCGCGGCGAGGTCGGCGAGCGTCGTTTCCCGGGGCGCGATCTCGACCATCCGGCGCATTCTCCCGCCCAAGATCCTAGCCTCGTGCGGGGACGACACTAGGGATTTTGGAGCCGGACCACCTCGCCGCGCGCCACGATCTCTCCCGACTCGGGAATCTGCCCCGCCACGCGGCCCGTCCCGGTGAACGAGAGCTGGAGACCGAGCCGGGCGGCCTGCCTGACCGCCTCGCGGAGCGAGAGGCCGCTGAAGTCGGGCACCTTGACACGATTGCGCGGATCGTACGGCGGCTCTTCCGCCGGCTCGACGGATACGACGTCGACGACCGCATCCTCCGCCGTGGTCGTGTCGGCCGGCAGCGGAGGCAGCTCACCGAACGCCTCCGATCCTGTCCAGAGGATGCGCTCGGGGGCGCTCATCCCCTCGACGACGTCCGTCGATCGGGCGAGGGTCTCGGTCAGAAGGCTCGACTCCACTGTTTGACGAAAGACCGGCGCCGCCACCAGGCCGCCGTAGAACTCGCCGACCGGCTCGTCCACCCGGATGAAGGCGACGTAGCGGGGTTCGGTCGCCGGGAAGAACCCGACGAATGAAGACGTATAGAGACCGTGGGTGTATCCGTGCTCGGCCGCCTTCTTGGCCGTTCCCGTTTTGCCCGCGATCGGCAGAACCTCGAGGTGCGCCTTTTGCGCGGTTCCCGACTCCACCACGCGGACGAGTGCCTGGGTGATCAGCCGCGATGTTTCGGATCGGACCACCCGCCTGACCCGCTGCGGCCGCCCCTCGAACTCCATTCGACCGCTGCGCCCCACGACCCTCCGCACGACGTAGGGTCGCATGAGCTCCCCGCCATTGGCGATCGCCGCATAGGCCATCGCCATCTGGAGCGACGTCGCCATGACCTCGTACCCCATCGCCATCGAGGCGGGCGTGAGAGCCGACCATTGGTCGGGCGACTTGAGAACCCCCCGCGGCTCTCCCGGGAAATCGAGGCCGGTCGGCAGCCCGAACCCGAAGCGCCGAGCGTACTCATGAAGCCGCGCATCCCCCAGGCGCTCGGCCAGCTTCGCCGCGCAGATGTTCGATGACTCCTCGATCACCTGCTCGACAGTCATCCATCCATAGGGGTGCACGTCGCGGAGGGTCCGACCGTTGTATCTCCACGAGCCATTCTCGCAGAAGAGGGAGTCGCCGGGGGCGGCCAGTCCCTCCTCGTACAGGCCGGCGAGGGTCACGATCTTGAAGGTCGAGCCAGGCTCGAACGGATCGGTCACCGCATAGTTACGAGGCGCACGTGAACCAGCGGCGTCGCGATTGGCCATGGCCAGCACCTCGCCGGTGCGTGGATCGACGAGGACGATCGAGGCGCTCTTGGCGCGGGTCTTCTCGACCGCCTCGTCGAGCGCCGATTCGGCGATCTCCTGGAGCGCGACGTCGATTGTGAGATGGATGTCTTTGCCGTGAACTGGCGGCTCGATCGGATACGTGAAGTTCGGGAACTCACGTCCCAGCGCGTCACGCTGGTGTACCGCGAAGCCTGGACGGCCCCGCAATGCGTCGTCGTAGTGGAGCTCGAGCCCCTCTATACCCACATTGTCGACATCCACTCGGCCGAGCAGGTCGGCCGCTAGATCACCGTACGGATAATGGCGGACGAACGCCGCTTCGACGCCGAATCCTTTCAGCCCCTCCTGCTCGAGCTTGCGCACCGCATCGCGCGAAACGACGCCTGGCAGGCGTACGTACCACCCGCCCTGCGCGATCCGCGCGCGCAGCGTTCGCGCGTCGTAGGGTACCGCCGCCGTGAACTCGTCGACGAAGCGGTCGACGTCATCGATGTTCCGTGGGACGAGGAAGACCCGATACTGCTCGCGGTTGAGCGCGATCGCGATGCCGTTACGGTCGTAGATCGCGCCGCGGCGTTGCGGGATGACGACACGCTTCTTCTGCTGCCGCTGGGCGGCGGTTTGGTACTCCGCGTGGGCGAGGACTTGGATGTCGAAGAGAGACCAGGCGAGCTTCGCGCCGAACAGGAGAAGCACGAGCGAAAGCCAGCGCTGGCGCCGCCGGGCGATCGTTAGACGCCGCCCTTCCACGGCGCGCTACTGGCTCGTCAGCGCGAGAGCTTCCTCCTGCCAAAGCGCGTCCAACCAGTCGCGGACGACCGCCCGCGGGTCACGCGGCGTCGCCGTGGCTATCGGAGCGCGGGGGCTGCGATCGAGGACGGTGAGCCATAGAACGGCGTCCTCGGTCGGGACGACCATGCCGAGACGCTCACCAGCCTCCTGGGCGATGCGCTCGCGCGTCCGCAACGTGGCGATGGTGCGCTCGAGCTCGCTGTTCTGAAGCTCGAGGTCGCGGCTCGTCTCTTTGAGCTCGAGGAGACGCTCCGACCAGGCAATCGCCACCGATTGCGCGTAGATCTTGCCCACCACGACCGCGCCGGCGAGCACGAGAAGTATCGGCAGGTAGCGGACGACGAAGCTGTCCCGCCGTCGGCTCTTGCGCTCGAATTTCTGGTACTCCCTTACGTAAACGTTCATGCGGTCGCTTTCGTGGCTAGGAACGTCGACGCTCGATCACCCGCAACAAGGCACTTCTCGCGCGTGGATTGGCCGCGAGCTCGGCAGCGCCGGGACGGATGGGCCTGCGCGTCAGGATCGCCGCCTCGGACTGCTTCCCGCAGCGACACACCGGAAAGTCCGGCGGACAAACACAGTCTCGCGCCAGGTCGCGGAAGAACCGCTTGACGATCCGGTCTTCGAGCGAGTGATAGGCGATGACCGCCAGTCGCGCGCCTTCCTCCAGCCGCTCGACGCACTTTCTCAGGCCCTCTTCCAGGGCGGTCAGCTCGTCGTTGACGGCGATGCGCAGCGCCTGGAAGACGCGCGCGACCGACTTGAGACGGTGGCTGCTCGCGGGCACGGCCGCTTCGACGATCTCGCGTAACCGTCCCGTCGTGGCGATGGGTTCCCGCTCGCGCTCGCGCACGATGGCGCGTGCGATGCGGCGGGCATGTCGCTCCTCCCCGAAATCCCACAGGACCCGGGTGAGGACATCAATATCGGCGCGCGACAACCAGTCCCGTGCAGGCTCCCCTCTGGGCCCCATCCGCATATCCAGCGGAGCATCCTGCCGGTAACTGAAGCCGCGCGCCAAATCGTCGATCTGAGCGCTGGAGACGCCGAGGTCGAAGAGCGCGCCGGCGAGCAGCGGAGCGGGCTCCGCCAGGGCCGGCACCTCGTCGAGGTCGGCAAAGTTGAGCACGTGCAGCTCGACCCGCTCGCCGAAGCGCGTCAAGTGTCGGCGAGCATGCTCGATGGCCGCCGGATCGCGGTCCAGCCCGATCAGCCGTCCGCTCGGAGAGCAGGCCTCGAGGATCGCTTCTGCGTGACCCCCGCCGCCGACGGTGGCGTCGAGGTGGAGGCCGTCCGGACGGGGCCGCACCAGATCGCGCACCTCCGCGAGAAGGACCGGCGCGTGGTAGCTGTCGGTCAACCCGTCGCGCGTCGAGCTAGAGGAAGCGCTCCAACCATTGATCGAACTCGCGATCGGCCGATCCGATGTACTCGGTGTACCTCTTCGGATTCCACATCTCGATGACCTCGCCGGCGCCGACGAAGACGATCTCTCGTTCGATCCCGGCCAGCTCCGCGAGGCGCGGCGGGATCGAGAGGCGGCCCTGGCCGTCGATCGAGGTCTCGACCGTGTTCTGCATGAGCTGAAGAAAGAATCGTCGCTGTTCGGGGTCCGTGCGCGCCTTCTGCCGGTCGAGTCGCTCGACCACCCTGCTCCATGCGTCCTCCGGATAGAGGAAGAGGCAGGGACCGATGCCGCGGGTGACGACGAACGTCTGGCCGGGCTCGCCGTCGCGGAAGCGAGCGGGAAGACTGACGCGGCCCTTCTCGTCGACGGTATGGGTGTATTGGCCGAGGTACGTGATCGACGCTCCGCGAATTGATCCAGTCGCACGAGGCTCCCCGCTCCACCATTTTATACCACTTTATCCCATTTGGCCCCACATTGTATGACGTGTGGGAGAGGCATGTCAAGCGCTCAACCAAAAAAAGC